>JBKPAF010000087.1:0-10153 GCA_046726275.1 Actinomycetota bacterium
GGGTCCGGAGGTCCTCCCCGGTGTCCAGGTCCCACACCTTCAGTGTGGTGTCCAGCGAGGCGGACACGGCCCGACGCCCATCGGGGGTGATGGCCACCGCCCTAACCCGATGTCCGTGGCCGGCCAGGGTCCGGAGGTCCTCCCCGGTGTCCAGGTCCCACACCTTCAGGGTGGTGTCCAGTGAGGCGGACACGGCCCGGCGCCCGTCCGGGGTGATGGCCACCGCAAGACCCACCCGACCTTCGTGGGTCAGGAGATTCGCCCCGGTGTCCAGGTCCCACACCTTCTGGGTGCTGTCGTCCGAGCCGGAAACGGCCCGGCGCCCGTCAGGAGTGATGGCCACCGCCCTGACCGCGGCTTCGTGGCCGGCCAGAGTGCGGAGGTCCTCCCCGGGGTCCAGGTCCCACACCTTGAGGGTGTTGTCAATTGAGCCGGACACTGCCCGGCGCCCATCCGGGGTGATGGCCACCGCCGCGACCCTACCCGCGTGGCCGGCCAGGGTCAGGAGGTCCTCCCCGGTGTCCAGGTCCCACACCTTGAGGGTGTGGTCGTCATAGCCGGACACGGCCCGGCGCCCGTCGGGGGTGATGGCCACCGCCCAAATCCCCCAAAGCGTACCTACGTAGTCGGCCAGGGTGCGGAGGTCCTCCCCGGTGTCCAGGTCCCACACCTTGAGTGCGCGGTCACTGGATCCGGACACGGCCAGGCGCCCGTCGGGGGTTATGGCCACCGCCCTGACCGCTGCTTCGTGACCGGCCAGGGTGCGGAGGTCCTCCCCGGTGTCCAGGTCCCACACCTTCAGGATGCCGTCAATCGAGCCGGACACGGCCCAGCGTCCGTCCGGGGTGATGGCCACCGCCGCGACCCTGTCCGCGTGGCCGGCCAGGGCCCGGAGGTCCTCCCCGGTGTCAATGTCCCACACCTTCAGGATGCCGTCAATCGAGCCGGACACGGCCCAGCGTCCGTCCGGGGTGATGGCCACCGCCTCGACCGAATCCGCGTGGCCGGCCAGGGTGCGGAGGTCCTCCCCGGTGTCCAGGTCCCACACCTTCAGAGTGGTGTCCCCCGATCCAGAAACGGCCCGGCGCCCGTCCGGGGTGATGGCCACAGCCAAAACCGTACTTTCATGGCCGGCCAGGGTCCGGAGGTCCTCCCCGGTGTCCAGGTCCCAGACCTTTAGGGTGTCGTCCCCCGAGCCGGACACGGCCCGGCGCCCGTCGGGGGTGATGGCGACCGCCCCGACCCATTCGGCGTGCCCCGTTAGGGTTCGCTCAAGGGCTGAACTTTCCCGCCTAGCAAGCCAAAGCAGCTCGAATCGAGGCTCGCGGAGGGAATCGAGGCGTCTCTGGGCGGTATCCATCAAGGATCTGATTCCGAGATCCGCTGCTCGATTGCGAATCTGTTGAGCGAAATAGGCGCGAAAGCGGTCGGGTTCCCATGGTCGAAGACTGTTCACCTCGAGGGTCATCGTCCGCAGCACCGGGAGCAGAACGTCGTTACTCGCGGGGGATAACCGGGTGGCGGTTCGGAGGTCGGACAGCACCGCGTCGATCCCGAAGGTCGCCGTTTTGGACTCGAGAAACCCGAGGTCGGTGAGGAGCTCGGTGAGCATCTCTACCAGGCTCCGACGGACCTTGCCGCCGCCTGCCTCTTTCAGTGGTTCCAGCAGGTGCGCTGGAGTGTGCTCCAGCGCATACCGGTCGCCGCACTTCGCCCAGTCGTCCTCGTATTCGTCGAGGAAGTACCGGGCCACAGCCTCGTTGGCCTCCTCCGGATAGACCCGGTGCTGCTTGTTCTCCAGCAGGAAGTCGCGGAAGGACTGGTGATAGAGGCGAAAGGGCCCCTCGGGCTCCGGGCCGCTGAGGTACTGGGCGCAGGCTTGAAGGGCGTCGTCGGTGCGGGACCGGGGGAGATCGGTGATCTCCGCTAGTTGCTCGGCGGTGAGTCCGTCGCCCCTTCCCACCGACAAGGTTCCCAGGAGGGGCCGGTACCGCTCCTCCCACCGTTCCCTGCTGCGGGCCAACCGGTCCAGGAATTCCCGGTAATGCTCCTTGAGGCCCCTTGGAAGAACCAAGGTTGAAAGGTCGCGGGTTTGTTCGGGTCGACGGAGCAGGTCGTCCACCACGTAACGTGCATGCAGGAAGTTGCCACTACCCGCGTCGGCCACTCTGCGGGCCACCTCGGCCCGCTCCGGCTCGGGCAGGGGGCTCAGGCGCCGATAGGCGTAGTCTCGGACCTCGTCGATGTCCGTGGGAGCATCGGACAGCAGGTCCAGGGTAGTGGGCTCGGTGATGGAAGAGAGGACCCGGGGGTCGGGACGGCTTGTTAGGACCAGGCTGATCGGCTCCGGGAGGTCGGTAGGCCGATCGGTGATCGCCCCCAGCAGTGATACAAGGGTGTCCTCCGAGGAGTAGGTGAGGGCTTCGTCAAGGGCGTCCACCAGCACGACGATTGGTTCGTGGAACCCGCTCTCCACCAGGGCTTCAAGCGGGCGACGGATGAGACGGTCGAAGGCCACCCGAGCGGCCAGTTCACCGACCCTGATGACTACCCCCGCCACCAAGGCTCCGGCCATCACTCCCCCCCGGACCTCCTGGGTGATGGTCTCCACGTTCACGGTGATCTGTTCGTGATCGTCCTTGGTCAGAACCTGCCGGAAGGGCTCGTGGCGACCGGCCAGAGTCCCGGCCAGAGCCTCCAGGAACCGCAGTGGATCAAGGGTGAGATCTTCTCGCGCCCGGCAGAAGTGGGCGTAGGTGAGAGCCCCCTCCCCAAGACGTAGATAGCCTTCGGAGGAGGTTTCTGTGCGGCTCATCTGGACCAGCCGGGCGGCGATGGCTGATTTGCCGGTTCCTGGGCCGCCGGTAAGGAGGAACGTCCGGGGCCCATCCGCCGAGAGCCACCCATCAAGCTTCTCGAACACCCATTCCCGTCCGGTGAACCCGCTGGTCCGCTCGGTCAGATCTGCGGGAAGCTCGAGTCCGGCAGTGGGTGTCTTCCTCACGCGCTCTCCCTCGCGGATGCGGCCTCGGCAAGCCGAAGGCGGCGCAAGCTATCAGTCGGACGCGGCAGGTTCAGTCCGATCCGAGTGGCGGCGGCGCGGATGAGGAAGAGCTGCGTCCCGAGCCGCCCTTGATACATGCCTGCCAGACTACAAATCGGAGCAAGGGAACGCAGGTTAGTGGAGCGCCTTGGCCCAGATCACTCTTAGAAGCGACTCGCCTAGCTCAATCTCTTCGCTGGGCGGTGACGGCCCCGCGCGATATCTCACCCCATCCGGACAGAACCATTCGACCGTGCCATCCTCGTGGCGAACCAGCCTCCACCCGTACTCGTGGACCAGCTTGTGGTGAAAGGTGCACACCAGTACCAGGTTGTCCAGGTCGGTCGCACCTCCTCTGTCCCACCAGACGATGTGATGGGCTTGGGTGAACCGACGGGCACCGCAGGAGGGAAAGGTGCACTCCCGGTCCCGGTACTTCAGTTGCCGGATCATCCACTCCGGAGGCTCCCGGCTGATCCGTCCCAGCCGGATAGGCTGCCCGGTCTCGTCCTCGAGCAGCACCTGGATCCGTCCGGTGCACGCCAGGCGCCGTGCCACCTCTGGGTAAATGGCCGGACCCCCCTCGACCTCAGCGCTGTGGATCTGTTTCCCTGAGGAGTCCAGCCTGGCATGGATGACAACGGTGGCTCGGTCCGGATCTGGATCCGACGAGATCGCGGCCGAGCAAATGGCCACCAGGGCATCAGCCCGCCTCGCCTCCACGAACCACTCGTCCTTTTCACCCGGCATGATCGGGAGTACGTCAGCAAGACGGCTCAGAGCCTTGGCCACCACCGCCCCCTCCGCGGCTGGGAGCTCCGCACTTAGGCCGAACCGGGCGTTGTCCCGGTCGGTCCACCACCGAACGCTCCGGGCCTCTTGGGCTTCCCGAGCCTCCTCCAAGGACCGGTCGGCCAGGTCCGCCTTGGACCGGATGCACCCGCAGGACACCCCCTGGGCCCACCCCACCAACCCGTCCTCGGTCTCTGGGGTGGCGAACCGCGAAAGTTCCACCACCTTGTCGATCCCGAGCGCTCCCGACGTAAACGCCTCCGACAGCTTCGGGAGCTCCTCCAGCGCGTGAGCAGCCTTGATCCACCGGCTCGCTTTCCAGTGGGAGATCCCGTAACGCATGCATAGCCAGTGGGCCATATCCCGAGCCCCGGAGTCGCGCCAGACCTCGACAGCGTCTGCGTGAGCGATCAGCTGGAACAGATGGCGCTGGGTGGAACAAACGCGCGCGTTGACCCCGTCCATTTCCCGGATCAGATCTTCGATGAATCTGTCGTCCCGCACGGGCATCCCAGACTCGCGCTTCTGGGGGATGTATCTATCATACCGAACGTACGTTCGATTGTCAACATCCACTTACAACTTGGGCCACTGCACGCATTCCAGTCCCGACCCGGGCAGGCAACCAAGAACGGCCGACCGAAAGGGCGAGCGGCTTAGGTTCAAGCACCTACCCCTGGATGCCGATTTCCTAGTGGGATCGGCCTGTTGGTCGCTCGCCTGTGGTCTTGTGGAAGGAGTCTCGTGCACGATCTGGACCTGGCCGCGCTGCTTCGGGTGCTGGCTGAGAACGATGGATCGGACCTTCACCTGAAGGTGGGGTCACCTCCGCTCATCCGCGTCGACGGTGAACTCCAGCGCCTGGAGGGACCCCGACTCACCCCTCAGGACACCCAACTCCTGGCCCAGTCGATCATGCCCCCGGACCGCCGGGGATGGCTGGAGCAGAAGAAGGAAACGGACTTCGCGCTGTCGGTCCCGGGCGTCGGTCGGTTCCGGGCCAACGTGTTCTATCAGCGAGGATCGATCACGCTCGTCCTTCGCCGGGTCCGCGTGGGCAGCCAGAGCTTCGAGGACCTGGGGCTCCCCCCGGTCGTCCAGCAGCTCGCCGATGCCCCTCGTGGACTGATCCTGGTCACCGGGCCAACCGGGGCCGGAAAGACCACCACGCTCGCCGCCATGATCGACCACATCAACGCCAACCGGGCCTGCCACATCGTGACGATCGAGGAACCGATCGAGGTGCTGCACCCGGACCGCGTGGCCACGGTCAACCAGCGCGAGATCGGCATGGACACCGACAGCTACGAGGCCGCAATGCGGGCGGTTGTTCGCCAGGACCCCGACGTCATCCTCATCGGTGAGATGCGTGACCCGGAGACCGTCTGGGCGGCGCTGGCGGCCGGCGAGACCGGACACCTTGTGCTCTCGACCCTGCACACGACTAACGCCGTCGAGACGATGAACCGCGTGGTCGACTTCTTTCCTCCGTACCAACAGCATCAGGTCCGCGTGACGATGGCCAGCGTGATCCGCGGCGTCGTCTGCATGCGACTGGTCCCGAAGGCTGGGGGCGGGCGTATCCCTGCGGTCGAGGTGATGGTGAACAACGGCCGCATCGCCGACCGGATCGTGGATGCCGTCAGGACTGCCGAGATCCACGAGATCATCGCCGAGGGCGACTACTACGGGATGCAGACGTTCGACCAGTCCCTGCTCGGGCTGGTCCGCCAGGGCCTAATCACGATCGACGACGCACTCCACGCCTCGTCCCAGCCTCACGATTTCCTGCTGATGCTGGAGCAAGCCGGCCTGCGGACGACCGACCGCTCGCCCGCCCCGGCCTCGTAACGCCTCTCTTCGAGGACCGCCCCCGAAATCCGTAGGATTGCCCCCTGAGACGTCCTTTCAGGAGGCGATCGGATGCGTGTGACCGTTGTTGGAAGTGGATTCGTCGGGGCAACCGCGGCGATGCGGATCGTCCAGAAGGGCCTCGCCGACGACGTAGTGATGATCGACATCATCGAGGGCCTTCCTCAGGGCCTGGCGCTGGACATGAGGGAGTCGGCCCCCATCGAGGGGTTCGATCCGAACGTCAGGGGCACCAACGACTACGGAGACACGGCCGGTTCCGACGTGGTGGTGATCACGGCGGGACTCCCCCGACAGCCGGGCATGAGCCGGATGGACCTGTTGGACAAGAACGCCGGCATCGTTCGAGGAGTCGTCACCGAAGCTGCTCAGCAGTCACCGAACGCGATCCTCATCATCGTGACCAACCCGCTCGACGAGATGACGTTCCTCGCGTCCGAGGTGTCTGGCTTCCCCAAGGAACGGGTCATGGGGATGGCCGGAGTCCTCGATTCCTCCCGACTTCGGTACTTCATCGCGGAGGAGCTCGGGGTGTCTCCGAGCGAGGTGGAAGCCATGACCCTGGGCTCGCATGGGGAATCGATGGTCCCCCTCCCTCGGCAGGCCACCGTCGGAGGAAAGCCGCTCACCGAGCTGGCCGACGAGCAGACGCTGGAGCGCCTGTACCAGCGGACCCGAGACGCGGGGGCCGAGATCGTCGCCCTGCTCAAGAAAGGGAGTGCCTACTACGCGCCGTCAGCGGCCATAGCCCAGATGGTGAACGCGATTGCCGGGGACACCAAGGAGGTCCTCCCCGTTTGCGCCTGGTGCACCGGCCAGTACGGCATCGAGGGCGTCTATGTCGGCGTGCCGGTACGGCTGGGGAACGCCGGCGTGGAGGAAATCGTCGAGCTGGATCTGAACCAGGAGGAGCTCGGCGCTCTCCGCGAGGCGGCTGAAGGTATCCGGGCGAAGTGCGAGGACCTGGCGAAGCTGGGCTGATGCCCGCCCCGGTCACCGAGCGGACGGCGAGCCGGTGAGGACGGTCCGGTGAAGCTGTTCCAGGTCGACTCCTTCGCCCAACCGCCCCTCACCGGAAACCCCGCGGCCGTGAGCCTCCTGGCCGAACCGGCGGAAGAGGCCTGGATGCAGGCAGTGGCCCGAGAGATGGACCTTCCCGCGACGGCGTTCGTGGAACAGAGGCCCAGCGGCTACGGGCTTCGGTGGTTCTCCCCTCGGGTCGAGCTGACGCTCTGCGGTCACGGGACGCTCGCCGCGGCACACGTCCTGTGGGACGAGGGACTCCTCGGTCTGACCGACCCCGCCCGCTTCCTGACCGTCGCCGGCACCTTGACCGCCCACCGGGAGGGGCCCTGGATCCAGATGGACTTCCCGGCGGAGCGCGAAAGCGCGCAGACGGAGGTGCCCGATGAGCTGCTCCGCGGCCTTGGTATCGCCTCCGCCATCTACGTGGGGAAGAACCGGCTCGACTACCTGGTCGAGGTCGAGTCTGAAGACAGAGTCGCGGGATTGGCGCCCGACGCCTCCGTTCTCGAGGGAGTGCCTGCTCGCGGCGTGATCGTGACCGCGCGAGGAAGCGGCGAGTACGATTTCGTGTCCCGGTACTTCGCCCCGGCCATCGGGATCGATGAGGACCAGGCCACGGGGTCCGCCCACTGTTGTCTCGGACCGTACTGGGCGCCCCGTCTCGACAAAGAGGAGATGCTGGCTCTCCAGGCCTCTCCCCGAGGTGGAGTTATACGGGTCCGGCTCGACGGCGACCGGGTCCGGCTGGGGGGTAGGGCGGTGACCGTCGTTCGCGGAGAGCTGGACCAGGGGCGGATCCGGCTCGGTCCACCATAATCGCCGGGACATGTTGCAGGTTCGCGAGCTCGGAATCGAAGCAGGAGGACTTCCGCTGGTCGAGGGGGTCTCCTTCACCCTGCATGCGGGGGAGAAGGTGGGTCTCGTGGGGAGGAACGGGGCTGGAAAGACCACGCTTCTCCAAGTGCTGGCCGGCGAAGCCGCCCCCGCCCACGGGGTCGTCTCCCGCCGAGGTCGATTGGGCCATCTCCGTCAGGATCCGCGTTCGCGAGGGGTGGATCTGGGCATCCCGGCGATCGTCCACGTGCTCGAGGGGCGGGGGATCGCCGAGGCCACCGATCGGCTGGAGAAGCTGCGGCTTGCGATGGAGGAGGACCACTCCGTGAAGAACGTGGCCCGCTACTCCCGCGCGGAGGAGGAGTACCGCCATGCAGGTGGCTATTCGGCCGAAGCCGAGGCGCGTCAGATCGCCGCCGGTCTCGGCCTGGCAGCCGACCGGATGCACCTGCCGGTCAAGGTCCTGTCCGGAGGGGAGCGGCGCCGCCTCGAGCTGGCCCGGATCCTCTTCGCCGGGAGCGACCTCCTGCTTCTGGACGAGCCCACCAACCACCTCGACAACGACGCGAAGGGCTGGCTGGTGAAGTTCCTCGCCTCCTACCGCGGGGCGCTCATGGTCGTCAGTCACGACATCATGCTCCTCGACCGGTCCATCACGCGTGTGATGCATCTGGACGATGGCCGCCTGGTGGAGTACCGGGGCACCTACTCGCAGTACCGGGGGGCCCGGCGACAGGAGGAAGCGCGCCTGGCCAAGTTGGCGACCCGTCAGCAGGCGGAGATCCGGCGACTGTCGACGTTGGCGGATTCCATGCGGCACCAGACCGAGAAGCGTGCCCGGATAGCGAAGTCCCTCGATTCACGCGTGGCACGCATGAAGTCGGAGGCCGTCTCGGCACCGAAGCGCGAACGAAAGGTCAATGTTCGGTTTCCCCAGCCGCCTCATGCGGGACGGATGGTGCTCACAGTGACCGGCCTTTCCAAGAGCTACGGGGGGCCGCCGGTGTTCGAGGACGTGAGCTTCAGCCTGGCCAGGGGCGAACGGCTCATGGTGATCGGGCTGAATGGCGCGGGAAAGACGTCGCTCCTTCGGATCCTTGCCGGTGAGTCAGGGGCCGACGCCGGGGACATCCGGGCGGGCACCGGAGTCTCTTTGGGGTACTACGCGCAGGAGCACGAGGGGATCACTCCTGGAATCGACGTCATCACCCACATGCGATCCGCGTCGACGGCGCCGGAGCAGCAGCTCCGGGCCCTCCTGGGCATGTTCGAGCTCCGAGGAGACAAGGCCTTCCAGGACGCGGGAACCCTGTCCGGAGGGGAGAAGACGAAGCTTTCGCTTGCGCAACTCGTCGCGGGACGACACAACCTTCTCTTGCTGGACGAGCCCACCAACAACCTGGACCCGCCTTCCAGGGAGGCCGTGTCCAAGGCGCTCGGCGCGTGGCCGGGATCCATGATCCTGGTCAGCCACGACACCGAGTTCGTCCACGCCCTGGAACCCGACCGCGTGCTGTTCATGCCGGAAAGCGCGCTCGACTACTGGAACGAGGACCTCCTCGAGCTCGTCTCGCTCGCGTGAGGCAGCAGCCGCCGGGCTCACTGGGTAAGCTCGCGGTCACCGATGCCGGACCACGAACCCGACGACCCTCAAGGACTCAGTGACTACGCCTCGCAGTTCTTCACCAACTGGCGGGAGTACGAAGGCTCAGTGGGCACGAAGTTCTGGCTCACGGCCCGCAATCGGGTCATGTCCGTGGCCAGGCTCAAAGGGTGCTGCGGCCACCACGGCGAGCCAGGTTGTTGACAGGTGAAGAAGGCTCCCGGTCGGGAGCCGCAGAGCTGACCAGCAGGAGCTAGGACCCGACCAGCGCGGCCTTCGCGCTCCCGGCGATCGCCTCGGCCATGTCCTGGGTCGAGGCCGAGCCTCCCAGATCCGCCGTGCGCACGTTGCCTTCGGCCAGAACGTGGCTGACTCCATCTCTGATGGCTCGGCCGGCGGCCGCCTCGCCCAGATGGTCCAGCATCATGGCCGACGAGAGGACCATGGCCGTCGGATTGGCCAGGCCCTTGCCGGCGATGTCGGGTGCGCTGCCGTGCACGGGCTCGAAAAGGGCGTATTCCCACCCCAGGTTTGCCCCGGGCGCGAGCCCGAGACCGCCTACCAGGCCCGCGCAGAGGTCGCTCACGATGTCGCCGTACAGGTTTGGAAGGAGCAGCACGTCGAGCGTCTCCGGCTCTGCGACCAGGCGGTAGGCGAGCTCGTCGATCTGGACGTCCTCGAACTCGATGTCGGGATAGGAGGCCGACTCGGCCGCTGCCGTGAACAGGAAGACGCTGTCAGAGAACTTCATGATGTTCGCTTTGTGTCCCACGGTGACCTTCTTCCTGCCGTTCTTGCGGGCGAAGTCGAAGGCGAAGCGGACGATGCGCCTGGTCCCCGTCACGCTGATCGGCTTGACCGTGGCTCCGGCGTCCCATCTGATCTCGATGCCGAGCAGGACCCGAACCAGTTCCCGCAGGCGCTGCATCTGCTTGCTGGCCACCATGAACTCGATCCCCGCGTACAGGTCCTCGGTGTTCTCC
>JBKPAF010000088.1:0-13664 GCA_046726275.1 Actinomycetota bacterium
GCTCGCCGGGATCGGCGGGGGTCGGAGAATACTCGCACTTCGTCACCTCGGCCGATCGGGACGCGACCGATCGCCTGGGCCGATTCCTGCAGGGGTGAGAACCCACGCCGACGCGTGTATGACGGCGTATGACACACAAAACAACGCCACCGGCCCGAAAGGGGGTGCTAACCGGGTGCTAACTTCTGCTAACGGAAAGGCCTCCTGGTCGGCGCCTCGTCGGTTTTGTCACACCGCAGCTGACCTGCGGGAATGGCACAGGACGGGACTCGCCGAATCTCGCCGACACGCCGAAAACGAAACACGGAATTAACGTGCCCGAAACGAGCGGGCAATGGCCGGCCGCTACGCTGCCTGGGTCCCATTCGAGGAGGGAGTTCAGGCATGCCGGAGGAAACCAAGACCCCCAAGGACGTGCTCGCCCTGGCCAAGGACGCGGATGCCCTGATGGTGGACTTTCGATTCTGCGACTTGCCCGGTTTGATGCAGCACTTCTCCGTTCCCATCGCCCAGCTGAGCGAGGACGGCTTTGAGGACGGCTACGGCTTCGACGGTTCGTCCATCCGCGGGTTTCAGGAGATCCAGGAATCGGACATGCTCCTGGTCCCTGACCCGGCGGGCGCCTACATCGACCCCTTCCTCAAAGTCCCCACGCTCGTCCTTCACTGTTTCGTCAGGGACCCGGTCACCGGCGAGATGTATACGCGGGACCCGAGAGGCATCGCCCGCAAGGCCGAGCTGCACCTCCAGCAGACCGGGATCGCCGAGACCAGCTACTGGGGGCCGGAATGCGAGTTCTACATCTTCGACTCCGTCCGGTTCGACCAGAACCAGCACGAGGGCTACTTTCACATCGACGCGGTCGAGGGCGCCTGGAACACCGGCGCAGAGGAGGGGGGCAGGAACCTCGGCTATAAGCCCCGATACAAGGAGGGCTACTTCCCTCTCCCGCCGATGGACCACTACCAGGACCTTCGCACGGACATGGTCCTCAACCTGCAGAAGGTGGGGATCGAGGTCGAGGTTCAGCACCATGAGGTCGGCACCGCCGGGCAGGCGGAGATCGACATCCGATACGACACGTTGCTCAAGACCGCCGACAACGTGATGAAGTACAAGTACGTCGTCAAGCAGACGGCTCGGGCCGCGGGCAAGACCGTCACGTTCATGCCCAAGCCGATCTTCCAGGACAACGGCTCGGGGATGCACACGCACCAGAGCCTATGGAGGGAAGGCGAGAACCTGTTCTGGGACGAGATGGGCTACGCGCAGATCTCGGACACGGCGAAGTACTACATCGGCGGGCTCCTCGCCCACGCGCCCGCGCTGCTGGCTTTCGCTGCCCCCACCACGAACTCGTATCGCCGCCTGGTCCCCGGTTATGAAGCGCCCATCAACCTCGTGTACTCGCAGCGGAATCGCTCGGCCTGTGCCCGGATCCCCGTCTACTACAAGACCCCGGCCGCGAAGCGGATCGAGTTCCGTTCACCCGACCCGTCCTGCAACCCCTACCTCGCCTTCGCGGCGATGCTCATGGCGGGCCTGGACGGCGTGAAGAACAAGATCGAGCCACCCGACCCGATCGACAAGGACCTCTACGACCTGCCCCCGCAGGAGGCATCCCAGGTCAAGCAGGTTCCAGGGTCGCTGGAGGAGGTCCTCGACGCGCTGGAGGCCGACCACCAGTTCATGCTGGAAGGTGGGGTATTCACCGAGGACGTCATCGAGACGTGGCTCGAGTACAAGCGGCTCCGGGAACTGGACCAGGTTCGGCTACGTCCTCATCCCTGGGAGTTCTGGCTCTATTACGACGTGTGATCTAACTCGCACCCTGTCGACGCGAGAGCCGGCCGCCCAGGGCCGGCTCTCCGCTTCGGGCGAACCGTCACGGTCCGAGCCCTAGGCACAAGGGCCCGGGTGAAATCGCCCTTGGGCCGGACAAGTCGAGGCGCGAACCGCGCGATACCTCTAGTGCGGCACTTGGCAAGCCCGGGAGGGAACCATGAGCAAGGCGCGGCCGCTTCCGCTGCCGCCATCTGGAATCTCGGTGTGGAAGCCGCTCTCGTCGAGCGAGGGCGGTCTCGTTGCCATCCTCGGATCGGGCCCATCCGAACGCGCGTACACCTCCGACGAGGACGTCCAGTGCGTGTGGTGCGGCCTTCGCTCGCGCCAGGCCGCAGCGTGTGAGGTCTGCGGCTCGCCACTGTACGACTCGATCGCCATCTGGCAGCCGGAGTCGAGCGCCCAGCTCGAAGCTCCGCCAGCGCCCATCCGGAATGAATCCGTGCCTCCGGCGCCCGCATCGAGCAGATCCGCACCAACTCCAACCGCCGTCAAGTGGCCGGGGGCCGGACCTCCACCGCCCTCGGACTCTCCTTCAGATCAGCGTCCCGAGCCGCGCGCTCAGTCTCGTCCCTCTCCCTCGGTGAACTCACGCCACGACCCCAGCCCACCGGAGACTCGCTCAGACACGGTCTTCAAGGCATTCCGGCGATTCGCGGGCCTCGAGATCCAGTGGGTCCGGCGCGACCCGACTCCTAGAGTCCCAAGTCCTTCTGTTCAGGAAACCGGCTCGACCGCCAGCGCCTCCGGCATCACCGATGCCCGTTGAGCGAGGACCACCCCCGCCAGGACCAGGATCCCCCCGGCGATCTGCACCAGTGAGAGGTGCTGGCCGAGGAACAGCCAGGCGAACGCGGCGGCGAAAGGCGGCTCGACCGTGGCAGCGATGCCGGCGGTGGCCGGTGGCAGGACCCGCAAGGCCCACACCGCGAGGGAGAAGGGGATCAGCGTGCCGACGATCCCAACCCCCAGGACGGACAGCGCCACCTCGCCCTCGGAAAGCTTGTCGACGGGCCATGACCACCATGGCGAGATCACGCTCCACGCCAGGGCGGCCACGACGAAGCCCCAGAACAACACCGTGGCAGGGCTCACCCCGCGGCGACCGGCGCTCCCGCCGCTGAGGAGGTACGTGGCGAAGGACACGGCTGATCCAACGGCCGCGAGCAGGCCGATCAGGTCCACGTCCCGAAGGCCCGCATACGCCCGGCTCACCAGGACGGCGCCAAGGAGCGTGAGCGAGGCGGCCATCCAGACCACCCGGCCCGGTCCGGGGCCCCTCGCCGTGATCGTCACCCATCCCAGCAACAGGACGGGGGCCGTGTACTGGAGCGAAATGGCCACACCGACCGGGAGCCGGTCGATGGCGACGTAGTAGGTCGAGTTCACCGCGGCAACCGATAGGCCGAAGGCGATCAGGACCGGCCACGTTCCGGGAGGAGGCTTCAACAGCTCACGTCTTCGCCAGCCGAGGACGCCGGCCAGGAAGACCAGGGCGACCACCACCCGGGCCTCGGCCATCCGCACCGGAGCCACCCCTCGGTCGAACGCCGTCTTGGCCATGACTGCGGCCAAGCCCCAACAGGCACCCGCCGTGACCATGGCGGTGACGGCCATAAGGGTTGCTCGTCGAGGCCGATCCGTCATCGCCTGACCAGGATGAACGGCACGCGCTGCTCCACCGGGGTCAAGGATCCATGGTGCCCGACCAGCGTGGCCTGGAGGGGGTCGACCTCTCGTTGGAAGATCCCGACGTTGGCGAAAGCCGCGGCAACGACGTCGCCGATGCGGGGAACGACCCAGTCGGACACCGTGGGCCCGAACCAGCCGGCGCCCATCGCTTCCTCCTTCGAGACCACCCACATGCGGTCCCCGACCTTGTCGCGCCACACCGCGAGCACGTCGTCTCGGGCTTCCGGGCGCGTGTGGATGTGCCGGGCACGGGCCTCACCGGCCAACAACCAGACGCCCGCCAGAAGCTCAGGCGTGTCGGCGACGTCGATCTTCTCCTCGGGCCCGAGGTTCACCATCCCATGATCGGCGGTCACGGCCAGGCCGAACCCTGACGGCAACCGTTCGTAGATGGTCCGGGCCGCCCGGTCCACGCTTCGGAGGTGCTCTCGCCATTCGTCCGACGCGACCCCTCTGAGGTGGCCGTAGGTGTCCAGGAAGGGGTGATACGCGTAGACGCTTCGCATCGCTTCGGAGGCCAGCGTCGCTCCCACTGCCTCGACCATCTGGTCGAGGGCGTCGGCACCCACGTACCTCGCACCGCGAAGGATGGCCCTGGTAAGCCCCGAGGTCGCGTGCGCGGCCGGACCGACCAAGGTCATCTGGTGATCGGCGGAAACGGCCCGTTCCAGGAGTGTGGGCATCGGCTGAACCTGCTCGGGGGGAAACTCATCCCGCAGGTCGAGGTACGGACCCACCCCGTACAGTTCCCACTGCAGTGAGTTCATGGCCCGGTCATGTCCCGGGACGGCGAACGTGTATCCCACGAGGCCGTGTTCCCCGGGGGGCAAGCCCGTCCCGAGCGACGCGAGGCTGGCCGACGTCGTCGACGGGAAGACCGTGGTGATGGCCCGGCCCGAAGATCTCGCCGCTTCGTGGAGGAACGGCGCGTCGTCCGGATGGTCCAGGAGGAGCTCCCACCCCAGCCCGTCGACCACCAACAGGCACACGCCGGGTAGCGGGTCCACGCCAAGCCGGTTGTCGAACCCAGGCACGCCCAACGCGGCCAGCACCGACGGAACGACCTCCGCCAGCGACTCCTCGCCATACCGGGGGATGGAAGGCTCCGGGGGCTCGTTCAACGGCGCTCCTCAACACGCTCGTCGTCCTCCCCATAGAACACGCGCTCCATGGCCAGGCGGGCCTTCCGGGTGATCCGCCGGTAGTCCTGGAGGAAACGGTGGCGGGCGTGCTCGACGTAGCCGAGTCTCCGAGCCAGGGCGGCCTGAGCCTCGGGGACCGGCGGAAGCGCCGCGACCGGGACTCGCCGTTCGATCTCCAGGGCGTTCTTCACGTCCGAGAGGAAGACGTACGCCCCGCCCAGCGAGGCGGCCACACTCTCCTCCAGAAGCCGCCCTGCGGTCAGAGCTTCCAGCGCCTCCAGGGTGTTTGTCGTTCGAAGCTCGGGGTTGCTGTTCCCATGACGCATCAACGAGAGCTCCACGGCCCATTGCACGTCCGCCAGGCTCCCGTATCCCAACTTGAAGTGAAACCGGCGGGCCTCGGCGGGGCGGACCCGCTCCTCTTCCATCCGTACCCGCATCCGGCGGATCGCCGCAACCTGCTCGAAAGTGAGCGTCTCCGGGTAGGCGAAGTCCGCGGCGTTGGAGAGGAAGCGCAGACCGAGCCGCTCGTCTCCCGCCACGAACCGGGCTCGAAGCAGGGCCTGAAATTCCCACGTCTCTGCCCATCGCTGCCAGTACTCGAGGTAGGAGGCCATCGATCGGGCCAGGGGGCCGGCCCGTCCTTCCGGCCGGAGGTCCGCGTCGGCAAGCCATCCCTCCTGCCCGATCCTGGCCAGGATGCGCTCGGCCGCGCGGCCTGCTGCCTCGAAGTCGCCGGCCCCCTCTCCCTCGTAGACGAACACCACGTCCAGGTCCGAGGCGAAGCTCAGCTCCTCGGATCCCAGTCTGCCCAGGCCGATCACGGCCAGCGGGACGGCGGGAGCTTCCTCCTCGACGGCGGATCTCAGAATGCCGTCGGCCACCGCTGCCAGTCGGCGTCCCGAATCTGGAAACGTCAGCTCGCCCGAGGCATAGGCCCCGGCCACCCGGACGAGCTCCCCCTGGCTGTCGCCCGGGAACAGGGGGACCTCGTCGGCCGGGGGTTCCAGTAGCGCTCTCACCAGGACGGGCCTGGCCACCAACGCGTCTGCGAAGCTCGAGCTCACCGCCACCAGTGCCGCCAACCGACCCATCGCATCCGGTCGATCCGCCAGGGTGTCGGCCATCTGGTCGGACAGCGCCCGAAGGCTCTCGACCACCCGGCCGAACCGAACCAGGGCCGTATCAGGGGTGGGGGCGAAAGCGAGTGGAGGGGCGATCACGGGGAACAGCGTGCCGAGGACCCTGCCCAGTCGCGAGGAGGGATCGAAGAGACCGGCCAGGGTCTGGTAGGCGGCCGCCGGATCGCCGAAGCCGAGCCCGACCAGAAGCTCCTCCGTGGCGGGACGGTCCACTCCTGGGGGAGGAGTGGCCGCTCCGGCGAACGCACCCAGCAGGGGCCGGTAGAACAGGCGCTCGTGGAGCGTCCTCACCGTGTCGGTGTGCCTGAGGTACTCGATCTGCAGGTGCTCAGCCGAAGCGAGCCCCATGGACCGGGCCAGGGACCCGAGGGCTCGGCGATCCGCGGGCAGCTCGTGGGTCTGAAGGTCGCGGACCATCTGGAGACGGTGTTCCAGGGTGCGCAGGAACCGGTATGAGTCGGACAACGTTTCGGCATCGACGCGACTGACGAAGCCCTCCTCTGCCAATCCCTCGAGCGCCGAGAGGGTGTTCGGCTCTCGCAGACCGGGGTGCCGGCGGCCGTGGACGAGCTGGAGGAGTTGCACGGCGAACTCGATGTCGCGGATGCCGCCTCTCCCGCGCTTGAGCTCGACGCCCTCCTTCCCGCTGGCACGGACGAACTCCTCGATCCGAGCCTTGGACGACCGGACGTCCTCGATGGCCGAGGCGGGAAGGATCGACGGGTAGACGAACGGGGTGATCGCGTCGAGGAAGGCTGCCCCCAGCCCAGCGTCGCCGGCGACCGGGCGAGCTTTCAGAAGCGCCTGCCGCTCCCACGTGGCGGCGAGCTTGCCGTAGTACTCGGTGATGGATCCGAGCGAGCGGCTGAGAGGACCGGCTCGGCCTTCCGGGCGCAGGCTCGCGTCGACTCGGAGGGCCACGCCCTCCGGCGTGGGCTCGGAGAGCGCGGCGATCATCGACGCCGCTTCTCGCCCCGCCGCCTCCTGCGCCTCGGGACCCGTCGCCCCATGGACGAACAGGACGTCGACGTCGGAGGAGTAGTTCAGCTCCTGTCCTCCCAGCTTCCCCAGCCCGATGACCGCGAGGCGATCGGCCCCTGGTATGCCCCGCGCGGCCAGCCTGAGGCAGGCTTCCGCTATCCAGGTGAGCTCCGTCATCACTACCTCGGCCGAGGCCCCAGCCAGGTCTCTGGCGGCCACCCTGTACGAAGCGCGCCGGCGAAACCTCCGAAGGCCGGCCCGGTACCCCAGGGCTTCTGTCACCGATGCTGCCTCGAGTACCAGCTCGTCGAGAGTGCGCGGCCGGAGATCCGACAGAGCCTCGAGCTCCTCTGGATGGGCCGTGAAGAAGTCGGACGCAGCCGTGGAGAATCCGAGCAGGCGGGCGGCTCCGAGGATGATCTCCGGGCGCTCCAACAAGGCGCGAGCCCCCGGGCGCTCCTCCATCCGGGAGACGGCGACGCGGGCCAGCTCGGGATCAGGTGCTTCCCCGAGCGCCCGCCCGAGGATCTCCGGCGTCAGCACGTTCGAGGAATCGTACAAACCGAGGACCCAGGTGGGTCTCCACCTGGGTCCTCGGGTCCGGCATCCCGCCGGTCAATGCAAACGGCCGATGGTTATCTGAAGATGCTCACGCCTCCCGGGCCCACCAGCAGCCCGACGATGATCAGGACGACACCGTAGAGCACCCCACCTCGGATGATCGTGATGATGCCCCAGATCACCAGCACCGCAGCGATGACCCACAGGATCGTGGCAGCGGCGGCGCTCATCGCCAGCAAGCTCAGCATGGTCATCTCCTTTCCTCTCTTCTCAGTGTTCCCAGATAGTGTTCCCACATCCGAACCAAGCCAGACATGTTGATGTCGGTGTGGGATCGATCCGATCAGCCCGTCCGCCGCACGCCCTCCTCGGACTCCTCGAGGAGCTCCAGGAACAGGGCCCGGTAGTGCACCATGGCCTGACGGAGGTCCTCGGTGGACGCCTCCCCTTGCTCGTTGGCCAACGAGGTAGCGTGCCCGGCCCGATAGTTCTCGACGACGTTGGGGTGGTCGACCGAGACGTCCGCGGCTCTCTGGTCGAAGTCCTCCATCGGGTATCCGCGCTCGCGCATGACTTCGGTCACCAGATGGTCGGCCTCACGGATCGACTGCTCCGGCGAATCCACGAATCGGGCCTGCGCGTCCCGCCAGGCCTCGCCGTACCGTTCTCGCGCGGCCGGGTCGAGCGGCCGGATGTCCAGCTGCGCCCGCCGCTTCTCTCGCGCTGCGAGCTCTGACTCCGCTTCTCGACGCCCGGCCATGTCGACGGTCCGCTCGTACTCCGGACCGAACGTCGAACGAAGCCGCGTCCTCTGACGCTGCCGGTAGATACCCCAGGCGACAAGACCGACCAGCAGGACGACGGCGACTGCGATGAGGATCCATGCCCAGAGTGGCATCGGCCCTCCTTTCGATCGGGGGCGCCGATCGCGGGCGGTGACCGGTACAAGCTACCCGAGCGCTTGCAAGACAAACCCCGCCGATCGGTACGTCACGTAGTGGATCCGCCACCGAATGAGGACGTTCCGGCGTGAACTGTCAGGAGAAGGAATTAACCCGGCCGTAACGCGCCGAGCGTGGGCCGGGCGTACGCTGGATCGCGCATGACGAGGAGGGATCCATGACGCTGTCCAACGAGGCCGAGTTCGTCCTTCGCACGGTCGAGGAGCGAGGGATCAAGTTCATCCGCTTGTGGTTCACCGACGTCCTCGGCTTCCTAAAGTCGATCGCCATTACGGCCCAGGAGCTCGAGACCGTCCTGACCGAAGGTGAGGGGTTCGACGGGTCGGCCATCGAGGGGTTCGCTCGGATCCAGGAAGCCGACATGGTCGCCATGCCGGATCCTTCCACGTTCCAGATCATCCCGTGGAGGTCCGAGTCCCAGGTCGCCCGGGTGTTCTGCGACGTCTACGACCCGGACGGCACGCGCTTCGAGGGCGACCCCAGACAGACGTTGAAGCGGCAGCTGGCCAGAGCTGCCGACATGGGCTTCACCTTCCACATCGGTCCCGAGCTCGAGTACTTCTACTTCAAGAACGCCCAGGGGACGGAGTTCCTGGACCAGGGGAGCTACTTCGACCTGACCCCGCTCGATGTGGCCACCGATCTGCGGAAGCGAACGGTGGAGTACCTCGAAGCCGTCGGAATCCCCGTGGAGTCCTCCCACCACGAGGTGGCGCCCTCGCAACATGAGATCGACCTCCGCTACTCGGACGCTCTGTCGATGGCGGACAACATCATGACCTACCGCCTCACGGTGAAGGAAGCCGCGCAGGAGTTCGGCGTGTACGCGACCTTCATGCCCAAGCCGGTAGCCGGGGTCGATGGAAGCGGCATGCACACCCACCAGTCGCTCTTCGAGGGCGACCGAAACGCCTTCTTCGACCCCACCGACGAGTTCCATCTCTCGAAGACCGCCAGGGCGTACATCGCGGGGATCCTCCGCCACGCTCGGGAGATGACGCTGGTGACGAACCAGTGGGTGAACTCGTACAAGCGACTGGTCCCGGGTTACGAGGCTCCGGTGTACATCTGCTGGGCGCGGCGCAACCGGAGCGCTCTGGTCCGGGTCCCTGTGTACAAGCCGGGGAAGGAGAGCGCGACCAGGATCGAGTTCCGCTCACCCGACCCGGCCTGCAACCCTTACCTGGCCTTTGCGTGCATGCTCGCCGCGGGCCTCGAGGGCATCGAGAACGAATACGAGCTCCCACCCGAGGCCTCGAACAACATTTACGAGATGAGCGAGGAGGAACGGCGGGCGGCCGGTATCGAGTCGCTCCCCGAGGACCTGTTCGAGGCCATCGCGGCCGCGGAGCGCTCGGAGTTGGTCCGGGAGACGCTCGGCGACCATGTCCTGGAATATCTGATCCGGAACAAGCGTGAGGAGTGGGACTCGTACAAGGCGTACGTCACTCCCTACGAGCTGGAGCGCTACCTGCCGCTTCTGTAGCCGGCCGGCCAGCCGACACGGAGTTACCCTTGCTTCGTGGTTCGGATCGCGTTGGGGCAGATCAACACCACGGTCGGCGATCTCGGAAGCAACGTCGACAAGATGGCCGAGTGGGCCGCGCGTGCAACCGAGCGCGGGGCCGACCTGGTGTGCTTTCCCGAACTTGCCGTCACGGGCTATCCCCCGGAGGATCTCGTTCTCCGCCCTGAATTCGTCCGGGACAACCTGGCTGCCCTCCAGGATCTCGCTCAGAGGACGGCCGGGGGGTGCGCCGTCCTGACAGGGTTCGTCGACCGGTCTGACGCCGGCCTTCACAACTCCGCCGGCCTGTTGTCCGGTGGTGAGGTGCTGGCCCGGTACCACAAAGTGAGGCTCCCCAACTACGGGGTCTTCGACGAGCAGCGGTATTTCGTCCCTGGTGAGACCGCGTGCCCAGTGCGGGTCGCGTCGGCCGCGTTGGGAATATCGGTGTGCGAGGACGCGTGGAAACCGGGGTCCCCCTGGAATGCCTACGCGGAGCTGGGAACGGCCGTCATCCCGAACATCAACGCGTCCCCCTACCACCGCCACAAGATCGCCGAGCGCCTGGAAATCTGCCGGGAACGCGCTCAGGAGACGGGCGCGTGGATCGTGTACGTCAACGCGGTGGGCGGGCAGGACGAGCTGGTGTTCGATGGAGGGTCGATGGTGGTCTCTCCGCGGGGCGACCTGGTCTGGCACGCGGTGATGTTCGACGAAGACCTCCTGGTGGTCGAGATCGACGGTGGAGAGGCGCCCGATGGCTACCCGGGCCCGTCCATCGGGGCGACGGCGAAGCCCAAACTTCCCGATCCGTCGCGATCGCCGTGGCCACGGGGTCCGGAGGAGGTCTACCGAGCGTTGGTGCTCGGTCTCGGTGACTACGTCAGGAAGAACGGCTTCCGCGAAGTGGTGCTCGGGCTGTCAGGCGGAGTGGACTCCGCCTTCACGGCCACCCTCGCAGCCGACGCGCTCGGACCTCAGGCCGTGCGGACGCTCGCGATGCCGTCTCCCTACTCCTCTGCGGAGAGCCTGTTCGACGCTGCCGAAGTGGCTGCACGCCTGGGCATCCGGCTGGATGAGATCCGCATCGACGACGTGTTCAAGGCCTACCTTGCTGCCCTCGACGAGGTGTTCGAGGGGACCCAGGAGAACGTGGCCGAGGAGAACCTCCAGGCCCGGATCCGAGGGAACCTGTTGATGGCAATCTCCAACAAGTTCGGCGCCCTGGTCCTGGCCACGGGGAACAAGAGCGAGATGGCCACTGGCTATTCGACGCTGTACGGCGACATGGCCGGCGGCTTCGCCCCTATCAAGGACGTTCCGAAGACCCTCGTCTACGAGCTGGCCCGATGGCGGAACAACCAGACCGATCCGCCGCCGCTTCCCGAGAGCGTCCTAGACAAACCGCCTTCGGCCGAGCTTCGCCTAGGACAGAAGGACAGCGACTCGTTGCCCGCGTACGACCAGCTCGACCCCGTCCTGGAGGCATACGTGGAGCAGGACCGCTCGCCCGAGGCGATGATTGAAGAAGGGATGGACCCGGACCTCGTCTGGCGAGTCGTGACCCTGGTCGACCGAGCGGAGTACAAGCGCCGGCAGGCGCCGCCGGGCGTGAAGATCACTCCGAAGGCATTTGGCCGGGACCGAAGGTTCCCGATCACGAACCGTTACCGCCGAACCTGACCGCTCCTCGGGCGCCGATACAATCGCGGACGGGGCCGTTAGCTCAGTGGCAGAGCAGGGGGCTTTTAACCCTCGTGTCGTAGGTTCGATCCCTACACGGCCCACCGGCTCTGATCAGCGGAAACCACGAAGTACGCAACTCCCGGCACGCCTCCCGGCGGGCCAGTCTGCCGCCAGTCTGCCGCCAGTGCTACTGGTGAAGCTCAATGATGCCTCGATGCCCGCCGCCGCCGACTGCCCAGCGCTCGGCATCAGGTGGGAGTACAAGTCCATGGTGAAGGCCACGGAGGAGTGTCCGAGTTGGTCCGAGACCACCTTCGGGTGCACGTTCGCCCCGGAGGAGCTCGCTCGCATAGAAGTGCCGGAGGTCGTGAAGGCGGACCCCGGCCAGCCCCGTCCGCTTCGCCAACCGCCGGAAGGCCGCGCTGAGCAGGTCGGGGTGGATCGGCCCGCCATCGCCTCGCTCGACCACGAGTTCGGTTCCCTGCCATTGCTGCCCAGCAGCAGCGATGGATTGGTCGATCCTCCGTCGAGGTCGCCTACCTCAGACCCCGCCAGGCCAATTCAGTGAGAACCAGGCGGACGATGGCGAGCAACGGTGGGATCGGCAGAGCGAAGCCGTACCAGAACGCCGCCTCGACTGGGAGCAACCCAAACTGCAGGAGGGCTCCCGAGCGTTTGCCGCCCCACAGTAGCCAGGCCGCCCATCCCTGGGCGAATGCCAGCAGCAACGATGCGCCCAGCAACGCGACGAACGTGCCGCGAGAGAAGTTGAAGTAGAAGGGGCCACCATTGGGCTCGCCGATGATCGGCAACACCGGCAGCAGCTCATGGGAGTCCGACCGGCCGATCTGTGACGGCAACACTGCGAAGACCTTCGAGCTCCTTGTCGGAACTACGTATTCGGTGGGCCTGCCATAGACGGTTCTGCTCGGCGAGATGCAGGGCCGTCGTGTGGCGGGACCAGATGGCTGGGGTCCAATGATCTCGGTCACCACACGGGACGCCAAGGCATCCCGGGCCCCGGGATGCGACACGTGCCCCATCCGGTGACGGGGATCGGAATTAGGGGGAAGGCCGGAATGGCTGAGCCGGCAGGCTATTAGGAGTGTCGGTGACAGCCTCACAATGAGGAGAAGGAGCGATGAGCACACAGCAAGAAAATGCGAGGGCTCCACGTTACCTCCGAGTCGATGAGCCGAATTTCGGCCGGTAAGAAATGCTTAAGGCCAATGCGCCAGGATTAATCGGGAGCTGAGCGGTTCGGACCGGGTACGGTACCGAGGGTGACATGGCGAGAACTGACTGCCTGAGGGTGAGCGATCGTGAGCGAAGCAAGATGGGCCGCAATCTCGTGGGGGATTGCCTTTGCGGCTTGGCTCTTCTCCGAAGTGATGGGTCTTCGGAGCAAGACCGATCGGTGGCCAACGTTTACTGACCTGGTCAGACGGGTCCGAGGCGACTACCGCTCGCCGATGTGGTGGCTGATCCTTGGGTTCCTCATCTGGCTGATTGTGCACTTCTTGTTCACCTGAGCCGGCGAATGGCGAACGCGGAGTCGAAGGAGACGGGTGTGATTCTCCAGCCCATTCCGACGGACCATGGACCGGAGGAATCCGGGGAGGGCAATCCACTCGGGTCATCTTCTCGTTTTCAGACCTTACCTCGATCCACGAACGGGACTGGTCCCACGCTCGCGGGCGGCCAGCTTCGCCTTAAGGATCATCCGCCGCTACCGAGCCGAGGATTCCATGGGAGGCCAATCATCGGATCGCCTTTGGCCTCGGAGGATCAGGGGACCTCTCGAACTATGGGAGGGCTCATCGCTCCTGCAATCGAGCGGCCGGCGCCCTAGTCGGAGAGAGCAGTCAGGCCAGATGGCGAAAAAAATTCGCGACTGAAAAATGGGTTGAGATCGCGTGGATGGACACAAAGCGACGATTTTGGGTCGGAAGCACCTCCGCGAGGCGAAACGAGCTCGGGCTGTCGAACAAGTCACCAGGCTCCAGCCCGAGGGGCGAGGGCTGAACCTCTCTGGCCCATGGCGGTTATCGAGGTCGGCCCCGACGGGGACACAGCAGCGTCAACCGCGGTTGTACACCCCGATCTTCTTCCGGAGATCGAAGTCCTTCGCTTTGATCGCGTTGTTAGG
>JBKPAF010000089.1:0-16771 GCA_046726275.1 Actinomycetota bacterium
GTGCTCGCCTCGAAGGGTCTTCTCGCCGACGGGAACGAGGGGACTCCGGACCTTCCCGTGCACAGGTTCGAGTCGTCGGGGGATCCGAGCCGATTCTCCACTCTGGGTCGCCGATTCCTCGGCCCGGAATTCGGGGGGGCAGTGCAGGTTTCGCTGGGCGGATCGCGGGGCGATTAGCTATGGAGCTGGTGATGCTCGGAGTCGGCGGGGGCTGGGCTCGGCCCGGAGGGGCGGCATGCGGCTATCTGGTCAGCCACGAAGGCTTCAACCTGTGGATCGACGCGGGGACCGGCACCATGGCCAACCTGCAGCGCCACGTCGGCCTCGACGAGGTCCACGCGGTCGCTGTCTCGCACCGCCACTTCGATCATTTCCTCGACCTGTATCCCTTCTGGCTCTCGCGATGGTGGGCCGAGGAGGATCGGCCGGCGCCGCTGCCGCTGTTCGCGCCTCCCGGGATGTTCGAGCACGCCCTTCAGATCGAGCCGAAGCTCGGGGACGGGTTCCGGCTCCATGAGATCGAGCCCGGCACCGACTTCGAAGCCGGTCCCTTCCGGGTGCGAACGGCGGCGATGAACCATCCGGTTCCCACCCTCGGCATGCGCATCGAAGCGGATGGGACGGCCCTCGCCTACAGCGCCGACACCGGGCCGACGGGTGAACTGATCGATCTCTCCAGGGACGCGGACGTGCTGCTGTGCGAGGCCACGTGGCTGGAGGTCCGACCGGGGTGGTCTCCGATCCACCTCACCGCGACGGAGGCGGGACAGCACGCAGCCAGTGCGGGGGTGGGGCAGCTGCTGCTCACGCACATCTGGCCGGCCACCGACCGGCAAGAATCCGAGTCTCGGGCCCGGGAAGCGTATGGTGGCCCGGTTACGGCGGCCGAGGAAGGCCTTCGGGTCGACACCGGGGGCGGAGGCGGGTCGTGAGGGAACCCCTGGTGCGTGCCGATGGTCGGGGGACCGGCGACCTTCGCCCCCTGAAGGCGGAGATGGGGTATCTGGACTGGGCCGAGGGCTCGGTCTTGCTCGAGATGGGAAAGACCAGGGTCCTCGCCTCCGCTTCCTATGAGCCCAAACCGCCGCGCTTTCTGCAGGGGACTGGCAGCGGCTGGGTCACCGCGGAGTACGCCATGCTCCCCCGCTCCACCGCCGTACGAACCCCTCGCGAGGTGCAGTCTGGTCGCCCATCGGGCCGCACCCAGGAGATCCAGAGGCTGGTGGGCCGGTCACTCCGCTCCATCACCGCGCTGGAGCGGATGGGGGAGAGCACCATCTGGATCGATTGCGACATCCTTCAAGCGGACGGGGGAACGCGAACAGCGTCGATCACTGCTGGGTACCTGGCCCTGGCCCAGGCCATGGGGCGTCTTGGAGAGGCGGGCACGTTGCCGGGAGAGCTCCTGACGGACACGGTTGCTGCCGTGTCGGTGGGAATCGTGGAAGGGCAGCACCTCCTCGACCTCGCGTACCAGGAAGACGCCAAAGCCGAGGTCGATTTCAATGTGGTCATGACAGGGGCGGGGCGGTTTGTCGAGGTGCAGGGGACGGCCGAGGGCAAAGCCTTCTCGCGCGAGGATCTGCGCGATCTGATCGATCTCGCGGCGTCCGGGATCGAGCAGCTCACCGACTTCCAGCGCCAAGTCCTGGCCGGCTGAATCCTTCGCACATGGGGTTCCCGCTGGAGGTCGCGCTGGCGACGAGGAATCCCGGCAAGACCACCGAGATCCTGCGGATCTGTTCCGACTGGCCGGTACGGTGGCGACTGGCCCGGAACTTTGAAGATCCCTCGGAGGCGGATCCATCGTGGCCGATGGTCGAGGAGAGCGGCAAGACCTATCGGGAGAACGCGACGCTCAAGGCTCGTGCGGTTGCCCGCGCCCTGGCGATCCCCGCGCTCGGCGACGACTCCGGCATCGAGGTCGACGCGCTCGGGGGAGGCCCGGGTCACCGGTCCGCGCGTTTCGCTGGCCCGGAGGCTTCGGACCGCCAGAACCTGGACCTCCTGATCGAGCGTCTCGCCTCCGTCCCCCCCGGAGATCGGTCGGCCCGATACCGTTGCGTGGCGGTGTGCGCCTGGCCGGACGGCCGGGAGGCAGCCACCGAAGCCACCTGTGAGGGCACGCTGATCCTCGATCCCAGAGGAACCGGAGGGTTCGGCTACGATCCCGTCTTCGTGCCGGAGGGGGATGAGAGGACGATGGCAGAGCTCACCCCGGAGGAGAAGGACGCCATCAGCCACCGGGGGAAGGCGTTCCGCGCCCTGGGCCGGATCCTGTCCGGCTCACCTGCTCAGGCCGACGTCGGGCCCTAACGCAGCACGATCTCGTCGGGCTGGGCGGCGATCCCTACAGCCAACACTCCTGGCGGGCCGCCGATGACCCGAATTGGCAACTCGGACCCGTCGAGCCAATCGTTCAGCCGGAAAGCGTCCCCTCCGATCTCCAGCCATTCGATGCCCTGCGGCCGCGCCGTGTGGCCGGCTTCCATCCGGCCGGGGTGGAGTTCCTCGGGGACGTCCCACCTGATGAAGAAGGGAAGCGAGGGCTCCGCCAGGGCGCGTTCCATGCCGGCCGAGCGCCACCGCAACACGGTCCCATCCGGGCGCTCCCGGGTTCCGTCCGTCACGGGGAGGTCGAGCCGTGCTGCCACACCCTCGACGTCGTCGGTGGACACGCACCACACGAGGAAACGGTCGCCGTCCGCGACGGCGGCCAACAGAGACTGGCCCAGCGTGCTCCTCTCCGCTTCGTCCCGATCGAGCGCCGCCAGCAGCTCCACATACTGCCGACCGAGGGGAACGATCCGATTCCCGGTTCCCCACCCGGGATGGCGCCCGCCGGGAACCGACCCCAGGCCGAGCTCATCCTGGATCCGCGAGGCGGCCTCCTCGAGGTCACGAACCCCGTACACGACGTGGTCGATCTCCATCGGGACCCTCCTCCCGTGCCGGCCGGCCAGCGCTGATCCGGACGATACCCAACGGACCAACCTTTTCGCCACGCGTCACCTCGATCCCCGTTCGGTATGCTCCCCGGCGATCGAGATCGCGATCCGGAGGAGAGGACGTGCCACAGGAAGCCAAGCAGGGGGACGACCAGCGATCGGCCCTGGACTCGGCCGCCCGGGACCTTGCCGATCGGTACTGGGAGAGCCTCCTCGAGCTGGATCCTCTGATCGGCACAGAGGTCGGGGACGACAGGTACGACGACCGATTGCCGGACCCGAGTGAGGAGGGCCTGGTCCGGCGGCAGGTCGTTCACGACGGGGCCCTGGAAAGCCTGGATCGATTCGATCGCGCCTCGCTGAGCGCGGACCTGAGGACGACCCTGGACGTCTTGGAGGCCATCGCTCGCCGCGATCTCGACGACGTCGCGCTGCGTCTGGATCGGTTCCACGTTGTCTCACATCTGTCCGGGCCCGGACCTCTCCTCGCCATCCTCTCTTCCCTCCAGCGTGCGGACACGGGTGAGAGGGCCGCGAAGTATGTGGCCCGCCTGGAGGCCTTTCCGTCCTACCTGGAGGAAGTGGGCAAGGTGGCGATGGACGGAGCACGTGCGGGTCAGACGCAGCCTGGGTTGGTGGTCGATCGATCCATCGCCCAGGTGGAAAGGCTCCTCGCACTGGATCCCGAAGCGTCTCCGGGCATGGAACCGGTCAAGGAAGCACCAGATTCAGACCGGGAAAAGGTGGCCAGCGTGCTCCGCGACCGGGTGTGGCCCGCTTACGCGCGGTTCCTCGAGACGCTCCGCGAGTACCGGCGGTCCGCCCGGGATTCGGTCGGGCTTCTGGAGCTCCCCAATGGGGACGTCATCTATGCAGCCCTCATCAAGGGCTTCACCACGCTCACCCTGGATCCCAAGGAGGTTCACCGGATCGGGCTGGAGCAGCTCGAGCAGATCAAGGAGGAGCGGCAGCGCATCGCCGATCGGCTGGGGTATCCGGACGCCGCGACCGCGATTGCGGAACGAACGGCCAGCGGCCAGAACTCGGCGAGTTCGCGAGAGGACCTGGTTCGAATCGCGGAGGAACAGGTCCAGAGGAGCTGGGATGCCGCGCCGGCTTACTTCGGCCGGCTTCCCCGAGCCAATTGCACCGTGAAGGCCGTGGAGGAGTTCCGGGAGAAGGACGAGCCCATGGCCTTCTATTACCCGCCGACGGGAGACGGTTCCCGAGCCGGGATCTACTACATCAACGCGGGCGACCTGCCCGAGCGACCGCTGCATCTCCTGGCCGGCGTCACGTACCACGAGGCAAATCCCGGGCATCATTTCCAGATCTCCATCGACATGGAGTTCACCGATCGCCCGCGCCTCCGTCGATTCGGTGGGATCGGAGCGGGGAGCGCTTTTGCCGAAGGTTGGGGTCTGTACTCCGAGCGCCTGGCTGATGAGATGGGCCTGTACCAGGACGACTATGAGCGTCTCGGCATGCTCGATGCCCAGGGCTGGAGGGCGAACCGGCTCATCACCGACACGGGGATACACGCCCTCGGGTGGGACCGCGAGCGCGCCATCGAGCAGATGCTCCAGCCGGGTCCACCCCGGGCCGCCGCGGAGATCGAGATCGATCGGTACATCGCGTGGCCGGGACAGGCACTCGCCTACAAGATCGGTCAGATCGAGATCGAACGGTGGCGAGCGGACGCGGCAGAGCGGGCCGGGCCCGATTTCTCTCTGAAGGATTTCCACGATCGGCTGCTCGCTCTGGGTTCGCTCCCCCTCCCGACCTTGGACCGCGAGTTGCGGGCCGGTGGGTAAAGCGGCTCTGCCTGATGCCGAAACCGCCAGTAAGGAAGATGAGGGTCGGAAAAATGAGCGAGCCTAGAATGCTTGCTTTGACGGGCTAGAGGGGGTTCCATGCTGCTCGAGATCGTGGAAACCGGTCCACCGCGCGCGTTCCGCCTCATCGGGGAGTTGGACATCTCCAACGCGGACACCCTGGGATCTTTGCTGGACCGAGAGATCGACGAGCGGCGGGACATCAGCCTCGATCTCTCCGAGCTCACGTTCATCGACAGCAGCGGGGTGCGGGTCCTGATCCGAGCTATGGACCGGCTCAGCGGCAAGGGCAGGCTTCTCCTGCTCTCGCCGAGCACGTCGGTGCAGCACGTGTTCTCGCTGATGGGACTGGGTCGGTCGGGCACGATGCAAGTGGTGACCCCAGATCATCAGGTGTGGACGTGACCACGCTGAACCGCACCTTTCCCGCGCAACGAGCAGTCCTTCGAGAGGTCCGGGAGTTCATCCGCTTGCAAGCACGGGAGCACTCGTTCGTCGACGAGGCCGAGAGCCTGGCGCTGGCCGTCACCGAAGCGTGCTCGAACGCGCTTGTCCACACGAATTGCACCAAGATCGGCGTGACCTGGACGGCCACTCGTGATCGCGTCCAGATCGAGGTCGAGGACGACGGGATCTTTCGGCGGCGCCTGCCTCTGCCTGAGCTCGACGGAGGACGGGGGCATCGAGGGATCCCCCTGATGATGGCTTTGCTCGACCAGGTCAGCATCAGTGGAGGTACCGAGGCCCGTCCGGGCACGAAGGTCCGGCTGGTGAAGTACCGCCAACTGGATGCGGAAGCGGTGTCTCTTACCGGGACCGGGGGTGCGCGCTAGGTCGTCGTTGGGTCTCGTCCGGCTGACTTCCTCTTAAAGGGATTCGATCCTCCTGGTTCTTCCCCCGCGCCGTTGCGCGCATCGTCGCTGCTACAGACCCCTGTCGTTCCCGTCGATGCCTGAGAAAAGGTGATCGCCTAGGCGTCGGTGACGCCGTTGACATGGCAATCGAACAGGAACCGCAGGCCAAGGTCGTGGGCGCCCAGGAGGTGCCGACCGGGCCCGATCCCACGGAGCGGGATCGGGCCCTGGTCGCCCTGTTCTCGCAGTTGTCCAGCGGCCTCTCGGCATACCGGCTGTTTCCCGGCGACATAGGGCAGCCAAGCTTCATCCAGGCGTGCGAGCGGATCCGGGCCGCAGCGGAACGCGCCCTTCGGTACGGCCCGGCCGTGGCCGACATCCACGGCTCGCGAATGAGGACCGAACGCGGCCCCCTCCAAGGCGACGACCGGATGGAGCGCCTGGCCATGGCGTGCTATCAGCGTCGGGCGGAACGCCTGTACATCCGGGAGATCCCGAGGCCCCAGGACCTGGCGGTCCTGTACGAGGCGCTGTCCGCGCCCCAGAACGAAGCCACGGGCGGGGTGGCCGCAGCGTTGCGCGTCGCCGGAGTGCGATCGATCGGTGTCGGGGAGATCACCCCGGAGCTACGCGAGGCCGAAGACCAGGAGGAGCGTCCCTCGCCCGAGCAGTGGGAGCTGTGGGATCGCCTGTCCAACCCGCAAGCCCTGGCTCGTGAGCTCGCCGCCAAACAAGCGGGCTCGTCTCCGGCGGAAGTTGCGGGTGGGATCTTCGTTCGCCTCAAAGGTATGGTGGCGATCCTCCCCGACCGGCAGGCCCGGGGGTTCGAGCTGTACCGGCGGCTCCAGGAAGTGATCCGGTATCTCCCGCCCCCGACCCGACGGGCGCTCGGGGCCATCCTGCTCGACCAGGTTCGAGACGACCCGATCGCGGAACGGGTGATCGGGACCATGACCGACGCCCAGCTCGCCAGGCTCCTGGTCGAGCTGGGGCCCGACGGTGGAGCCGAACCCGTCGACCGGGCCACGCGGCTGGTCCACCTGGGCGTCCGCCGTGATGACCTCGTCGACCTCACCATCGCGTTGATCCAGGGCCAGGTCGAGGGCGGAACGATCCTGGCCGGCCTGGACCGGGTCGGAATCGCTCCCGCGCGAGAACCTGCCGCGAAGCCCGTAGCCGGTTCCCCTGTGCTCCGCACTGTGTCCAGCCTCCTCGGCCGAGGCCTGGTGAGCATGAGCCAGGACGATGTTCGAGCGCTGCGGGAAGCATTTCCCGCCACGGTCGATGATCAGCGCCGCGTCGCCTTCGACGCGCTCGCCGACTACCTGACGATCGAGAACGACCTCGACCGTCTGGGCGAGGTCCTAGGAGCGTGGGTTGGAGAGACCGATGCGACCCTCCAGGGCAGGGACGAGGAACATCTCGACTATCTCGTTCGAGCCGCTCGGGCAGCCCTCGAGGACCAGGCGGACACCGAGAAGCGGGCCCTGATCGCGGCCTCGATGCGTCGGGCGCTCTCGGAGGAACGGCTCATCGACCTCGTGTCCGTCGGCGAAGAGGAGAGAGAGGTCGAAACGGCCGTCCGTCTCCTCAAGCCCTTCGGGGCGCTGGGGGTCGATCGCCTGCTCGATCAGCTCGCCCGTGAACGGGCCCGGGGAAAGAGGGCCCTCCTGTTGCGGGTCCTCGCGGAGGTGGCTCGGGGCCACGACCGGCTCGTAGCCAAGCGCCTCTCGGACACCCGGTGGTACGTGGCCCGGAACGCGGTGACGGTGCTGTATCGAGCTGGGGGTCAGGAGGCGGTGCCCTGGCTGGTGCAGGCGACTCATCACCGTGAGGCTGCGGTTCGCCGCGAAGCCGTCAGGGGGTTGGTGGTCGTGGCCGGTCCTGCCGCGCTGGCCGACCTGCTCCTCCTCGCCCAGGACCCCGATCAGTCCGTACGCACCACGCTCATCACGTCGCTCGGCGCTCTGGTAGAGCCGGGAGCGTGCCAGGCGCTGGGCCGGCTCGCAGTGGCGCTCCGCGACCATGGGGATCGACGCCGGGCCTTGGATGCCCTGGCCGCGCACCCGGACGGGGCGGCGCTGACCATCCTTCGTGGTCTGGCGACGTCGCGGTCGCGTCCCCGGCTCCCCCGCAAGCACCGGCGGTATGCCCGCTCGCTGGTGAAGAAGCTCCAAGGGGAATCCCGGTGACCGGCCCCAGCGTGCCGAGGACCGCGATCAGCGAGGCCGGCGAGGTCATCCGGGCCCTGTCCACGGCCCGTCAGACCTACACGCTGTATCCGGCCGACCACCCGAAGCGGATCGAGGCGGTGACCCGTTCGCTCGAGGCCGTCCGCCGGCTTCGCCACGCCATGAGAGGAGATTTCGTCCTGTTCGTGGCCCGGCACGCTCTTTACCTCGGGCCGGTCCTGCTTCCGCGAGTGACGCTGTCCCGATACGCCCTGGTCGACGCGTTCGAGAAGGCGGGCATCCGGTCGATCGAGCCCTTCCAGGTGGTCTCTGCGTCCGACATCGACACGCTGATCCGGATCGTGCTGGGAGAGTTGCCCCGCGAGACGCCCCTCGAGGGGATGGCGTTGAACCGCGTCCGGCCCGCCGTCGACGGGGGCGACGACGAGGACGGCGTCCCGCTCCCCGGTCTCCAGAGGACCTACGCCTACGGGCTGGAGGTCTTGAGAGACACGGCGGCGGCGATCGCCGCCGATCGCCTTGTGGACCTTGCCGCGTGCAATCAGGTCGTGCATGAGCTCTCGGACCAGATCGTCCGAGACCCGACACAGGCTCTGATGCTGGCCACCGTGCGGTCCCATGACGAGTACACCTACTACCACATGTTGAACGTGTGCCTGCTGTCGATCGCCCTGGGCTACGCGGTCGGCCTGAACCAGGACCAGATCCTCGCGCTCGGCCTGGGGGCGCTCCTGCACGACGTCGGCAAGGTCAACGTCCCGGTGGACGTCCTGCAACACGTGGGTGCGCTGTCGAACGAACAGTGGCACCTGGTCCAACGTCACCCCGTGGAAGGCGCCGCGATCATCTTCGGGACCGGGGACACGCTGTTCCAGGCCACCGCGGCGATCGTCCTGGAACATCACGCCGCGTACGACCTGTCCGGCTACCCCACCCTGTCTGGCCGGTCGCATCCTTCCCTCCCAGCCAGGATGGTCGCCGTTGCCGATTGCTTCGACGCGGTGACCACCACCAGGCCCTACCGCAAGGCGGAGGAGCGCCGCCAGGCCCTGAACATCCTCCTCGCCGGGGCCGGTCGCGGATACGACCCCAGGGTCGTGCGGACCTTCGTTCGCCTCCTCGGCCTGTTCCCGGTTGGCTCGTTGGTCCGACTGACCAACAAGGCCATCGGGGTCGTCGTGCGCAACCATTACCGTCTGCTGTCCAGGCCGAAGGTCCGGATCATGCTCAACGCGAACGGGGACCTGTGTGACCCCCACGAAGTCGACCTCTCGGAGCGCGACTCGGCTGGGAACTTCCGATGGAACGTGGAGCGAAGCATGGATCCGGCCGAGGTCGGCGTGGACATGGTCTCGTTGGTCCTAGCGGGGGAGTTCGAGCAGGCCGTTCCGGAGAAGGAACCGAGCGAGCGGGGTCTGCTGCACGATCCCGGACACAGTGAATCCAAGCCCGAAGGGTACGAGCACTCCCCAGCGGAAGCCGGCGCCTCGCTCACATAGCCGCAGACCCGAGGGGCCGCAGTTTCCCGCCTCGCCCAACGGGTAGCAATCCAGTAGTGATCGAGTACGAGGTCGCCGAGAAGACTGGTGACTTCGTCCTTCTGCGTCTGCGGGGAGAACTGCTCGGCGACTTGCCGGTTCGCCAGTTGCACGACGCCCTCGAGGACCATTACGTGGACGACGGCGTGAGGGTCATCAGGGTGGACCTTTCGGACGTCAACCGGGTCTCCCTGGAAGGGGTCGCCGTCCTCGTGGATCTCTGGAAGGAGTCGCACCGCCGCGGGAAGAGCTTCCAGGCCGTGAACGCTCATGGCGTGGTTCGGGAGAAGCTGGCCACGACGGGGGTCCTTCGCCTGCTCTCGGAGGATTGACTCCGACGACCTGTGCAAAGAGGGGGATTCGAACCGGGTCGACTTGTTCTTGCTTGATCTGAGGGCGACTATGCGTGCTGCAATGACGTCCTGGGCGCTCTCATGACCAAGGTCTGCGCGTGACCGAAGGGGCCGGCATCGCCGAGGGCAGGAGTCGCGTTCGTTCCAGGCGACGGCGGCCGTCCGGCGAGGCGCCCCCTCTCCAGAGGCACGAACGGCTTGCCCCGTCCGCATACGCCCTGGTCGCGGTCGTTCTCTTCGGTGTAGCGCTGAGCCTCGCTCTTCGGGTGAGCGACCCGGCCTCGATAGCGGGTCAGGGGATCCTGGCTTGGTTCGCCGACCTCAGAACGGCCGCTTTGATGGGACCGGCGAAAGCGATCCATGCGCTGACGACGGTGACGGCGGTCTTGGCGCTGCGAGGCGTGGCGGTCGTTGTCCTGGTCGTGTATCGGCGCTTCCGCCACCTCGTCGTGTTTCTGGCCACACTGGTCGTGACGGACTGGGTGGTCGCGAGAGCGCTGTTCGTGGAACTGCCCAGCCCGGACGTGTCCCCGCTCGTTCCCACAGAGGTGTATTCGTTCCCTTCCAAGCCCGTGTCGGCGCTCGCCATCACGCTGTTTACGGCGGCGTTTTGCCTGTTCCCGAAAGGGCGAGCCAGGCGGGTGGCCCTATGGACGTTCGGCATCGCCCTAGGACTGGTCGTCTTGTCGGGGCTGTACCTGGCCACGTGGTATCTGGTCGGAGCTCTCTATTCGGCGATCCTGGCACCGGTCGTGGCGGCAGCCGCGTTCAAGTGGATGGTGCCGGAGTCCGGGTTCCCGGTGAGTTACCGCAGGGGTGGGACGGCGGCGCATCTCGAGCTCAGCGGGGAGCGGGGCGAAGCAGTCGTCAGATCGATGGCGGACCAGCTTGGCCTCGTCGTAACGAAGGTGGAGGCGTTCGGGCTGGAGGGGTCGGGTGGTTCATCCCCGCTCCGAATGACGCTCGAGGACGGGACGCGAGTGTTCGGCAAGATCTACTCGACCGGGCACGTCCGAGCCGATCGATGGTACCGGATCGGTCGCACGTTGCTCTACGGGCAGCTCGAGGACGAGACGCCGATGGGCTCCGTGCGGCGGCTAGCCACGTACGAGGACTATGCCCTTCGGTTCCTCCGCGACAATGGCGTACCCGTCGCCAAGACGTACGGCGTCGTTGAGCTCACACCCAATGCCGAGTACATGTTGGTGACCGAGTTCTTCGAGGGGTCGAAGAACCTCGGCGACTCGGACATCGACGACGTCGTGATCGACGAAGGGGTGCGGATGGTCCGAACCTTCTGGGACGTCGGCGTCGCCCACCGAGACATCAAGCCTGCCAATCTGCTGGTGCGGGGCGGGCATCTGCAACTTGTCGACGTGTCCGGACTGGAGATCCGCCCTTCGCCGTGGCGCCAAGCGGTCGACCTCGCAAACATCATGATGACGCTCGCCCTCCGCTCGGAGCCGGGCCGGGTGTACGCCCGAGCAACCACTCAGTTCTCACCGGACGAGATCGCCGAGGCCTTCGCCGCTTCGATCGGGCTGACCATTCCCACCGAGTTGCAGGCGAAGTTGAAAGCGGACGGTCGTCCCATCATGGATCGCTTCCGGCAGCTTGCCCCCCACCGTGACCCCATCTCGATCCAGCGATGGAGCGCCAGACGCCTGGTGATCTCTGCTCTGGCATTGGTCGCGGTCCTGGGGCTGGTGGGGCTGTTCCTCGACTCCCTCCGTGCCGGCCTGACGTAGACCGACCAACGGGCTCACTGCCGGGTTGCACCGGCACGCGAGACGATCACGTTGACGAGCTACGAGGCCAGCGCGCCAATGCCAATGCCCATCAACACGGGGGAGGAACGTCGTATCAGTGCAGGCCCTGGTCTCGAATGGGGCGGCCAGGAATGGGGTTGACAGCCGGAGTCCTACCGTGCTGACTGGCGGTCGTGAAGCCTCCGCCCTTCCTCTACGTGCGGCCGCGTTCAGTACAGGAAGCGATCGAACACTTGATCCGGCGCGGAGACGAGGCCAAGGTCCTGGCGGGTGGACAGAGCCTTGTTCCTCTCCTGAACTTCCGGCTGGCTCGCCCGACCCTGATCGTCGACCTTAGCCGAATCGACGGCTTGGATGACATCGTGGAGGACCGGGGAGGGGTTCGGATCGGGGCCATGACCCGCCAACGAGCGGTCGAAGGATCGGCGGCTGTGAACGACCACTGCCCCCTCCTGATCAAGGCCCTTCGTCATGTCGGGCATGTCCAGATCCGCAACCGGGGGACAGTGGGCGGAAGCATCGCCCACGCGGATCCCGCGGCCGAGCTCCCCACCGTCGCCGTGGCCCTCGACGCGGAGATGGAGGTGGCGGGAATGGGTGGACCGCGGGTGATCGCGGCTCGGGATTTCTTTGAGGGGCCGTTCACGACCGCACTCCGCCCGGACGAGCTTCTGATCTCCGTATGGTTTCCTTCAACGTCGGGACGCCGCACAGCCTTCTTGGAGATCTCACGCCGGGCCGGCGACTTCGCCATCGCTGGCGTCGCCGCAGCCGTGGCGGGCGACGGCACGATCAAAGATGTCTCACTGGCTGCTCTGGGGGTGGGACCGACGCCAATGAGGCTCCACCACGCCGAGCGAGCTGTCCGGGGCCGTTCGCTCGATGGTCCGGCGCTTCGCGAGGCAGCGGAGGCGGCCGCGGGGGAGGTCAGTCCCTTCGAGGATGTCCATGCCGACGCCGAATACCGCCGGGAAGCCGTCGGCGCGCTCGTCACCCGTGCTCTGCTGGGGGCGCGATGAGGGACCCCGCGGACCGTTCGCCCGAGCCTGCCGAGGAGCTCGAGATTGAACTGACCGTCAATGGCCGCGCGTTTCGCCGCCGTGTGCCTGTGCGTCGCCTGCTCGTCGATTTTCTCCGTGACGACCTCGGGCTCACCGGAACCCATGTCGGTTGCGAGCATGGCATCTGCGGCGCCTGCACGGTGGTGCTCGACGGCGACGCCGTGCGCTCGTGCATCATGCTCGCTGTCCAATCCGATGGCTCGGAGGTCACCACAGTGGAGGGCTTGGCCACCGAGGGCAGCCTCAGCCGCCTTCAGCAGGCGTTCAAGGATCATCACGGGCTGCAGTGCGGATTCTGTACGCCCGGTTTCCTCATGACCCTGTCGGTGGCGGATCCCGGGCGGCATCCCGACGATACAAGCATCCGAGAGCTTCTGGCGGGGAATCTCTGCCGTTGCACTGGCTACCAGAACATCGTGGCGGCGGTTCGCGAAGTATGGGGTCGGGCATGACCGACCTCACGCTCGCCTCCCGTCCCACCTTTGTGGGCGTGCATGGGGCACGGCTCGAGGACGACCGTCTGCTGTCCGGCACAGGGAGATATGTTGCCGACGTCAAGCTGCAGAACGTCGCCGAGGTGACGTTCGTGCGAAGCCAGGTCGCGCATGCGCAGATCCGTGAGGTTCGGCTCGATGCCGCCAGGAGGGTAGACGGAGTGCTGGCAGCCGTCGCCGCTGCGGACCTCAACGGCGTCTCGCCGTTCCCCGACTTCATCAAACATGCCCGCCCCGTGAGGGCGTTCCCGCTCTTCGAAGGGCGCGTCCGTTACGTCGGCGCGCCGATCGCAGCCGTTGTCGCCGAGGATCGGTATCGAGCCGAGGACGGGGCCGAGCTCGTCGAAGTCGACTACGACGAACTTCCTGTGATCGCCTCCATCGAAGCGGCCTTGGCTCCGGACGCTCGTTTGCTTTTCGACGACTGGCCGGACAACCGGATGGTCGACGTCCGGCGATCGAACCCGGACGTCGACCGGGAGCTCGACAGCGGCCGGGTCGTGCGGGCGAGCCATCGATCCCACCGTCACACCGGTGTGCCGCTAGAGACCCGGGGGGTCGTGGCGGAATTCAACGATGGTCGCCTGACCGTTTGGACGAGCACACAGAACCCGCACATCGAACGAACCACGCTGTCCTACGTGCTGGGCGTTCCGGAGCGAAACATTCGCGTCATCGCACCCGATGTCGGCGGCGGTTTTGGTTCGAAAACCCACGTTTACCCGGAGGACGCGGTGGTCGCATGGCTGGCGATGCGCCTGAAGAGGCCGGTCAGGTGGATCGAGGACCGCTTGGAGCACATGGTCTCGGCGTGCCACGCCCGTGAACAGGTCCACGAGATGGAGGCGGCAGTCGCCGACGACGGGACCATCTCGGCGCTTCGGTGTCGCATCGTCTGCGACGTCGGCTCGGGTGAGATCTTTCCCCCGGGGGTGAACACGAGTTTCGTCTCCTCCTCGGTGTTCACGGGCCCTTATCGCATCCCCGTGGCCGACGTCAGCGTGTCGTCCGTGGTCACCAACAAGACTCCGAGCGGGGCGTACCGAGGATTCGGGATCCCGGAGATGTGCTTCGCGCTGGAGCGATTGGTCGACAAGACTGCCAGGAGCGCCGGCGCCGACCCCGTGGAAGTCCGGCGGAAGATGCTGCTCCGTCCGGAGGACCTCCCCTATACCCTGCCCTCCGGTGCCCGGATCGATTCCGGGAGTCATCTCGAAGCGTTCGAACGTGCGGTCGAGCTGGCTCAGGCGGCTCTCGAGCGGGCGCGAGCGCGATTCGCCGGGGACCCGGACATTCGAGTGGGAGTCGGCTACGCAACGTACGTAGAGGGCGTGGCACCGACCTACTTCGGCACGACCGGTCACTGGACCTCACACGATGCGTGCACCCTCCGCGTGGAGCCGGATGGCGGTGTGGTGGTGAGCGTCGGCGTCAGTACCGCCGGCCAGGGACTTCGTACCATGGTCGCCACGCTCGCGGCCGATGCGCTCGGTGTTCCCATGGAGGACGTCACGGTCGTCATGGGCGACACCGACCTCTGCCCGTACGGACTGGGTGGGTGGGGGAGCCGGAGTACCGTCATCGGTGGCGGCGCGATCCTCAAAGCTGCCGGCCAGGTCCGGGAGAGGGTGCTCCGGATCGCGGCTCATCTCCTGGAGGCTGCTCCCGAAGACCTGCTCCTCGAGGACGGACGGGTCCATATCGCAGGGACCGAACGCGGCGTCTCGCTCGCCGAGGTGAGCACCGTGGCTCAGATCCGAACCGCCGACCTACCCCCGGGTGTGGAACCGGGTCTCGACGTGACCGCCACGTACGACCCTCCGGGCCTGGAGCACCGGCCGGACGAGAGCGGTCGGATGAACGGTGCGGCCACTTACACCAACGCCACGCACGCGGCAGTAGTGAAGGTCGATGTGCAGACAGGCGTGGTGGAGATCCTCGACTACATCGTCGCGCACGATTGCGGAACCCTGATCAACCCCGACATCGTGGACGGGCAGGTCCATGGGGGAGTGGCCCAGGGGATCGGCGGGGCCCTCTACGAGAACCTCGTCTACGGCCCAGACGGGCAGCCCCTTGCATCCTCGTTCATGGACTACCTGCTCCCGTCGGCGACCGAGGTTCCGCAGATGGTGATCGAGCACTTCGAGTCCCCGGCCCCCGAGATGCCTCTGGGCGTGAAGGGCGCGGGTGAAGCCGGAACGATCGGGCCGCCGGCCGCGCTGGCGAACGCCGTTTCGAGCGCGCTCGAGGAGTTCGAGGTGGATATCACCGAGACCCCTATCACGCCGGCCGCCGTTCGCCGCTTGATCAGAGACGCTCCCAGGGCAGCAGGAGATGGGTGAGGTTGGCTCGGAGCCACCAGAACGCCCAACCGGAGAGCTGCGATCTGTTGCTTGCCGGCGGATCGGTGGTCACGGTCGACGAGGGGCGGCGGGTGATCGATCCGGGCTCGGTGGCGGTTGCCGGAAACCGGATCACGGCAGTCGGCCCCACGGAAACGATGGCTGAGATGCGGGCAGAGCGGACCATCGATTGCACCGGCAAGGCCGTCATCCCGGGGCTCATCGACTGCCACAACCATCTGTTCCAGGGGCTGGCAAGGGGGCTTGGCGAAGGAATGTCGCTGTGGCCCTGGCTCTGCGAGTTCATGTGGCCGTATGCCGCCACGATCAGCGCCGATGAGGCTCGCGTCGCGGCCTACCTGGGAGCGATCGAAGCAGTGCGGGCGGGAACGACCTGCATCACCGACAACCACTACTCGCCGTCCGACGTGGACACGACCCTGGCGGTGGCAGCCGCCATCGAGGAGGTCGGTCTTCGAGGTGTCGTCGTCCGAGGGATCTTCGGCGAGATCACTGACGTGGCCCAGAAGCATGGGCTGGCGCAGAGCCTCTTCCGGTACACGGCCGACGAGGAGCTCGACATCACCACCCGCTGCATGGAAGAGCGACCGCCCGGGAGCCGCGTCGCCGTGTGGCCCGCACCGATCAACATCATCTATGTAGACCCGTCTCTCGTGCGGCGATCGATCGAGCTGGCCCGGGCGTGGAACGTCGGGTGGCACGCGCACTGCTCGGAGGCGACAAACGACCCAGACATCTACATGCAGGCCTATGGGATCAGGCCGGTCGAGTGGTTGTATCGGGAGGGGCTCCTCGGGAGCGGCGGCACCATCGCCCACGGCATCTGGTTGGACGATCGGGAGGTCGAGCGCATCGGCGAGACGGAGACCGGCATCGCCTACAACCCCATCTCCAACCAGTACCTCGCGTCGGGCGTTCTCCGTCTTCGGGACCTGCGAGCGGCCGGCGCCATCGTGGGACTGGGGACCGACGGGCCCGGGTGCGGCCATCGCCAAGACCTTTTCGAGTGCATGAAGGAGGCGGTGTTGATCCAGCGCGTCCATACCCTCGACCCGACGGTCAGCAACGCCGAGGAAGCCTTCGAGCTCGCCACGCGTGAGGGCGCGCGTTACCTCGGGGTGAACGCGGGGGTGCTGGCCCCGGGTAGGCTCGCGGACATCGCCGTGGTCGACGTGCAGCGGCCACATCTTCGCCCGCTTCACCGAACGGTCTCCACGCTGGCGTACTCGGCACGAGGCTCCGACGTCGTGATGACGATTGTGAATGGAAGGATCGTATTCGAGAACGGACGATGTACGTTCGTCGATGAGGATGAGGTCATGGCGGAAGCCCAGGCCAGATCAGAGGAGCTGATCGAACGG
>JBKPAF010000090.1:0-18252 GCA_046726275.1 Actinomycetota bacterium
ATGCGCCCCCCTGTTCGGCAATTGACCCCCCCTGCCCTACTGTCCTGCCGGCGACTGACCAATCGAGTTCTCTGATGCTCGGGAGGATCGGCTCGGTATTGGGGCCTGCTCCCTCTGACGACCCCATTGTCACCGCGGAGCAGGCCGCTACGCTTGCCTGGGGCCTGAGCACCTTCGGCGGGACTGCGATACAGCCTGTCTATGGGCTCCTCGGCAAGGGGTTCCATCGGGAGACGGATACTCCAGTTTGGCTTGTCAGAATCAGCGGAGCATGCATTCAGTGGCCAGACACCTCCCCGTGCGTGCCTGGGGAGTGGGATACGGTCGTTGACGCTCGGAGCGGCTACCACATCGCGTCCTTCAATTCCTAGGTCTCAACCCACGAGCTAAATCGGAGGACACCTTCCACACCAGTCAGTCGTCGTTTCGGGTCCTCAATTCCGTTCGCGACGCGATATCGAATTGCGCCCCCAGATAGGGGAGGGCGGGAAGCCCACTTAAGCAGGTGTGTGCCACCTTGCGAGGTGTTCGATACTTGGGGGCGGGGATTGAAGGGGCGAGAATGAGCCGACGGATCCTGATTGTGTGTCTGGCGATTGATTGTCTAGGAGTCGGGATCGCGGGTGGGTACCTGATTCGAGGGGCGCAGAACCCAGCCGCGGGTGGAACCGTGAAGCCTTCGCAACGAGCGGGCACCACCTCCCTGACATCGTCGGCCTCGAATTTCGGGCAGCCCTTCTCGCGCTTCATCAGGCCGGACTTGGAGCGGACGTGACCGCGTTCAGAATCAGGGACACGCCCCGAGGCACCGTCGTCAATCAGTCACCACGTTCTCCGAGCACGGTGGCGAAGGGAACCTACATCGAGGTCGGGATCTCGGCAGGCTGGAGCCTTCGACCATTGCACGTAGGGCATTGCGATTTACGGCCGCCGGACCCGCCGGGAACCACGTGTTACGGTGGCATGGCGACCATTCCCGTAACCGTCCCGCCCTGATTTGAGGATGAGGCTGGGTGGCTGAGGACGCCCATCTAGCTAGGGGAGGCGTGATCGCCTGAGCCCGCTCTTCATTCTCCCTCCTTACGCTCGCCGTGTTCCCGCTGGCTGGCGGCTGGGCGCTGTTCCGGCCGCCACGGCGACGGGGCTAGACGACCGCTCGGAGAGGTCGTTGCGTCAGTTTGGGGGAAGGAAGATCAAGACAACTCCCCCCGCAATCAAGAACATGGCTATGAGCGGCGCTAGGACGCGCCAGAGGGGTTCTGACCCAGCCGATCCCTTGGGCCGCGGCCAGTAGAGCCAAGGCAGCCGACGCTCAAGCCGTTGGTGGAATCTTGCACCCCGCCTCGCTCCGCCTTCGCGATCGAGGAGCCCGTAGATTCCGATTCCGACAAACAGGATGCCAATGACCACATTCTCAATCCTGCTCTGAAGGATGAGCGGCCGAGGCAGCTTCATCGCATCCGTGCTGACCTCCTCGCAAGGACCCTCGCAATTCTCTTTCGCGGGATGACCCTTCTAGTATGACGGCAGCAGGTGCCTCGAAGGAGAGTGAAATGAGCCAAAACGTAAGGGTGATCCTGTTCGTGCTCATTGGGCTCTTACTCCTCTTCGCAGTCTGGGTGTTCCTCAACTTGCCGACCCAGACCTAAGGGAAGGGTGCGTCCTGGGGACCAAGGACGCCGAGTTTGAGGGCTTCTGCGGCCGGCGGGCGGGGTGGGGCAACTCTTCCGACCACCTCGCCCTCGAGACTAGAAGGCCCGCTCGCAGAACGTGCATTGCGCGAAGGGACACATAAACGACCGACGGCCGCTTCGTAGAAAGGTGATTCTCGAAGGGCTACGAGCCTTCCTGGACCTTGATATCCCAGACTTGATCAGATCCAACCGTTGCCAGTGGGTAAGCCCGGATGGCTACCATTCTATGTCCATGGGAACCGGGTTCAGCTTCGAGTTGGTCGATGCCGATGCGTACGACGCCCTCCGCCCGGACTACGCGCCCGAGGCCGTCGCCTGGGTAGTGGAGCGAGGTAGCCTGGACGAGGCATCGCTCGTCGTAGATCTCGCGGCGGGCACTGGGCAGCTCTCGAAGCGGTTGGTGCTCCTCGGCTTGAAGCTCGTTGCGATCGAGCCCGCCCGGAACATGCGCTCGGTGATCGAGGAGCGTCTGCCGAGTGTACGTGCGCTGGACGGCTCGGCCGAGGCCATCCCGCTCGCCGACGGTTCAGCCGATGCCGTCGTGGTCGGGAACGCCTTCCATCACTTCGACGCGGAGCGTGCCTTCGAGGAGATCCAACGAGTCCTGCGCCCGGGTGGCGCCCTCGCTCTTCTGGGCATGGTCGGCTGCCGACGGTGCGCCCGAGTATCCTGGATATCGGGAAGTAGAGGAGGCTGTGAAGGGCGTTCCTCGGGCCATGGCGATGGTGACCGCCTACCAAAGCTGGGCCAAGCCGCCGCCCCACGTCCAAGGCTTCACGGCCTTCGAGCGACGCGATTTCCCGATAACGCACGTCCTCCCCTCCGCACGACTGGCTGATCTGTATGCCACCTCCAGCGACGTCGCCTCGCTGCCCTCCGAGGTTCGGGCCGACCTTCCTGCGCGAATCCGAGAGGTCAGCCGAGGACTCCCGGAGGTCCTTGAGTTGCCAGCTCGCAGCGTCGTGGACATGTGTTTTCGTGAATCCAGGCCTTGATGGCGACCATCCGGTGATCCGGGCCGAGCTGGCTCTTGGAAGAGGACGGATCTAGCACGGCCGATCCGAGGGGGAACGCCCACCCGCACTGAATCTGCGTCCCTGGCTGATTACCTTGTCGACTTCGAGGATCACGCTTTGGTGGAGTCGCGCTGATCCTCATCAAGGCGTCGGTTCTGTCTGGCGGCGTCCCAAGCGAGCGCGAGCGTTAATAGCCCGACCACCGCGCACAGCACTGTGACCGGTACAGAGTCAACGACGATCCAGGTCACCAGCGCGGTCACCAGGAAGGTGACCCCAGCCACTGTCCAGAGCTTGACGACCCACCGAGACACCCGCCGCCGGGAGGGAAGCCCAAACCTCCCTCCCATGAGCGTATCGCGGGGTGTTTCTGTATCCAGGTACCAGCCGACTCCTCTTCGGTAGCTCCCCTCCCGAGCGGCTCCGCCGGTGGTGAGCCCAAGAAGGATCAGGAAGCCCAGAGTCACCCCAATGGCGATGCTCACTTCCACATGAATCTCCGCACCCGATCATGCTCGGGTGAGTTCGGGGGGTCAATGCTCATGGAGATCGCCTCCGGCGAATCCGATGAGCCCAAACCCCGTCGGGCAACCTAGTCGTCCCGCTTCGAGACGGCTGACAGGTCCTCACGTCCGCATCGAGGATGGAGTCCGGCAGCTCGTCGCGACGGCCCGATTCGATTGGCCCGGGGACACTTGCGAATCACTATTCACAAACAATGACTTGTTCCTGCCCGAGGGGTGCCCCACGACCGACACGCGGGGTCAGCCTCTCGCCATGGTTCAATCCGCCAACGCTCGGTCGCTGATGAAGCAGCTGATGCCGGCCATCGCTCAGATCCGTGTGTGCGAGATCTGGCGGGCATGGATGACACGCACGTTCCGCAAGGCAAATCCGTGGCCTTCCTTCCGGGACCGGATGAAGACGTGGATCGAACGGCCTGGGGAATCTGGCGGGGAGCGGGCTAGATCAGTTCACCTCGCTCACATGGAGGTTACGCATCGCAGAGCCAGGGCGATACGTGGCCGATATCGTGCTCCGGGGCCGCCGGGTGGCCGAGGTCGAGTTCGTGAGGCTTCCCTTCCCCAAGGGATGCTCAACTGGTTGTGAACCGTTCTGGGGCTTCGTCCGATTCGATCGGTACTAGCTGCTCTGCCCCTTCGATCGCCTCTCCGCTCATTCGGCTACATCGCTTTGACGCGGCGGGCTCTTCCGACCGCGGGCGCAGACGAGGCTGAAAAGCGCTCGGAGAAGAGCAATTTCACGACTCCCCCCTAGGCCGCCCTCGATTCAGGCCAACCGATAGGGACAAACGCGATCCTAGTGGGCGACCGTGTTGGAGAGGACCAACAAAACTCCCATGACAATCACGTCCGCCCACCTGGCTGGAAGTCGTGCTGCTGACTACGATTTCGATGCGAGATCGCAGACACGACGAGAGGGGCAGCCATGAAGCTCGACGTCGTACCAGAGTCCCTGATGGAGCGACTTGCCCTGCGGGCTGGGCTGGTCCCCCGACCGATCCTCCAAACGATCTTGGCGGCCGGGATGGCCCGAGCGCTCCATGTAGGCGTCAAGCTCGGGGTGTTCGAGACGCTCAATGACTCGCCGATGACAACCGAGGACGTCGCGGCCAGGGTTGGCACCCATCCGTACCCGACTGGCAAACTGCTCAACGTCCTCACCAGTATGGGGTACCTCGGCCTTCTCCAGGGCGAGCGGTATTCCTTGACCAAGGACGCCCGGAAGTGGTTGGCCGGTCGCAGCCCCACCTCGCTCCGTGACTTCATCCTGGAGCAGGAGTTCATCGAGTGGCCGGCACTCGATCGATTGGAGGAGTTTCTTCGCACCGGCACGGCGCTGGACCTGCACTCAGACCTCGGGGAGAAGGAGTGGGCGTTGTACCAGCGGGGGATGCGAAACATCGCAAGCCTCTCCGCCGACGAGCTCGGTCGGCGGGTGCCGGTTCCTCGCGGCGCCCAAGACATGCTCGACGTCGGGGGTTCCCACGGATACCACTCGGTGGTGCTCTGTCGCCGCCACCCGGGTCTCCGTTCGACCATTCTGGACCTTCCGGAGGCTGTGAAGTACGCCGCCCCTTTGCTGGAGATGGAAGGGATGGGCGACCGGGTCGTCCACCGCGTGGGTGACGCATCCACGGACGACTTCGGAGTCGAGACGTTCGACCTCGTATACACGTCGAACCTGGCCCATCATCTCGAGGATGAGGAGAATCGGGACCTGGCCCGCCGGGTCGCCCGCGCCCTTCGTCCCAGAGGCCACTACGTCATCGTCGACTCGATCCGTCCGCGCTCCGCCAAGGAAGGGGGCCAGATTGGGACGCTCGGTGATCTGTTCTTCGCGCTGACCAGTCGGGCTGGAACGTGGTCATTCGAGGAGATGGCGGACTGGCAGCGGTCCGCCGGGCTCCAACCGCGGAAGCCCATTCGCCTGCGGACGGGACCCGGGGTCGGGATCCAGTCGGCCGTGAAGCAGGCCAGGTCCTGAGGATTGCCAGCAGCGGAGACGTGAATCACCCCGGTTCCCCCTGCCGTGAAAGAGACATTTTGCGAAGGGCCAAGGATGAGTATCCGGTCGAACCCAGCAAAATACGACCAGCGGCGGGGAGCCTTACTTCATTCGTTCGGCCACATCGAATTCGGCCCAGATGCCGCCTTCCGTTACCCGGCCCCAGTCCTCCGCTATCTGTTCGATGATGTACAGCCCCCACTTCGCCGAGCGCAGTTCCTGTGGGGTTTCCGGTGTGGGGTCGAAGATGCTGTGATCCATGACCTCCAGGCGAAGACGATCCCGTGAGTCCGTCACCGTGACTTCAATGGGCGCGCCTGGTGGGTTGCCGGAGTGCTTGAAGCTGTTCGAAACGATCTCGGAGAGGACGATGCGAGCGTCGATCAGCACAACCTCGGGAACACGGCTGCCCAACCGATCCAAGAGCCGTCTCGCCTGGGCGGCCGCCTCCGGTCCATTCGAGAGTTGTTCACGAATCTCCAGGGAGGGTTCCCCCTTTGGTGGCGAAAAAGGGCGTCCCCTATCTATGTATCCGCCCTGACGAGTTCCACTCCCGGAATCGCCTGAGAAAACGCGACATCCAGGGTTCGACGCACCGCCTCGGAGCAGTTCAAGACCAGGATCACCGAATCCCTGAGCAAAGCCTGTTGCCCTAGCTCGATCAGCATGCGAATGCCCTGGCTGTCCATGAAGGTCAGCTCGGATGTGTCCAGGGTGAGCGCACCGGCCGAGGCCAATTCCCGTTCAAGATGAGCTTGGACGCGCTCGACGTTGGAGATGTCAAGTTCGCCGACGAGGCGGAGGGTGCCCGGAACCTCGGTGGGTACGACCTCTAACAGTTCCACCGGCCGAGATTATTCGCCAACCTGAGCAAGGCTGTAATCTCACTGAAGCGGTTTGTCACTAACCCTGATTGCTTGGGACGGTGGAGCGAGGCGATCTCGGCCCAGGCCACCCAGGCTAGACTCGACTCCTGCCGAAGAGGAAGTACACCAGTCCAATCACGACGACGATGGCCAAGATAAGGCCAATCCATCCGAGGCCGAACGCTGCAACCATTTCCGCCTCCTTCCCACCCTCGTGGGATGGTCCGTGGGCGCCCCAGTAACGTTCCCGGGGACAAGTAGTTGAAACGAGCTGTCAAATTGCCTCGGTTTCGGGAGACGGCAGCCTGGTGACCATGAGTGTGGAGCGTCAATCCATCGTGGGCAGACCTGGAGGGGCATCATTCAAGCCTGGCGTTCTCCCCGAGGGGAGGCGGTGGGTGAAGGCCAGCCTGATTTCCGGGCGGGGGTAAGATTTCAAGTCTGCCCGCCTGCGAGGGGAGGGCTCCATGACCGATGTCCAGGACATTGTCTTGATCCATGGGCTATGGATGACGCCGCGCAGCTGGGAGAAGTGGGTCGACCATTACACAAAGGGCGGTCATCGGGTCCTCACGCCCGCATACCCCGGTCTGGAGGTGGAAGTCGAAGCGTTGCGGGCGGACCCTTCTCCCATCGAAGCTCTGACCGTGCCCGGGACCGTGGAGCACCTAGAGGGGATCGTCCGGGGATTCGAACGGCCTCCGATCATCATGGGCCACTCCTTCGGTGGCCTCATCACTCAGATCCTGCTTGATCGCGGTTTGGGCGCTGCGGGGGTGGCTATCGACTCCGTTCCCGCTGAGGGAATCAAGGTCGTCCCTCTCTCACAGATCAGGGCCAGCTTTCCCGTGCTGAAGAACCCGGCCAACCGGCACAAGGCCATCGGGTTCACGCCGAAGCAGTTCCACTACGCGTTCACCAACCCGCTCACCGAGGACGAGTCCCAGTCCGTCTACGACCGCTACCACATCCCGGCGCCGGGTAACTTCGTCTGGGCTGGCGTCTTGGCCAACTTCACTCCAGGCCATCAGGACACCTACGTCAATTTCAAGAACGACGACCGCGCGCCGCTGCTGTTCATTGCCGGTGGGGACGACAACATCGTGCCGCCGTCCGTCAACGAATCCAATGTGCACCACTACCGGAGGTCGAAGGCGGTCACTGACTTCTACGAGTTCCCAGGTCGCTCGCACTACACCGTTGGGCAAGAGGGCTGGGAGGAGGTTGCCGACTACGCCCTCGACTGGGCAACGAAACACGCCCTGAGCTAGGGCTCTAGCTGGCGCCGCAAATGACCAACCGGGAGGTCTCGATGACAACCGACGCCTGGCTCGCCATCGCACACCATGTCGCCGTATTCAGCCTCGCGGCGGTGCTTGCCGCAGAGTGGGGCTTGGTGCGGCGAGGTCTGGCGGCTGCTGACATCCGGCGGCTGGCGAGGTTCGACTCCGCTTACGGCGCGGTCGCGGCAGCGGTGATCATCGCGGGCGTGTCGCGTGTCATCTGGGGCGCCAAGCCCGCCGAGTTCTATCTCGAGAGCACCACGTTCTGGTTGAAGATGGCGGCGCTCGTGGCGGTCTCGCTGCTGTCGATCAGGCCTTCGATCCAGTACGCCGGCTGGCGCCGCGCCCTCGACGAGGACCCTGCGGCTCTGCCTTCGGACCAAGCGGTGGGGTGGGCACGCCGGATGATCAACCTGCAGTTGGCGGTTTTCATGCTGATCCCGACCTTCGCAGCGTTGATGGCGCGTGGCATCGGCGCTTAGCCATTCCGCCGACCATCACCACCACGACGATCGGAGGCGGCAGCAGGTCGCGGGCGAGCCCAGTGAGAGAGATGCTAAAGGAACCTTCTCGCGTTACCGGTAATCAAGAACCTCGGCTTCATGTGACCTGTCGTCGTTGTCGGCCACTCGCACGATGTCTTAGGCGCCGCTCGTCGAGGGACATTCCCGAACGCTGGCCCACAACGGGGTTGGCGCACGATCATTCTCCTCCCAACCGTTCCAGCGTTCCGGTCGCCGGGGTCTCAGCCTAGGATGAAGGCCGTGATCGCCGTCAGCTCTCTCTTCATCGCCGGCTTCATGTTTGCCGAGAGGCGGTTATGGGTGTAGCGCGCAAGTTTTTCGTCGGGCTAGCCTGGCTGTTTGTTCTCGCCGTTGCAATCCAGTTTCTCTTGGCCGGCCTTGGCATCCTGGGCGGCGAAAGCCTGGAGATGCACCGGCAGTGGGGGTTCATCGTCCTCCACCTCATACCGATCCTGATGTTCATCGCCGCGATCGTCGGCCGCATGGGGCGGACCGTCATCGCCCTGACATTGGCGCTCTTCCTGCTCGTGTTTTTGCAGCCGCTCTTAGTCGACCCGGAGCTCAACCCGCGTTGGCTGCGGTCGCTACACGTACTCAACGCTCTGTTCATCTTCGTCCTTGGCTACCATCTGGCACAGCGAGGGACAAAGAGAGTCCGGGGCACGGCAGGCGCGGCCTGAGACGATCACCAAGGAGGAGCGGACCGCCAACTAACTCGTGCCATTACGCTCGCCCGTCACGCCCAAAAGCGGCAAGTGAGCACAGCGCTCGCCGCTGGATAGTCCAGAGTCAGTCGGGCTACCGTTACCCCACGGGCCAACTGCCCCATGCTAACCGCGCCCCATCGGCTCGAGATCATCGATCAGAGCCGGAGACGAGGTGGATCGTCTGGGCCCGCTCGGGCTACCGTTACCCTCACCGCCCGACTTGTGCGATGGTACGCAGCATTACGCGGAGGGAACGAATGGCGCTGGAAAAGGCCGTGCAACGCCGAATCGCCTTCACGCCGGGATGCTCGGGCGTGGCTCGGGCGCTCCACGCCGCCAGGCGGGAACGCGGAGAGACCCTGCGAATGGCGTCCGAGCGATCCGGCCTGCCCGTCCGCTACCTCGCGGCGTTCGAGGCCGACGCTCCGGCCTTGGTCTTCCGCTCGCCCGCGGCCGCAGAGCCGTTCCTCCGCGAGTACGCACGATACCTCCACGTCGACCCGCGCGTGCTGACCGGAACAACTTGGCCAGGCTCCCCTCCGGAACGCGGCCCACCCGATGCCGTCTACCAAAGTGCCCGGCCGCCGGGGGAGGGCGGCCGGACGCGAAAAAGCCCAACCGAGCGGACACCGGCTCGCCGGACCCCGATGGCGAGAGCCATCGTCCTGATCGCCCTGCTCGGGATGTTCGGATTGTCGGCGAGGATGGTCTCCGGCGTCCTCGACGACGGCGGCGGGCGCCGTGCGGTGACCCTTGCAGGATCAGGGAGCCTGCCCCGCGCCCATCAGCTTCCCGGTGGTGGCCGCCGCCTGTTCCCGGATCGACTCGTGGTCGCTCTGTACGGCTCGCCGCTGACGCATCGCCTCGGGCGGCTCGGTCTGGGACCGCCGGCGTTCGCTGCCGAGGCGCTGCAGAATCAGGCGCGGGCCTACGAAGGCCCCCGTCGGGTCCTCCCCGCGCTGGAGGTTGTGTCCACAGTGGCCAGGGGGAATCCGGGGCCGGATGGTTCGTACGCCAACCTTCTGTCGGAGGAAATGATCGAGGCCTACCTGGCCCAGGCGCGGGCCATCCAGGGACTCCTCATCCTCGATCTCCAGCCGGGTAGGCGCTCGTTCCCCGACGACGTGCCGCGGTACGAGCGGTTCCTCAAGGAGCCAGACGTCGGCTTGGCCCTCGACCCGGAATGGCGGGTCGGACCCCGGGAGATCCCCGGCCGGGTCGTCGGCCACGTGACGGCGGCCGAGGTCAATGAGGTCATCGACTACCTGGCCAGCCTTGTCCGCAGATACGATCTCCCACAGAAGCTCCTGGTGATCCACCAGTTCACGCCGTTCATGATCGAGGACCGGCACACCCTGCACATCGTGCCCGAGGTGGCGGTGACCTTCGACATCGACGGCGTGGGAAAGCCGACGGCGAAGATCGCCAACTACCAGGACCTCGCTCGCGGGCCGAGCGGCTCGCACCAGGGGATCAAGCTGTACTACACGCGAGACGTCGGTCTGCTGGCTCCATGGGAGATCCTCAGCCTGGACCCGCAGCCGGACGTGGTCATCTACCAGTAGAACGAAGACATCTGATCAGCTCGAGAGGGGGGAGATGAACAAGAGCCAGTTGGTGGAGACGATCGCTGAGCGAACCCGCCTGCCAGCCCAGGAGGTGGCCTCCGTGGTGGACGCCTTCATCGACACGGTCCGCCGCAGGGTGGTCCACGGGGAGAAGGTCGTCCTTTCCGGCTTCGGAACGTTCCACCGGAAGGCCAGGGCCCGGCGGACCGCCCGCAACATCTGGGCGGACCAGCCAATAACCGTGAAGCCCACCAACGTCCCTGCGTTCCGTCCGGGGAAGCCGTTCAGGGATGCCGTGGCCAGGAGACGTCGGGCGGCGAGAGGCTGAAGTCACCGCGCCCGCGCGGGTACCTGCCTTCAGGCGAAGCTGATGATCTTCAATCCACGGGCGACCTTGCGGCCTTCCTCCTCGCCCAGGTCGAACACGACCCGCTGGCCGATCCGGAGATATCGGATGTGCCCGGAGCCTTCCGTGGAGGACTCGTCGATGGCGACCTCGGTCTTGTCGTCCATCAGGAGTGAGCCTGTGCGAGCCTCGATGTCGTAGTCCCTGATCGTTCCCTGTGGCATGTCGCGCCTCCCGTGCGGGTCACCGACCCAGCGCCTGAACCCGCAGTCTCTCTGGCACCCCCATCTCGAGGCAAGCTGAGCGGGTTCGCCGGGCCCCTCCGTCCGCGATCACACGGGTCAGGTCCTCCGGCCGGTCTAGGTCGAAGTTCAGCTCCGGTCGCCGAACCTCCGCGAATGGGACCCGGGCTTTGCGGGCGGCCCATCGATGCTTCGCGAACGACGATCGCCCGAACCGGGCAGGGATGACCGACGGTGGGCGCCGGTACAGCAGGTTCGTCCCACCGTCCGACGAGGCAGGCGCAGCCACGACCGCCGAACCCCCCGCCGAACCGAGCGCCTGCGAGATGGCCTCCGCGGTGACCAGGGGGAGATCGGCCAGCACGACGCACAGCGCGCTCGATGGGCTCAGAAGCTCGGACTCGGCCTGCCGGATCGCATCCAGCAAGGACGTTCCGTTTTCGACGAGCGCCCTGGCGCCCTGTCGAACCCCCACGTCGAGGATCGCCTCGTCACGCGACACAACCCATGTCTCCCAGTCCTGTTGGACGACGCAGGCCTCGAGGACGTCTTGGAACATGACGAGGGTGAGGGCTGCCCGCTCGGCCGGGGACAGGACGGGGGCGAGCCTGCTCTTGGCCCGCTCGAGCGACTTCACGGGCACCGCCAGGACCCGCATGGCTCGGAGCATACACACGGTCTCGTGGGTCCCGGCCGGAGCCCCTAGAATGGTCGGTCCCGCCCTCGAGGATGGAGTCTGTTGGGCAGAGCCGAACCCTGGTATCGCGTCGCCGAATGGAGCCTGCGCCCGCCCATCGCCCTGTGGTTCAACTGGCGATTCGAGGGGTTGGAGCACATCACCCAACAGGGACCGATCCTTGTGGCGGGCAATCACATCTCGTATCTGGACCCGCTCGCGCACGCGTACATGCTGGTCAAGGCGGGTCGCCGCCCCCGGTTCCTGGCCAAGAGCGAGCTGTATGAGAACTGGTTCCTCCGACATTTCCTGGAAGGGGCGCGACAGATCAAGGTCGAGCGGGGGACGGGGTCGCTGGCCCCTGTGGAGGAGGCCAAGCGAGCGCTCGGCGAGGGTGAGGCGGTCATCGTGTACCCGGAAGGGACCATCACCCGAAACCTCGATTTCACGCCGATGGAGGGCAAGACGGGCGTGGCCAGGCTCACCATCGAGAGCGACGTTCCGGTGATGCCCTTGGCGGTCTGGGGGTCTCAGCACGTGTGGCAGCGCGATGGTGCGCGAAGCCTGAAGTTCGGCCGGCCCATCTGGGTCAAGGCCGGCGCCCCGCTTGACTTCTCACAGTACGAAGGTCAGAGAGACGATCCGACGACGTACCGCAAGATCACGGAGACGGTCATGGGCGAGCTGGGCCGGCTGGTCTCCGATCTTCGGGCTCGGTATCCGAAGCGCTGGTCGGAGTGACGGCATCCATCCGGAGGACCCGGTGGATCCGCTGAGGATCGCCGTCGTCGGCGCGGGATCCTGGGGCACGGCCCTCGCCGCGGTCGCCGCCGACAAAGGAGTGGACACCGTCCTGTGGGCCAGGCGAGAGGAGCTCGCCGAGTCGATCGCCTCTCGGCACGAGAACCCCGATTATCTGGCTGGCGTCGAGCTCCCGCCCTCCCTCCAGGCCACGCACGAGCTGGAGAAGGCCGTCTCCTCGGCATCCATCGTGGTGATAGGGGTGCCGTCCCATGCCTTCCGGGCCATCTTCCGGGACGTGGCCGAGTGGCTCGGCCCCGGGGTGCCCGTCGTGTCCCTGACCAAGGGGATCGAGCAGGAGTCGTTGAAGCGGATGAGCGAGGTCATGGTGGAGGAGGGGAATCTCGGCCCCGAACGAGTGGCGGCACTCTCAGGACCGAATCTGGCGAAGGAAGTGGCCGCGCGGCAGCCGAGCGCAACGGTAGTGGCTTGCAGGGACCCGGATGTAGCCAGAACGCTCCAGACCGCGCTCATGGCCCCCTATTTCCGCGTCTACACGAATCCGGATCTCACCGGAGTCGAGCTCGGCGGCTCGATGAAGAACGTGATCGCCATCGCCGCCGGGATCGCAGCCGGGATGGGTTTCGGGGACAACGCCAGGGCCTCGCTGATCACGCGGGGGCTCGCCGAGATCGCCCGGCTCGGAGCGGCGATGGGCGGCAACCCTCTGACATTCGCCGGGTTGGCCGGCATGGGAGACCTCGTGGCCACGTGCTACTCGCCCCTCTCGCGGAACCGGACGGTGGGGGAGCAGATCGGCAAGGGCCGCAAGCTCGAGGAGATCATCGGGGATATGAAGATGGTCGCCGAGGGAGTGAAATCCTCGAAGCCTCTGTGCGCCATGGCCGAGCGACATGGTATCGATGCACCCATCGCCCAGCACGTCGTCCGGGTGCTCTACGAGGGAATCGCGCCGGAAGAGATGGTGCTCTCTCTCATGCTTCGCCAGGCCAAGCCCGAGCTCCACGGGCTGGAGTGATCGTCGCCGCCGTGCGAACCCTCTAGTGGCTCTCCGTCGGCTCGAGCCGGATGCTCGGGGTGCGGTTGTCGGGTGAGCGCGGAGGAGCCGGTGGAGGCGGGGTCTCCGCCAGGACGATCCGGCTCCTGCCCTCCTGTTTGGCCTGAGAGAGCGCTACCTGGGCGCGGGTGATCAGCTCCGGCATCGATTCGTGGCCGTTCCAGCAGGCCACGCCGGCCGAGGTGGTGGTGGTCGCCGGTACCGAACACAGCCGGCGGATGACGGCGCCACCGGCTTCGAGTGGGCAGCGCGGCATCAACACGGCGAAGGTGTCGCCTTCGAACCTGGCCAGGAGGTCGGCGGTTCGGAGCTCTGCCTGCCACCGGGCGGTGAAGAACTTGAGGAGGCGGTCTCCCGTCAGGTGTCCGTACCGGTCGTTGTAGGCCCGGAAATTGTCGACATTGAGCATCGCCACGCTCGTCGGGACCCCATCCTTTCCCCCTTCTGCGAGCTCGGCCGACAGGGCTGCCTCCCACACCTGCCTGTTCGGCACCCCGGTGAGCTGGTCCGCCCGGGACAACCGCCTCAGTCCCGCCCTGGCACGCATCTCGTCGAACAGACGGTGGGACCCGATGCCAAGGGCCGCGGCGAGCCCGATCAGCTCGAACGTCTGCGTCGGATCGGGACGGGGCGTCGCCGAACCCATCGGGGTGAGGAGGGCGATGGCCACGGCCGCGACCCCGGCGGCGAGCTCCAGCCCGGTGGCGTAGAGCGAGAGCCAGAACACCGGGAGCAGGAACAGGCCCGCCCAGGACGTGAGCGGATCCCCCTGTCCTGGTCCGAACCCCGAGGCCACGAGGATATAGACGAGGGGAGGTGCGAGCATGGCGAACCTGGGAAGCCGGTGCCACGGCACCAACACCGTCGACGCGACTGCGACGACGATCAGCGCGGCTCCCCAGAGGATGGTCCCTGAGTACTCGTCCGGCAGCTTCGCGGGGTCCGAAGAGACGAGCAAGAGGAGGACCGCGCCGATGAGCGGACCCATCTGCCGGAACAGCGCATCGCGGCTGAAAGACTGGGAGTAGTTGGACGCTCGCATGTCAGGCCCCCCTGATCGCCTCGTGTCCGCTGCCGCAGCGGCCGTTGTAGGTATCGGCGGCGGCGAACTCGCGGGAACAGCCCCCAGCCGGTGGATATTCGGACGGCCCACTCGGGGGAGGGCGTCCTACCCCGGATGCAGCAGAACGGCTAGATCAGCCGGAGCTTCTTACCCACTCGCTCGAAGGCGTCGAGCGCTTCGCCCAGGTCGTCCTCGTTGTGGTCCGCGGTGACGATCGTCCTGACCCTGGCCCGCCCCTTCGCCACCGTCGGGTAGACGATGGCCGGTGTGAAGACCCCCTCCTCCCACAACATCCGCGAGAGCTCGACGGCTTTGGTCTCCTCGCCGGCGATGACAGGGGTGATCGGCGTCTCGCTGGCTCCGGTGTCGAATCCCAGCCCGTGAAGGCCTTTCTTGAAATAGCTCGTGTTGCTCCACAGGCGGTCGATGCGCTCCGGCTCGTCCCGGATCACGTCCAGCGCGGCGATGCACGCCGCCGCCACAGCAGGAGGGGCTGACGTGGAGAACAGGAATGGACGGCCCCGATTGACCAGCCACTGGATCAGGTGAGGTGGGCCGGCGATGAAGCCGCCCAGGACGCCGATCGCCTTGGACAGCGTGCCCACCTGGATGTCCACGCTTCTCGGCTCGAGGCCGAAGTGCGCCACCGTGCCCTTGCCGCCCGGGCCCAGGACGCCACTCGCGTGGGCATCGTCGATCATCATGATCGCGCCGTGCTTCTCGGCCACCTCGACAAGGTCCGGGAGCGGCGCGATGTCGCCGTCCATCGAAAACACGCCGTCGGTGATGAGGAGTTGACGGCGCCCCGGGGCCTTCGACTCCTCCAACAGCTGGTCCGCCTGACCGACGTCCTTGTGCGGGAAGACCTTGATCTCCGCTTTGGACAGCCTGGCCCCGTCGATGATCGAGGCGTGGTTGAGCTGATCCGAGACGATGACGTCCTCCTTCGTGAGGATGGCTGCCACCGTGCCCGCGTTGGCTGTGAACCCCGCCTGGAACATCAGGGCTGCCTCGGCGCCCTTGAACTCCGCGAACCGCGTCTCGAGCTCCGCATGCAGGGACATCGTCCCCGCGATCGTCCGGACGGCCCCCGAACCTGCCCCATACTCCATCGCCGCTCTGGCCGCCGCCTCCTTCAGTCGAGGATGGGCCGCCAGGCCCAGGTAGTTGTTCGAGGCCAGGTTGATGACGTCGCGCCCGTCGAAGCGGGTCCTGGCCCTCTGCTCGCCTTCCAGCGTCCGTGGCTTCAGAGCTGTTCCGGCCCGCTCAAGCTCGCCGAGTTGCTCCTTCAGGTAATCGAGGCTGCGTTCGGACATCGCCCTTCACCTTTCCGATTCAAGGAACCAGGATCACCTTTCCCGACCGACCTGACGCCATCACCTCGAAAGCCTCCTCGAACTGCTCGAGCCGGAACCGGTGTGTGATCACCGGCGTCACGTCGACCATTCCGGTGGCAAGGAGGGTCGTCGTCTGCTGCCACGTCCTGAAGAGCTCCCGTCCGGTCACGCCGATCAGCCGCGCTTCTTTGAAGATGATCTGGTCAGTCAAGTCCAGGGCGACCGGCTCGGTCGGAAGGCCCAGCAGCGACATCCGCCCCCCGGGGGCGAGCATCCGCGTTCCCTGGTCGATCACCTGCGGAATCCCGGACATCTCCAGAACCACCTCGGCCCCGTGCCCGTCGGTCGCCTCGATCACGAAGGTAACGGGGTCCTCGCTCTCCGGATCCACCAGCAGGTCGGCGCCCATCTGCTTGGCCAGGCCCAGACGGAACTCGTTCGGCTCCACGGCGATGACCTGGCGCGCTCCGGAGGCACGCGCCACTCCCACAGCGAACAGACCGATCGGCCCGCATCCGAGCACCACGACGGTCGAAGCCACTAGCTCGGATGCGCCGTCACCGCTGAAGGCCGTGTGCACGGCGTTGCCGAACGGGTCGTGGATGGAGGCGACCTCGGGCGGGATCCGGTGGTCCACCTCCCAGGCGTTGCGCTCCGGGAGCACGAGGTGGTCGGCAAACCCGCCGTCGAAGTCCACTCCGAGGATTCTGAGGTTCTCGCAGATATGAGCCCTGCCGCTGCGGCACGGCGGGCAGAACCCACAGAACACGTGCCCCTCCGCGGAGACGAAGGCGCCCGGGCGGAGGTGGTGCACTTCCGAACCCACGGCCTGGACGTACCCGGCAACCTCGTGCCCGAACGTCATCGGGAGGTGGACGATCCGGCTCGCCGCCCAGGGGTCCCATCGATAGATGTGCAGGTCGGTCCCGCAGATCGACGCGGCCTCGACCTTGATCAGGACCTCACCTGCCGCGGGAACAGGCACGGGCAGCTCCACGAGCTCGGCGCCGGGTCCTTGCGTCACCTTCCGCAGAGCGCGCATCGAGGCTGGTGGTTGGCCGGTCGCTTCTCCGGCAGGCCTCGGCCGGCGATGTCCTACTCCATGAGGCTCTCGACCCACGAAGGAGCTCCTGACGCGAGAACGAGAGAGAGCTTACGCGACGGAGGCGTCTCGCCGTGTGTGGGTGTCCGCTATGCTCCGATCCCGCAAAGACCACACGCACGAATGGAGGCCGCCCGTGTCCGATCAGAACGAGCAGGCTGCTCGCCGGCTAGCGCAGCGGTTCTGGGATCAATTACTCGAGATCTATCCGATCATCGGCACGTTCATCGGGGACGAGCGATACGACGATCGGTTGTCCGACCCCAGCGAAGAGGGCCTGGCTCGTAGGAAGACGTTGTTCGAGGGGGCCATCGCCGACCTGGCCGGTATCGACCGGAATGCCCTTGACGTGGAGATGCGCACGACGCTGGCGGTTCTCGAATCCGGGGCCAGACGCGAGCTCGCCGACCTCGAGCATCGGATCGACCGCTTCTACGCGGTGACCCACCTGTTCGGTCCAGGCACGCTGACCGCCACCCTCGGTTCGAACCAGCTGGCCAACACGCCGGAGCGCCTGGATCGGTACGTCCGTCGACTCCGGGCCTTCCCCACCTTCCTCGAGGAGACCTCCAAGGTGGCGATGGAGGCCGCGCCGGTGGGTCAGGTCGCGCCTGCCCTGGTGGTCGACCGGGCCATGGCGCAGGTCGAGCGGTTGCTGTCGCTCCAGCCGCAGGACTCGCCGGCCATGAAGCCGGTCCAGAGCGCCTCCAACGCGGACAGAGATCAGGTCGTCTCCGCTCTGCGTGAAGCGGTATGGCCGGCCTACGCCAGTTACCTCGAGACGTTGCGCGCGTACCGTCCCTCGGCGCGCGAGACGATCGGGTTGTCCGCGTTGCCGGGGGGAGAGGAGATGTACGCGTCGCAGATCCTCGGCTTCACCACGTTGCCCCTAGATGCTCGCTCGATCCACGACACGGGGCACCAGCAACTGGCCATGATTCAGGAGGAACGACAGGCCATCGCCAAGCAGCTCGGCCACGAAGACGTCCAGGCCGCCCTCGACGAGTATCAGGCGACCGGGAAGAACACGGCGGGGAGCCGTCAGGAGATGCTCGACGTCGTGGGCGACCAGGTCGAGCGGAGTTGGGAGGCCGCGCCGCGCTTCTTCGGCCGGTTGCCCAAGGCAAACTGCCAGGTTCGTCCCATCGACGAGTTCCAGGAAGACGACATGCCCGGCGCCTACTACAACCCTCCGACCGAAGACGGTTCTCGCCCGGGAACCTACTACGTGAACACGGGGCACCTCGAGGGGCGCCCGCTGCACCAGACGGCCACCACCTCTTTCCACGAAGCGAATCCCGGCCACCACTTCCAGCTCTCGATCGAGCAGGAGTTCACCGAACGGCTCCCCCTTCGGCGCTTCGGCGGATTCCTCGTCGGGGATGCGTTCGTCGAGGGATGGGGCCTGTACTCGGAGCGGCTGGCAGACGAGATGGGCCTGTTCCTGAACGAGTACGAGCGGCTGGGGATGCTCGAGGCT
>JBKPAF010000091.1:0-27686 GCA_046726275.1 Actinomycetota bacterium
TCGAGCGACGAGGTGGCCTCGTCGAGGATGAGAACCCTGGGGTCCTTCAGGACGACACGGGCGATGGCCAGCCGTTGCTTCTCCCCGCCGGACATCCGATAGCCGCGTTCACCCACCACGGTGTCGTACCCGTCGGGCATCTCCATGATCCGGTCGTGGATGAATGCCGCCTTCGCTGCGGCCTCGATCTCTTCCTGGGTTGCGCCGGGCCTCCCGTACAGGAGGTTGGTCCGAATGGAGGTGTGGAAGAGGTAGGTCTCCTGAGTGACCATCCCGATGACCTCTCCGAGGGAGGCCAGCTTGATCTCGCGCACGTCCGTGCCGTCGATCTCCAGGGAGCCCTCACTGACGTCGTACATACGAGGAACCAGGTACGTCATCGTGGTCTTCCCTGCCCCGCTGGGCCCCACCAGGGCCGCGAGCTGCCCCGGCTGGATCTCCAGGTCCACGTCCTCGATGGTCCATTCCCTGCCCCGTTGACCGTCCGTTTCGGGAGGCGGTCGCCCTGAGGGTCCGTCGGGAGCACCGATCGCTCCTGGCCCTTCAACCTCCCTGACAGCCTCGGAGAAACCATCCATCGGACCGTCGCCCTCATCGGGAAGCGTCGCCGCCCGGCGAGCTTCGTAGCGGAAGAAGACATGACGGAAGCGGATGTGGCCGCCAACGCTGTCCCTGGGGATCTCTCGGGCATTCGGGGCGTCGACGATCTCGTGGGGCATGTCCAGATACTCGAAGATGCGATCGAACAGGGCCATCGACGACTGGACCTCGACGGATGTCTGCAGCATCGAACCGATGGGGAAGAACAGGCGGCTCTGGAGGGTGGTGAACGCAACGATCGTCCCCGCCTGGATCGTGACCGCGGAGGGAGGCTGGTTGGCGATGACGAGTCCTGCCACGAGGTAGACCAGCGCCGGGGTGATCGAGAAGAAGATCTGCACGACGGCAAAGAACGAACGGCCGATCATCTGCTGACGGATCTCCAGGTCGGCCAGTCGCTGGTTTTCATCCCGGAACCGTTCGATCTCGTGCCTCTGACGGCCGAAGGCCTTGGACAGAAGGATCCCTGAGACAGACAGCGTTTCCTCGGTGATCGCGGAAAGGTCGGCAAGGGATTTCTGCGTCGACGCAGCTACCTGCTGGCGAGCCTTCCCCACCTTGTAGGTGAGGTAGACGAAGAGCGGGGTCAGGAACACCGACAGCACGGTGAGCTGCCACGAGAGCACGAGCATGGCGATCAGCGTGCTGATCAGGATGACGACGTTCGAGAGGATGCTGGACGCGGTGTCCGTAACCACTGTCTGCACGCCCCCCACGTCGTTGGCCAGACGGGACTGGATCTCGCCCGTGCGGGTGGCGGTGAAGAACCGGAGCGCCATGTTCTGGAGGTGCGAGTACAGCGAGTTGCGAAAGTCCTGCATCACACGTTGACCGACCAGGTTCGCCAGATACGTCTGGAAGATGCCGAGCAGGCCGGCGAGCACGGGAATGGCCACCATCAGGGCGACAAGCCAGTACAGGCGTTCCAGGTCGGGGGGCAGGATCTGCTGGCCGGCGTGGGGGAACAGCGCCGTGTCGAAGATGACCTTGATCAGAAGGGGGTTGACGACGCCCAGGGCCGAGGTGACGACGATCAGGATCCCGACGCTGATAACCTGCGTGCGGTACGGCTTGAAGCTGACGACGACCCTGCGAAGGGTGCGCTTGTTGATCGGCCCGGCGTCCGGGTCGGGGATCCTCACGTGCCAGTGATAGCCGCGTCGGCCCATGCGGCCAGCATACGGCGGTTCTCTCCCTTGTCATCCACGGGCGGCTTTGCCGAGAGACACAGTTCAGCGAGCGAGTTCGATGGCTCTCCGCAGTACGCGCTCGAGCATCCCCGCGGTCAGCTTGCCCGTGAACGTGTTCTGTTGGCTCGGATGGAACGAGCCGAGCAGAACGTACGGACCGACCCATGCCTCCGCCTCGTGTCCGAATGCCGGCCTGGGCCTGGGAGCCGGATGCCCCAGAGCCTGCAGCGCCCGGAGCGCTCCGTCCCAGGCGAAGGAGCCCAGAGCCAGGATCGCCTTGACACCGCGAAGCAGCCCGATCTCGAGGACAAGGAACGGCAAGCACGCGTCCCGCTCCTCAGGCATGGGGCGATTCCCGGGCGGGCAGCACCGATTCACGGACGCGATGTACAAGCCCTCGAGCCGCAAGCCGTCGTCCCTGCTGACGGAAGTCGGTTGGTTGGACAGGCCACAGCGAAAGACGACATCGAAGAGGAAGTCCCCCGAGCGATCCCCCGTGAAGATCCGGCCCGTGCGGTTGCCACCGTGGGCCGCCGGAGCCAGGCCCACGATCAGGATCCTGGCCCGGGGATCGCCGAAGCCGGGAACCGGACGGCCCCAGTACTCCCAGCTCGCGAAGGCCGCCCTCTTCTCACGGGCGGTCCGCTCTCGCCACTCGACGAGGCGAGGACATCTCCGGCAGACCACGATGTCATTGCGCAGGTCGGCCAGAGACTCCCGAGTGGGCACGCCACGCGATGCCATTGACGCCATCTCACTCTATTTAGGTACTCGTTGGAAGCGACCGAACCATTACGCTGAGGTACCAACATGGGTAATGCTGTCCGGGTCATGGTCGTCGACGACTCCTCGAGCACGAGGACGATGCTCCGTGAAGCACTTTCTCTGGGCGGGGACATCGAGGTCGTCGGGGAAGCGGGAGGGGGCCGGGAAGCCATCAGCATCGCCTCGGAATGCCGGCCGGACGTGGTGCTCATGGACGTCCGGATGCCCGACATGGACGGGGTCGCGGCAGCCCGAGCCCTCCTCGAGGAGTATCCGCAGGTCAAGGTCGTGGCCCTGACGTGGTCCGACGACCCCAGCACGGTGCGCGACATGCTCACAGCCGGAGCGATCGGCTACGTCGTGAAGGGCGGGACGATCGACGAGCTGTCGGCCGCCATCCGGCGGGCCGCCACAGGTGAGGCCGAGCTGGACCAGCGCGTGCTCCCAGCCGCCGTAGAGGACCTCAGGCGCCTCCTCGAGGAAGAACGCGAACGGCGGGCGCAGATCGAGCGGCTGGCTCGGGCCAGGGCCGAGTTCGTCCAGGTGCTGTCCCACGAGCTGCGCACGCCGCTCACCGTCATCTCTGGGGCCCTGCGCATGCTCGAGCAGAGCGGCGTGTCGGCTCTGGAACGCCCCATCGTCGAGAGCGCAATCCGCCGGGTCGGAGAGCTCGAATTCCTGGTGGAGGGTCTCGAGCTCGTCGCGGCCGGTCCATCGGTCGAGGGGACCACGCACGTCGAACAGGCCATCGCCACCGCGTCGGAGCGCCTCGACGCGCCACCGGATCAGTCGATCGTCAAGGACGAGGTCTGGGAAGGGGTACCCCACAAGTGCGTCGAGCGAGTGGCGTTCGAGCTGCTCTCCAACGCCACTCGACACGGGGTACGACCCATCGAGGTGGCCGCGTGGAAGGACGACGGGTTCGCGGTCCTCTCCGTCGGAGACGCGGGCGGATGGGTGCCGCCCAGCCAGGACTTCGCCGCCTTCTTCCAGGAGGACATGTCGGCCACGAGGACCCACAGCGGATTCGGGCTCGGGCTGTTCGTGGCCTCGCGGCTGTGTCAAGCGTGTGAGGGTGACCTCTCGATCAACCTCGAAGGTGGCCGGACCGTGGCCGAGGCTACGTTCCGTCTCCGCTAGCCCACGACCCCGCCGCTAGCCGAGCAGGGGAAACCTTTCGGCAAGCCCACCCAGGATGTCCCGCTCCCGGTCGGTGAGTGGTCGGCGCCCGGTGCCCGCGTCGATGAAGTCGACCACGTCCCAGTCGAGGTCGCTGGGCGGTTCCTCACCCAGGAGAGCCTCCAACGTGTCGTCCACGATCGACATGGCCTGGTCTGTCCCCCACCCCTTCTCGCCGAGGGCATCCATGAGATCCATCCGGTGCACGGTCACCTCGAGGACCCGGGTCCGCAGGTACTCGTCCAGGGTTAACGCGGGACCCCACGTGGAGAGGATGCGGTCGCGGTTCTCCCGAGCGGACGCCTCGACCACCTCGCGCCACATCGTGTCCCATGCCAGGGCGAGCGCTGTGCCGGTCGGGTATTCCGTCGCCCGCTGGGCGGCTCGGCCCGCGATGGCCGGGGCATCCTCCAGGCGGTCATACGTCCGCCAGTACGTCACGGAGTCGGTGTCCGCCACCTCGGGAGCCGGCTCGGCCAGAGAGCGCATTGCTCGGTTCACCCCCCAGTAGAGGTGGGCGAGCAGCTCCTTGACGTTCCACGCCTCGCATCGCGTGGGGCGGGCGAAGTCGTCCTCCGTCAGGGCGAGGACGATCTTCGACACCTGTTCGCACTCTTCCCGGAGCGCCTCCAGGGCGTCGGCCGAAGGAGAGTCCCGTCCGAGGATGTTCGGCCGAGGTAGCCCCTCCCGACCCGGATCGGCCATCGCGGCTATTCCCCTTCGACGCCCCCGGAGCCGGGCCCTTCGCCTGCCACCTGGCCACTCGAGGCCTTGACGGCCGCCTCCGCCAGAACATCGAGAGCCTCGTCCAGCTCCTCGTCGGAGATGACCAGCGGCATCAGATGACGAATCACGTTGTGGTAAGGACCGCAGGTCACCGCCACGACGCCATTCCGCAACGCCTCCGCGATCAGCGCCCCCACGAAAGCCTCGTCTGGCTGCCTGGTCTCGCGGGCTCGGACGAACTCCACACCGACCATCGCGCCGACGCCTCGGACCTCACCGACCTGCCCGACTTCCTGGGCCACCTCTTCCCATCGGGCCTTCAGCGTCTTGCCGATCTGCTCAGCCCGCTGGATGAGACCCTCCTCCTCGATGATCTGGAGAACCGCCAGCCCCGCGGCGCACGCTACGGGATTGCCCACATAGGTTCCCCCGATGGCCGATGGCCCTGGCGAATCCATGATCTCCTTTCGGCCCACGACGGCGGAAAGCGGGTAGCCGTCGGCGAGCGCCTTGGCCAGGATCACGAGGTCGGGCTGGAAGCCGAAGTGCTCCGAGGCGAGGAATCGGCCAGTGCGTCCGCAACCGGACTGGACCTCGTCCGCGATCGTCAGGATGCCGTGGCGGCGGCAGAGCTTCGTCAGCCCATCGAGGAAGTCGGAGGTGGGCACCACGAATCCACCTTCTCCCTGGATCGGCTCGACGATGACCGCGGCGACGGCGCTCGGATCGATGGTGGTCTCCAGCGCCCGCTTGATCGACTCAATCGCCAGGGAACCGGCCTCTTCCGGATGGGCGCTTCTGTACGGATAGGGGTACGGCAGGCGATAGACCTCGGGAGCGAAGGGTCCGAAGCCGGACTTGTACGGCCGATACCGGCTCGTCAAGGTCATCGTAAGCAGGGTCCTCCCGTGGAAAGCACCCTCGAAGCACAGGATCGCCGACCGGCCCGTGGCTGCGCGGGCGAACTTCACCGCGTTCTCGACCGCCTCTGCGCCAGCGTTGAACAAGGCGACCTTTCCCTCCTGCATGCCCGTGAGGCCCACCAGCCGCTCGGCGAGCTCGACGTACACCTCGTACGGGATGACGGAGAAGTCCGTGTGGGAGAAGCGGGCCGCCTGGCGCTGGACGGCCTCCACCACCTTGGGATGCGAGTAGCCGACCAGGTGGCATCCCAAGCCGCCGGAGAAGTCCAGCAAGGTGTTGCCGTCGACATCCGTGATCCTCGCGCCGTCCGCGTGATCGATGACGGTGGGAGCGTGGATGTCGAGCGGATCGCAGACCACCTTGGCCTTGCGTTCGAGGATCGCCCTGGACCTGGGTCCAGGTATTTCAGTCCTCATCTGGATCGCCTTCGTCATGCGGTCGTTGTATCACGCAGGGCCGTCTGGATGACTTGACAAATGAGTGAGTACTCACTCAGAATGAGGGAGTACTCACTCATCACGCTGTTAGCCGGAGTGCAGACGCTCCCTGAGCATTCGGGAGGACCCCGATGGCACGAACGATCGACACCGCGATCTCCACGCCTCATCCCGGTACCGGCGACCGTCGCAAGTGGTGGGTGTTGGTGGCCATGGTCTTCGGCCTGTTCATGCCGATGCTGGACAACCTCGTGGTCAACGTGGCCCTTCCGACCATCCAGACCAAGCTCGGGGCCGGCGTCTCGGGGCTGCAATGGATCATCGATGCCTACACCCTGACCTTCGCCTCGTTCATGCTCACCGGCGGCGCTCTCGGGGATCTGTACGGCCGCAAGCGGTTCTTCATGGCGGGGCTCGTCGTCTTCACGCTCGGCTCGCTGATGTGCGGCCTGTCGGGGTCGACGTCGGAGCTCGTGGCCTTTCGCGCCATTCAGGGGCTGGGCGCCGCCCTGCTCCTCCCCGGGTCGCTCTCCATCATCACGGCCACCTTCAGCGGCCGCGAGCGAGGCGCGGCGATCGGCATCTGGGCGGCTATGTCCGGCCTAGCCATCGCCTTCGGGCCTGTGGTCGGCGGGTTCCTCGTTGAGCACGTCTCGTGGCAGAGCATCTTCTACGTGAACGTGCCGGTCGGGATCATCGGACTCGCGATGACATTCTTCGTGGTGCGGGAGTCTCGCGACCGAACCAAATCGCGCCGGGTCGACCCGCCGGGGCTCGTGACGGGCACAGCCGGCCTGTTCTTCCTCGTCTACGCTCTGATCGAGGGCAACGCCAGAGGATGGACCGACGGCCTGATCCTCGCTTCCTTCGCCCTGTCGGCCCTCTTCCTGGCCATCTTCTTCTACGTGGAGTCGCACCGCGAATCGCCGATGCTCCCTCTCTCGTTCTTCCGTATCCCCACGTTTGCCGCGGCCAACGTGGTCGCCGCGGCAGTGTTCTTCGCCCTGTTCGGGACGGTGTTTTTCCTAACGCTGTACCTGCAGAACGTGCGGGGATACTCCCCGGTGGGCGCCGGGATCAGGTTGTTTGCGTTCTCCGTGGTGATTCTGCTCGTGGCCCCGGTTGCGGGGCGTCTCTCCGACCGTTTCGGCTCTCGCTGGTTCATGACCTTCGGGCCGCTGACGGCTGCGGTGGGAATGGGAATGCTGCTGCGGACTCAGCCCGATTCCTCGTACCTGACCGTGATCCTTCCCGCGTTCATCATCCTGGCGGTAGGGATGGCCTCCACCATGACTCCCATGACGGCCGCGGTCATGGGCTCGGTGGACACCCGGCACGCCGGCGTGGCCTCGGCGGCCACCAACACCAGCCGGGAGCTCGGCGGTGTGTTCGGTATCGCCCTGCTCGGAGCCATTGTCACGGCAGCCTTCAACCGTGGCTTTCTGGCCCGGCTGGTGGAAGCGGGCATCCCCCGGGCTCAGGCCGGAGAAGTTTTGGCGAGGGCCGGGGCCAGCGCCGCGGCGGGCAACACGGCGGGCGAAGGGGCCGGCTCGGTCATCGGCCAGTCCGTCCAGCACGCCTTCGTCCACGCCATCCACGTCGGGCTGCTCGTGGCCATCGCCTTCCTGCTCCTTGCCTCCGTGGTCTCGTTCTTGTTCGTGAGGAGCCACGTCGAACCCGAACCTGTGTCCCTCGACAGCGATGTCTCCGAGGGTGCCGTCGTTGGCCACTGAGGAGATCGCCGGGATACGGCGAGACATTCTCACCGCGGCCGAGGAGATCATCCACCTGCGAGGCCTCCGGGCCTGCACGACCCGAGCGATCGCGGAGCGCGCCGGCTGTGCCGAAGGGAGCATCTATCGGTACTTCGACGACAAACACGCTCTGTTCATGGAGATCGTGCGCACCCGCTTCCCCCAGTTCCTGGAACTGATGAGCACGCTGCCCGACCGCGCCGGGACCGGTACTGTCCGCCGGAACCTGGAGGAGGTCGCTCGTACGGCGGTGGGCTTCTATCGCGGGATCGTACCGATCGTGGTGGGAGCCATGGGCGAGCGGGAGCTCCTGGAGGAGCAGCGGCGCCACTTCGAGGAGACGAAGGGCGGCCCCATGAAGGCGCTGGGCGCGGTCACCACCTACCTTCGGAAAGAACAACGGCTCGGCCGGATCTCGGAAAGGGTCTCCCCCGAACACCTGACCCGCGCCCTGCTGGGTGCGTGCTTCAGCCAGGCCATGCTCGAGGAGATCGTGGGCGGGGACGCTCGGCTGGGGTCCGACGAGCACTACGCGCGTGAGGTGGTTCGCGGTCTGATGGAAGGGCTCAATCCGCGAACGTGACTCACCCGCGGAGATCGCGGTACCGGCTCAGCGCCGCGGCGAACGCGTCCAGAGGTTCCATCAGGTCCGCCAGGACGGTGTACAGCTGCTCATACCCCGAGGGCGCGTCTCCCAGCCGAAGCGCGTCCGCCCGCCGGAACGATTCGTCCAGACCGGCCATGCATAGCTGCCACGACTCCTCCATCCCGTCGGTCCTCCAAGGCGGCATGGCCTGACCGGCTTTCCGCAGGTACTCCTCGAAGCCGGCGAGGGCTTCAGCGAGGGGAAGCCCCTGCACTCTGCCCCCCGGAGCAGCCGAGGCCAGCGAGGCCTTGGCCCGCTCCACCAGATCGAGGCATTGAGCGAACGCGACGAAGGACTCCTCCATCTGCTGTGAGGCCGTGGGCCGAGGGCGGCGGCGATCGGAGAGCTTGGCACGAAGTCGCCCGAACACTGCCGGCCAGTCTACGGACGTGAAGCTTTCGACTACGTCGTGGGTAGAATCGCCAGCGTTGTCCGACCAAGTGAGCATCCGCATACCCGCAACCACCAGGCACGTGGCTCTGGTGCGCGCAACCGCCACCACGCTGGCTGCCCTGCTCGACTTCACCTACGACCATCTCACGGATCTGCACATCGCCATCGACGAGGTCTGCTCGCGCATCCTGGCGACCTCTTCGCCGCGTGCCTCCCGGCTCGAGGTCCTCTTCACCCTCGAGGAGGCCGGCATCCGGATCCAGGCTTCCGGGGACACACCGCTCAAGCCCGGCGAGGAGTTCCTTACCACGTGGGCGCGCACCATTCTGGAGTCGGTGACCGACCATCTGGACGTGGCGGTCAAAGATGGGGTGGCCGTGGCCACCTTCCGGATACCCAGAGGATGACGAGCACGATTCCTTCGCACGAACGACACCCTCAGCTGCCCAAGCCGGAGGTCAAGCGGCTCTTCCGCGAGCTCCGCCAGACGGAGGACCGGGAGATCCGGGCGAAGCTGATCGAGTCGCATCTGGGGCTCGTCGAGTATCTGGCCCGCCGCTTTGCCGGCCGGGGCGAGCCACTCGACGATCTCGTGCAGGTCGCCACCATCGGATTGGTCAAGGCGGTCGACCGCTTCGACCCGCAGCGAGAGGTCGAATTCTCCACGTACGCCACACCCACCATCGTGGGCGAGCTCAAGCGGCACTTCCGGGACAAGGGGTGGGCCGTGCGGGTTCCCCGCCGCCTCCAGGAGCTGAACCTGCGCCTGGGTGGAGTGATCAGCCAGCTCTCCCAGGATCTCCAACGCTCCCCCACCGTCGCCGAGATCGCCGTCGCCGCCGAAGCCTCACAGGACGAGGTGCTGGAGGCCCTCGACTCGGCTCACGCCTACAGCCTGATCTCGCTGGATGCGGGGGCCACGGAGGAAGGCCTCTCCTACCACGAGCAGATCGGGTCGGAGGACGAGGCCCTGGAGGCATTGGAAGACCGGGTGAGCGTCGGGCCGTTGCTGCGTCAGCTTCCCCCCAGGGAGCGGCACATGCTCCACCTGCGGTTCTTCAAGGGCATGACCCAGAGCGAGATCGCCCAGGAGCTCGGGATCTCCCAGATGCACGTCTCTCGGTTGCTGGCGAAGACTCTGTCGACGCTCAGAGGAGGCCTTCAAGACGAGGGAGAGAAGAGGTCCTAGTGCGGCGCCTGCTCCTCGTCGTCAACGAGAACGCCTACCGGGTCACGCGCGAGCTTCGTCTCGCCATCGCCGACGTCCTCTCCGATGCCTTCAAGCTCGAGGAGGCGCCGACCGAGCGCCCTGGCCACGCCATCGACCTCACCCGGGAGGCCGTCCTCGACGGGGTGGAGGTCGTGGCGGCCCTGGGAGGTGACGGCACGGTCAACGAGGTGGCGAACGGCCTGGCCGGAAGCGACGTCCCGATGGCCATCGTGCCGGGAGGAATGGCCAACGTCTTCGCTCGGTCGCTGAGCATCCCCGACGATGCCCTTGCCTCGACCCACCTGCTGGTGGGCAACGCGAAGGAGCCGCCCCGACGCGTGACCCTGGGCGCCGTCGGCGATCGCTACTTCACCAGCAACTGTGGGGTCGGCCTCGACGCCGCCATCGTCCGGAGGGTCGAGGAGCACCAGCGGGAGAAGAAACGCGGCGGCGACTGGTACTTCGTCTGGTCGGGACTCCGCGTATTCTTCACCGGGTGCGATCGACGGGTCCCGCGCGTCCGGATCCGTTGGGGAGAGAACCTCGAGCATCTGAAAGACGACCTGTTCCTCGCCATCGTCCAGAACACCGGCCCGTACACCTACCTGGGCAGGCGGCCCATGCGGCTCTGTCCGGACGCGGAACTGGACGGCGGCCTGGATTGCCTGGCCCTGGACAGCCTCCGCACCCGGGTCGCGCTCTCCGTCGTGCTGTCCTCGTTCGGCTCGGCGCGGCACGTGGGCGGGCCGCACGTGCTCCACCTGAGGGATCAGCGCAAGGTCGCAGTCGAGTGCGAGCTACCCATGCCGGTTCAGATGGACGGGGAGTACATCGGCGAGCACGACCGCGTCGTGATCGAGGCCGTCCCGGATGCCCTGTCGCTCATCTGCTGAACTTCGGCGATCCGTTCGGAGGCGCCCGGGCCTGACCTTGCAGTCAGGACGTCCGGCGAAGGCGGTGGCGGTCCCGGACGGGCACGGCCCGGGCCGGGTCGTTCGTCGCGACGGCGTCGACGCCTATCTCGAACAGCCGATCGATCTCGGCGGGAGCGTCCACCGTCCACGTCCCCACCAGCACCCTGTCCGCATGGGCCGCGTCGACGAATTCCTTTCCCGCCCGGACCAGGGCCGGCACCTGAGGGAGCACCCAGGCGTGCTTCCGGGACCTGGCGTAGACCAGTGAGGCCCATGGGTCGACGTCGGCGGTCGTGAGGATCCCGGTCGGCAGATTCCCGTCAAGCTCCTGGATCCGCTCGATCGAGAGCCAATTGAAGGAGGACACGAGCACGGGCCCTTGGAAGCGCGTCGCGTGCAGCAGGGAAACGACTTCGTGCGCGGCCGCCTCGCGGGGCGAATCGAACGAAGGTTCGCCCGGAAGGTTCTTGATCTCGATGTCGACCCCCACCGCCCCGTTCAAGGCCTCCAAAGCTTCTTCGAGTGTGGGAATCTCGGTCGCCGGGCCGCGGCCACCCGACGCGTCCAGCCGTTTCACCTCGTCGAGGGTCATGGTGTGGACGAGCCCCGAGCCATCGGTGGTGATGGAGACATCGAGGTCATGCAGGATGACGGGCACGTTGTCGGCGGTGAGCCGGACGTCGAGCTCGACGACGTCGGCGTCGGCCTCCACCGCGCCCCGGAACGAGGCAAGGGTGTTCTCCGGGAAAGCTGCGGACGCGCCACGGTGAGCGACCACGAGGGGCCGGATTTGTCGCTGGAAGTTCGTCAAAACCATTGTGTCCGCCGAAGGGCGGTCAGTATAATCCGCGCCTCGCTCGGGCCCTGTTCGGATCGGGGAAACCGGGGGCGGCCAGTGTCCGCCGAGCGAGGCGAGCCCGCGTGGTCAACCGTCTGTTGTCCGGCTCGGGAGGGGGGTCGCCATGGACTGGGTGCACCGTGCTCGCTGCAAGGACGAGGATCCCGAACTCTTCTTCCCTGTAGGCACCACCGGCCCAGCAGCCTCCCAGATCGCGGCAGCGAAGGCGATCTGCATGCAATGCGACGTTCGAGCTCTCTGCCTCGAGTGGGCGATGGCCACCGCCCAGGATTCAGGAGTGTGGGGGGGCCTGTCCGAGGAGGAGCGCCGCGCGCTCCGGCGGGCCCGGCGCCGCGCTGCGGCTGCCAGGGTCGCCGTGCCCGTTCGGGCCTAGACCCGGCTCGACGGGCACAGGTCGTTCACCGGGCACACCTCGCACCGGGGTGTGGGTGCCTTGCAGACCTGCCGGCCGTGTTCGATCAGGACATAGGTGAACGAGAACCAATCCTTCCTTGGGAGGATCCTCATCAGGTCCTGCTCGACCTTGTCGGGATCCTCGTGAGTGGTGAACCCCAATCGCCGGCTCACCCGCCTGACGTGGGTGTCCACGGCCACTCCGGCCTCCGGATCCCTACGATGCTCGTCCGGGTAGGCGTTCCCCTGCACGATGTTTGCCGTCTTCCGAGCCACTCCCGGAAGCGAGTCGAGCTCCCGCATCGATCTCGGCACTTCCCCACCATAGTCCTCGATGATCTTGCGGCAGGCGGCCTTGATCGCCTTCGTCTTCTGGTTGAAGAAGCCGGTCGGCCTGATGTCGGCTGCGAGCTCGGCTTCCGGAACCTTCACGTAGTCCTCGCAGCTTCGATACTTCTGGAACAGGGTTTCGGTCACCTTGTTGACTCGCTCGTCCGTGCACTGAGCCGACAGGATCGTAGCGATCAGCATCTCCAGCGGGGTGGAGAACCGAAGGGCGACGGTGGCTTCCGGGTTCGCCTCCTTGAGCCGCCTGATCACCTCCGGCGCCCGTTCCGCGAGAGGGCTGTTTCGGGTCAGTTTCGGGCGCGCGCGCTTTCTGGTTCCACCCATCACGTCACGTCCATGGCATCCAACGCGATCAGAGTCATCGCCGTGACGAAGCCTACTTGGCCGCGGGGCCGGGCTGGCCCAGCGGCTACGTCGAGCCCGCGGAAGGCGCTACCCCGGGATCAGGGCCCGCTCAGGCCTTGCCTTCGAGCAGACGCTTGCCTCGGTAGTTGGGGAAGTGGAGATCCGCGTGCTGCCAGCAGAGCGCGTCCAGGTTGTAGATGGAGAGGCGCGTTAGACAGCCGGGTGCAGCGCAGGTCCTCCGCTCGCTCCTCATGGGCGAGGGCGGAGGCATCTTCCCTGGCCGGCTCCCCTTCATCGATCCGCTCAGACGGGCAACGCCTCCTTTGCTTCTCTATTCGCACGGAGGAGCAGGGCAGTTTCCCGAAGCGCTAAGAAGTTTGTGAAGAAACGCTGAGAACGTGAGGAGTCGGCCGGAGGCTCAGGGTTCGTCGAGCCTGTGCTCCAGCTGGATGGCCTGCCGGACCTTCCACAGGAGGTGCTGAGGCGCCTGAGAGCGACACTTCTGCTTCACGATCGCCTTCAGCTCTCTCTGGAACTCCGCCCGTTCGAAGCAGGGAGGGCAGGTGCCGAGGTGGTCCGCCAGGCGGGCAGCCTCACCCGGATCGAGCTCCCCATGAAGGAAGTGCTCGATCTCCGCCAGAACCTCTTCGCAGCTAATCTCGGACAAGGCCACGCTCCCGTACCACGTCCCATAACCGCTTCTCGAGCGCTCTTCTTCCCCGATGGAGCCGGGACATCACGGTCCCTATGGGCACGCCGGTGATGTCGGCGATCTCCTTGTAGCTGAAACCTTCGACATCGGCCAGGAGGACCGCGATCCTGAACTGCTCCGGGAGCGAGGACAGGGCCTCCTGGACGTCCTCGTCGGGAAGGGCCTCGATGACGGAGGCCTCTGCGGAGGGCTCGGCTGCACGCTCGGCCATCCTCGAGTACAGGTACCAGTCCTCGACCTCCTCGTCCGAGATGGTCTGGGGCTCCCGTTGCTTCTTCCTGTAGCTGTTGATGAAGGTGTTCATCAGGATCCGATAGAGCCACGCCTTGAGGTTGGTCCCCTCCTGGAACTGATGGAACCCTCGATAGGCGCGCAGGAACGTCTCCTGGATGAGGTCTTCGGCGTCGGAGGCGTTCCGGGTCAGGCGGAAGGCCGCCGAATACATCCCGTTCAGCAGCGGAAGGGCCTCGGCTTCGAACCTGGCCTCCAGATCCTGGTTGCTCCTGGCTTCAGCTTGGCTCATCACGCACCGTGATCGCATGGTACCCGCTGGCGCCGTCACGGGACGGCGACCGCCGGTCGAGGCGCTACCTAAAGAAAGGAGGACCCCTTTCGGCTGGGCGGGTGGGAAGATGTACGGTAGGAATCTCAGCCCGGTTCGATCCCGGGATCATCCAAGAGGACAGGAATCATGGCGAACCCCAACGACAACGAACGCCGGGGCCGGTGGCAGGGCTTCGACCTCGGTGGAGGGTCGGGCCAGAGCGGACGGAACCCGTGGCGCTTCTCGCTCGTGTACATCCTCGGCGCGGTCGTGCTGCTCTTCCTGGTCCAGAGCCTGTTCGGCCAGAGCACGACCAAGGCTCGGCTCGACCAGTTCTATCGGCAGCTCGGCCAGCAAGGCGTCGAGTCGGTGACGATCACGGGCAGCTCCATCTCCTGGGTCGACCGGGCCGGCAAGCACTACACGGCCGACCTTCCGCCCAACTTCGATTCCTCGACCCTGGTGAACCAGCTCTCGAGGGAGGGCGTGAAGTTCGAGGGGAAGCAGCCGAGCGCCCTCACCTCCTTCCTCGTCCAGTGGATCCTCCCCTTCATGCTCCTGGGCCTGGTCTGGGTGTTCCTGTTCCGGCGGATGGCGGGAGGCGGAGCGGCCACGGCGCTGAACCTGGGCAAGAACCGGGTCAAGATCTACGACCGCAAGGAGATGAAGACGACCTTCGCCGACGTCGCCGGCGTGGACGAAGCCGTCGAAGAGCTGAAGGAGATCGTCGAGTTCCTCCGAAACCCGAAGAAGTATCAACGACTGGGCGGTCGGATCCCGAAAGGAGTGCTGCTCCTGGGGCCGCCGGGGTGCGGCAAGACCCTCCTGGCGAGGGCCGTCGCGGGCGAGGCAGCGGTCCCCTTCTTCTACATGTCGGGCTCGGAGTTCGTCGAGATGTTCGTCGGCCTCGGCGCGGCTCGGGTCCGAGAGCTCTTTCAGCAGGCCAAGGAGAAGGCTCCATGCCTGGTGTTCCTGGACGAGCTCGACACGATCGGCAAGTCCCGAGCCGGGGCCCTGGGTGGCTCGCTCGGTTCCCACGACGAGCGTGAGCAGACGCTGAACCAGCTCCTTGTGGAGATGGACGGGTTCGACACGTCGAAGGGTGTCATCATCATGGCCGCCACCAACCGGGCCGACGTTCTGGACCCGGCTCTGCTGCGGCCGGGGCGTTTCGACCGCCAGGTCGTGGTGGACCGGCCCGATCTCCGGGGGCGGGAGGCCATTCTGCGCGTCCACTCCCGAGGCGTAGCCATCGATCCCAACGTCGACCTCCGGACGCTCGCCGCGCGGACGCCGGGGTTCACCGGTGCGGATCTAGCCAACGTCGTAAACGAGGGGGCCCTGCTGGCGGCCCGACGGGAGAAGAACTGGGTGGGCATGGAGGAACTGGAGGAAGCCATCGACCGCGTGGTGGCCGGCCTCGAAAGAAAGAGCCGGGTGATGTCGGAGCGGGACAAGGTCCGGGTGGCCGTCCACGAGATGGGACACGCCCTGGTGGCCCTCCGTTCGGACCACATCGATCCTGTCCACCGAGTCACGATCGTCCCCCGTGGGGTCGCCGCGCTGGGGATCACCATGGTCCGGCCCCTGGAGGATCGCTACCTGATGACGGAGCCCGAATTGCGGGACAGGCTGGTCTTTGCCATGGGAGGACGGGCGGCCGAGGAGATCACCTTCGGCGAGGTCTCTACCGGGGCCCAGAATGACCTTCAGCAAGCGACCGAGATCGCCCGGGCCATGGTGGTCGAGTACGGCATGAGCAGCAAGCTGGGCCCGCTCTCCTTCGGCAGCGACGGGTTCCGCTCTGCGGGGGGTCGCCCCCTGTTTCCCGGCGAGCGGCCCGAGTTCTCCGAGCAGACCTCGAGGGTCATCGACGAGGAAGTGGCCCGTCTGCTCCGAGAGGCTCAGGACCACGCGAGGAGCATCCTGGAGAACGATAAGGAGAACCTGCGCCGGCTCTCCGACGTGCTCATCGAGCGGGAGGTCATCGAGGGGACCGAACTCCGGCAGTACCTGGACGGGCAGAAGCCCATCCCCTCCAAGGACGAGCTGAAGCAGGAGACGCGGGAGAAGCGGGCAGAGGAACAGAGGGCCGAGGAAAAGAAGAAGGCCGAGACCGACAAGGTCCCGGCCGAGCCCGGGATCGTCCTGACGGGGGGCGATGGCGCAGGGACGACGCAGGAAATCCCGGTACGACCAGACGCGTAGCTTAAGTCCCCTCGTCATCTATCCGGGAGCTCAGCAGGTCGGTGCGGCCCCGCCACCTGTCCAGGAAGCGGTAGAAGTTCCGCATCGACAGCCGTGCCCGCTGATCCTCCGGAGTGTTCGCCCACATCCGGTGCTCGTGCCTCTTCACGGGGAGCTCGGTGACGGTGACGCGACACCCCGTGGCCTTGACCTGGAACGAGAACTCGATGTCGGCGGTTCGGTAGAACTTGAACCTCTCGTCGAAGCGCAGGCCCTTCTCGAGGAGCTCTCGTCGAAAGGCCATCACGTATCCCTCCACCGCGTCGACGTCCGGACCCGATGAATCGTGGAACTCGCGCAGGTCATCGGTGACGACGCCGAACGGCCCCGTGATTCCTACCTCGGGGTCCGCGAGCGCATCCTCGAGGGGCCCGATGACGTCTCCGAGCGCTTCCACCGAGCCGTCCACGACCACCACGATCCTCCCCGCCGCCCGTTGAAGCCCTCCGTTGCGCGCGCCGGCCCACCCGACCTCGGGAGGCAGCCGTACCACTTCCACACCTGTCGGCCACATGGTGCCGTTCGTCAGGTCCACCACCACGTACTGGATCGACCGGGCTCCCGAGTGGCGACGGACGGACTCCATCCCCCGCAGGGCATCGTCGGCCCATCCTTCGACCAGCCACTGGATGCTCACGTCGAAGCGTGGAGGGACGTCCAGAGCGGACGGCACCTCCTTCGAGCTGCGATACGCCGCGGGCACAGACGCCCTCCGTTCCTCCTCCCGAACCGTGACCCTGGTCCCCGCCGGCGTGTCGATGACGTCGAACCCTGCCCGGTTGATCCGGTCTCTCAGCGCATCGGCAGCGGCGAACTGTCTTTGGGCGCGGGCGGCTTCCCGCTGTCGCACGAGATCGAGGATCTCCGGTGGCACCTGGTTCATCGGCGCCCTTCCACGGATCCAAGGAAATCGAGGGCGACGCGGTCCGCGGCTTCCGGCTGCTCCGAGTGATACATGTGTCCGGCGCCCTCCAACAGAAACGCCACGGCCCCCGGTATGCGCTCGGCGAGCATCTGGGCGTTCCGGGGGGAGATCAACCGGTCCTCGCTCCCGTGGAGCACCAGCGTGGGACAGCGAATTCCACCGAGGCGATCCCACGCATCCCACGACTGGATGGCCTCCCATTGCCTCCGCCCGGCATGAGGTGGCTGGGGGTTCTGGCTTCCCACGAGGATGTCTTCCGCGACGTGATCGGGATGCTCGCGGGCGAACGCCTCGGAGTACAGCGCGAGGTAGGGCTTGTCTTTGGGCACTTTCCCCGCCGGCCCGACCGCCACGGCCAGCCGGGGACCCGCATGCGTGCAGGCCAACACGAGAGAGGCCACCCGGTCGGGGCAGGCCAGTGCCAACTCCTGGGCCACCATGCCTCCGAAGGACTGGCCGTACGCGTGGACCGAATCGAGGCCGAGGTGGTCGAGCAGCGCCACGGTGTCATCGACGAACGTGGCAACCGTCACCGGCTCGTCGGGCTTGTCCGAGCGTCCGTTCCCCCGGAAGTCGTACGCGATGACCCTGTGCTCGGCGGCGAGGTGTGGGATGTTCCTCCGCCAGCCCGGGATGTCGCCGCCCATGCCTTCCAGAAGGATGAGCGGTGAGGCGTCGGCTGGCCCGTGAAGCTCGTGATAGAGGCGACAGCCATCGGGTCGGACGAGGTACGGCATGGGCTTTCGGGCCTCGATTCAGGACCGGCCGGGGGCGAACGCGTCCACGATCCTGCGGTGATTCTCCATCAATCGTTCCTCGGAGAGTCCGATCCACGCTCCCCCGAGGATCGCTCGGTCGACCAGGCCCTCGAAGCCGGCCAGCCGCTCGCGGCACTCGTCCTCGGTTCCCGCCACGGCCAGGGAGTCCACCATCGGCAGAGCGACGTCGATCATCGCCGCGAAGTCCTTCTTCACGAAGGCCCGGCGAAGAGGCTCCAGTCGGTCCCCGAACCCGTGGAGGTCCAGCACGGGCCGGTAGGTGCGGGTGGTTGCGTAGAAGGCGATCTGAAGGGCCGCCTCTCTCCTGGCCTCGTCACGGTCGTCGGAAACGGCGACGATCAACCCCGTCGTGACGTTCACCTGGTTGGCGTCTCTGCCCGCGTCCTTCGCCCCACGCTCCACGGCTGGCCGGAGTACGTCCCGGATCCAGGCCGCGCTGGTCATCGGGTGCCCGAGCACCCCGTCGGCGCATCGACCGGCGGTCTCCGCCATGACCCTGTTCACCGCGGCGAGATAAATGGGAACCGTTCCGGGGGCGGGCCCGGCACCGGGGAAGGGTGGCATGGTGATCGAGTAGAACCGCCCCCGATGGTCGATCGGCCTGCCCTCGAACGTGTCCAGGACCTCCCGGATGACCTCCACCGCCTCGGCGACCTTGGGCGCTGGATGCTCGAACCCGATCCCGAATCGTTGCTCGTTGATCCGCTTCACCTGGGTGCCCAAACCCAGCACGAACCGGCCGCCGGAGAGCTCGGCGAGGTCCCGGGCCGCCATGGCGGTGATGGTGGGGCTCCTGGGGAACGCCAGGGCGATGTCGGTTCCGACCAGCACCCGAGACGTGCTGACGCAGGCGACAGCCGCCTGCACGAAGACCGACCGGGCCGTCTCCGCACACCACACGCTCTCGAAGCCGGCCGCTTCGACCCCTTGGGCCAGGTCGCCCAGCCGGCCCAACGGTCCACCCACGACGACGCCCAGCTCCACGGGGCCGAAGGCTACACCGGAGAGGCAGCCTCGGGCCGGGACGCCAGGGGCTATGGCGGCCGACCGGTCAGAAAGTGTGCTTGATCTGCTTGGCCGTGCTGCGTAGGCGCTGGGCCATCACTTTCAGCATCTTGGAGGCGATCGAGGGGTTCTGTTCGATCAGTCGCTTGAACGTCCACGGCGTGAGCCCCAGCGTGGTCACCTGGGTCTGTGCGGTGCAGGTGGCGGTGCGAGGGCCGCCGTCGAGCAGCGAGATCTCTCCGAAGAAGTCCCCCGGGCCCATCTTCCGGACGGACCTGCCCCCCACGGCGACGCTCACGTCTCCATCCAGGATGAGGAAGAAGCCCACCCCAGAGTCGCCTTCGCGAGCCAGGACGGCCCCCTCTCGGTGGGTGACTTCCTTGGACGCCGTCGCGATCGACCTAAGCTCCTTCGGGGAGAGCTCCTCGAAGATCGGGACTCCCGCCAACAGCTTCATAGGGTCTTGCCTCGCCACGTTGCGCTCCTTCGATGCCTGCTCGGACGACCTGGCCCGGGGATTCTATCCGAGTGCTCGGCCTCGGCGGGAGCGCACGATCAGGCGGAGCGCCCGGGCTGCCCCGAGCCCCCTTCGAGCGTCTCGGACACCGCCTTGCGGACTCGCTCCGGCGTGGCCCCTCGCCCATCCAGGATCGTCGCGGCGATCCCCTCGCCTTCCCTGACCAGTCCCAGAAGGATGTGCTCCGTTCCGATGTATCCGTGCTTGAGCGCATGGGCCTCCCTGAGCGCCAGCTCCAAGACCTTCTTCGCCCTCGGCGTGAACGGAATGTGACCGGCGATCGCGCCCCCGATCGGACTGCAGTGACCGGCGCCCCGCCTCCGCCGCGGACGGATCACGTTGTGGTCCAGCGCTCCCGGCCCGAACACCTCCTCCACACGGCGGCGGATCTCGTCCACGTCGATCCCAATGGATCGCAGGGCCTCGGCGTCCTTATCATCTGCCTGCGCCGGGCCTGTCCCCACCACCCTCACGACATCTGCCCGGACCCCTTTCAGGTCGATCCCCATTCGATCCAAGACCTTCGCGCCCACACCGGTGCCCTCGCGGAGGACACCGAGGAGGATGTGCTCGGTCCCGATGTAGTCGTGGTGCAGCGATCTCGCTTCTCCCTGGGCGTGAACGACGGCTTCGCGGGCCCGATCGGTGAAACGCTCAAACATTTGCTCCTACTTTCCTCGACGGAGGAACCACCGACTCGAATGCTTCTTGTGCACGGCCTGCTTGCTCACACCCATCTCCGCCGCGATCTCCTGCCAGGACCACCCGAGGCGGCGGGCGTTGTCGACCTGGAGCGCCTCGAGCTGCTCGAGCAGCCGGCGAAGGGCGGCCACCGACCGCAGTCCGACCCTGGGGTCCCGGCTCGACGCCTGCGTCGCAAGCTTGGTGGCCTCGCTCACACTCGTCAATATACGTTGACGCCGAGCGTTTGTCAACAGTTGTTGACCAGCCCAGATCCTTTCAGTGGGTCAGCCGCCGGGTTCGCCGTCGGAGCCCAGGCAGTACACGTTGTACGCGCGCTGGATCACCGGCCTGGCGACGTTCCGGACGGGAATCCCGCCCGGGGTCACCCCCCGCTCCACGCCGCGGTGTGCGTGCCCATGCACGATGAGGTCCGCCCCGGCAGCGTCGATGGCCTCCCCGAGGAGGTAGCTGCCGAGGAACGGATAGATCTCCGGGCGCTCACCCCGAAGGGTCGCCTCGACGGGAGCGTAATGCAGGAGCGCGACGCGATGCTCGGTCTCGAGATCGGACAGCGCCCGTCCCAGGCGACCGGCGATGCCCCGGGTATGGCGGATGAACGCCTTCATCTCGGGCTCCCCGAAGTCGCTGCCACTGGCTCCGACGAACCCACCGCCGAACCCCTTCGCTCCCGCCACGCCGAGCCTCGCCCCGTCGATCTCCATCGTCGTCCCTTCACCCTCCAGCACGCGGATGCCGGCAGCCTCCAGGATCTCGACGATCTCAGCCTGACGATCCGAATGGTAATCGTGATTCCCGAGCACCGCGACCACGGGAACCTCGAGCCCGATCAGCTCCCCGGCCAGCCCCCTGGCCTCCTCAGGATCCCCCACCCGGGTCACATCGCCCGCGATGAGCAGCACGTCGGCGTGATCGGCAAGGTCCTCGAGTTGTGGTCGGACACTCCCCGCGAGGTCCGGCCCGAAGTGCAGATCGCCCATCGCGGCGACCCGGATCACGACAACCTCTCCACGTCCGGTTGCTCGGCCGGCGCCTCGATCGATGTGTGATTCACCACCTCGCGATCGGGCAGGAGCTCCCGCACGACGGTCGCGAGGCATGACCGGCGCTCCTCGGAAGCTACCGTTCCGGTCAGGAACACCTTCCCGGATGTGATCGTGATGTCGACATGGAGCTCGCTCAGGCGCGGGTCCTGCGCCAGAGCGTCACGGACGTGCTCCGCGAGATACGCGTCGGGCACAGGGTCGGATGAGGCCATCGTTCGCTTATACCCGTTCCGGGCCGGTGGCATGGTTTCGAGCGAACCGGGGAATCCCCCCAGTGGAGACCAGCAGAAGGGAGAGCGAGATGTCGATCCTGGTACGCCATGCCATGACCGAGTCCCCGAAGGCGGTAACGACCGACGCTTCCATCATCGAGGTCGCGCGGGCCATGAAGTCTGAGGACGTGGGCGTCATCCCCGTGCTGGAAGATGGAGAGCCCGTGGGGCTGATCACGGACCGCGACCTGGTGATCCGCGTGCTCGCGGAGGGCAACGACCCGGACAAGGTGCGGGCAGGCGACGTCGCCACCCGGGCTCCCGTCTCCGCTACTCCGGATATGCGGCTCTCCGATGCGCGGGAGCTGATGGAGCAGAACCAGGTCAGGCGCCTACCAGTCGTGAAGGGCCGGGAGCTTGTCGGCATTCTCTCCCTCGGGGACGTGGCCTGGGCCGACGCGAGCACCCGAGAGGTGGGCGAGGCGCTGCGGGCCGTCTCCGAGTCGGAAAGGACCGTCTCCTCGAACGAGGGACCCACACACGGGACCCCCGATCGCGTTCGCCGGCGCATCTGACTCCACGCCTCGACGCCAAAGGGGCACGCTCGCCCCGGCGAGCGTGCCCCAGCTCTTACCCTAGGCAGAGTCCCCCGCCTCGTCCTTGTTGGGGCAGTCACGCTCGCTGTCGCTCTGGCCCTCTTCATCCTGTCCTTGCGTGGTGCTCGAACCGGAGGAGGACTCCTGCACGGTGGCCGTGTCCGAGGAGCTCGAAGCGGCGGAAGCACTCGTAGCCGCGATCGCCGCGGCCCCCGAGACAAGGCTGAGCGATACGACCACCAGGCCGACCGTCCGCCGGAGCCGCGAACCGCGTGACGGCTTCAACTCCGCCTGGGGGATCTCCTCTGCCGGATCCTCTGGCATGTGATTCACCTCCCTTAGGTCTCATCGAGGGCGGCTGTGGGTTCAGGGCCGACCGTCCTCGCCGCGACACCCACAGCTCGATGACACCGACTAGTGAAGCGTCCGAAGTTGGGAGATCCCCGAGAGCCGGCCGAAGATCCGATCAGACTTCCGGGCAGTGCCGCTCGCCCGGATCCGCACCGGTTCCGGGAAGCGTGAAGACGTCGGGCGGGATCTCGTCCTCCGTCAGGTCCGTGTTCAGCAGGATGATCTCGGCAAGGGTGCGCCGGAAGTCCAGGCCGAACAGCTTCTCGATCGCGATCAAGCCGGGATCGTTCAGGTAGAAGAGCCGGTCGCCGTCACGAAGCGCCTCGAACTGCCTCTTCCAGATCGCGCCCTGGAGCTCCCCGAACTCGGTTCCCGGTAGGTGGGGCTCGGCCACCATCCCGACGAACGCGTCCACGTCATCCACGCTCTCGTACAGCGCTTTCAGCCTGCTGGCGAGCGTCGTTCTTCGCACCCCGGTGACGACCTCTTCATCGGCCTCCCTGCTCCCCGGCGTGACGACGGCCCCTTCTCGGTCGAGCAGTTGGACGAAGTCCAGGATGTCCGGGTCGTCGATCGGGCTGCCCGAACCGATCACCGGGTCGTCCGGGAACTCCTCCGACGCATCGCCCGTGATGTCGGCGAACGAGACCTTCGGCTCCAGGCCATACGCGATCCGGAGCTCGTTGTAGGAGGGGATGCCGTGGTCCCGCCCTCGCTGGATGTCGACCGCCCCGAGGTCGAGCACGGTGGTGAAGCAGTCCGGCAGGGGCGGTCCGTCGAGGCACTCGGTCGGGTCCTCGACGTTCGGTCCAGGCAGCTGGAACAGCACGCTACGGAGCTGGTTGTCGATCATCTCGTCGTTCCGGTACTGCGCCTCGTTCCCCAGACCCGCCAGCACGGCCTCGAGTCCTATCGCTTCGAGCAGGTCGGGGTTGCCGAACGCGACCGCGAGCGGAATCTCGAGCTCGACCTCATCCCCCTCCTCCACGACCTCGACCCCCTGCGCCTCGAGGGCGGCGAGGTCCTCGGTCGAGAACGTTCCTCGCTCGGCGGTGGGATCGATGGTGCCATGGATCATGCTGTGGGCCCGATACCCGACCACGGCGAATTCGTTCGCGAGCGTCGCGTCCACGGTCGAGTCATACCCCCGATACGGATCGAGGTAGACGCCGAGTGCGGGGAGGAACTCCGTGTACGTGATGTACTGCATCTCGGCGATCACTACGCGGCGGGCGATCTGGAACTTGACTTCCTCGGCGAGCTCGTCCGGAAGGGCGTCGACGATGCGGTTGTGTTCCCGGGCGAACAGCGTGTGCACACTGGTCAGCGCGACGTTCTCGTTGGCCCGGACGTCGCCGGCCACAACCGCTTTGTCAGGCGTGGCCGCCAGCCGGCCCTGAAGCTCCATGGCCGGGGCGGTGTCCGCGTCTCCCCGATCATCGGCGCGCGGCAGGTAACCGTCGGACGTCATCACCAACCGCGCACCGTTGTTGGAAAGGTCGCCGTCGACGGGCCCCTCCCGGAGCCACTCGAGCCGGTCGGCACTGCCACCGTAGATGCTGAAGGCGTCGATGTAGGAGCTGACCGTGTTGATCTGCTCGCGCGCCGAATCGACGCCGGTCCCTGTGGCTGCCGGCGTCCTCTGGAAGTTGATGCTCCCCACCTCGTTCTCGAACTCCTCGAGCGGATCGGCGGAATCGAAGGGGATGGGCGCGCCCTCGGCGCCGCCGGTCTGGCGAAGGCCGAACGTGTGATCAAGGAACTGGCCCCAGATGAATCCCCACTGCGTCACCCCGTTCTCGGAGAACAGGTTCTGGGACCCGTCGTTGAAGATCCGGTTGCTGACATACCTGGCGTCGGGCCCCTCCCTCATGGCTCCCACCCCGTCGCCGTAGCTGGCTGCCGCCACCCGGGCATACGGCCGGTTCGCCTGCCCCCAGTCCGGATGGATCGGGTTGTTTCCGCGGCCGTCCAGGCTGGCGACGCCTCGCGGGAACAGGAGCCGGAGAAGATCGGTCGCCGCTCGATGCGTCCTCTGTCGATGTCGCCCCGCGTGTCCGGCATGACCCACGAACTGACCCCGATGGCGGGACCCCGAGTGGGCGAACGACGTGAGCGCGCCCCCCACGAGCAGGGCGATCACGAGGGCGATCGTGACCACCGATCGGATCGGCTTGCGGCGCCGGCTCTTCTCCACGAGCCTCCTCACGCCCGGTCAGCGCACGGGGCGGCCGATCGGGGCTTCCTCGCGGCCTTGACGGCCTTGGTGAGAGGGAACACCGCCACCCTCAGAGGAGCATCAGAGGCGCCATAGAGTTCGATCAGATCGTCGGGTGACCCGGGAACAGGCTCGGAGGATGGCGGCTCTCAGGCTGTCCAGCCTGGGCGGACCAGTCCCGTTTCGTACGCGATGACCACCAGCTGGGCGCGGTCGCGGACCCCGAGCTTGACCATGGCCCGGCTCACGTGGGTCTTGGCCGTGGCCTGACTCACGACCAGACGCTCCGCGATTTCCTGATTGGACAAGCCGGCGGCAGCCAGCGCCACAACCTCGCGCTCCCGGTCGGTCAACGGGTCCAGCCGATCACTGGGCTCGCGCTCCTTGGTCCGCGCCGCGAATTCCTCGATCAGCTGTCGCGTGATGCTCGGCGAGAGCAGCGCGTCGCCTACAGCCACCACGCGAACGGCCTGGATCAACTCCGAAGGATCGGTGTCCTTGACCAGGAAGCCGCTGGCTCCCGAACGGATCGCCTCGAACACGTACTCGTCCAGCCCGAAGGTAGTGAGGATCACCACCCGGACGCCGGCGAGCCTGTCGTCTCCGACGATCCGTCTGGTCGCCTCCAGCCCATCCACTCCGGGCATGCGGATGTCCATGAGCACAACGCCCGGGACGAGCTCGGTCGCCAGGCGAACGGCCTCCTCGCCATCCGCCGCCTCGGCGACGACCTCGATGTCGTCCTGTGCATCGAGCAGCGACCGGAACCCCGCACGCACCAGAGCTTGATCGTCGGCCAGGAGAACTCTGATCATCGATGGGGACCGGGCGGACCCCTGTCCCTGAGCCCCGGGTTCGGTCACGGGGAAACCAGGTCCCGGACCGCGTACAGGCGCCACCGGTCCGGAACGCCCTTGAGCGCGTGCTCCCCTCGGTCGACGAAGCCGATCCCGGACCCCGCGACGAGATCCTTGACCGTGCTGGAGACCACCACCTCACCGGGCGGGGCCGAGCCGGCCACGCGGGCTCCGATGTGGACCGCGATCCCTCCCACGTCCTCCCCCCGCAGCTCGACCTCGCCCGAGTGCAGCCCGATCCGGACCTCGACACCCGCCGCGCGGAGCTCGTCCCGGATGGCTACGGCGCAGCGGATGGCCCTGGCCGGGCCGTCGAACAAGGCGAGGAATCCATCACCGGTCGCCTTGACCTCGCGCCCGCCGTGGCGGGCCAGCTCTCCGCGGATCAGCTCGTCGTGGCGATCGAGGAGGTCCCGCCACTTCCTGTCCCCGATCTCCGCGGCGCGTTCAGTCGAGGAGACGATGTCGCTGAACATCACCGTGGCGAGGACCCTGCCGGTGTCAGATCCAGACGGAAGCTCCGGCTCTCCGTCCTGGCCTGCGAACGCCGAGATCAGCCTGCGGGTCACGCCCGGGGAGAGCAGGGCGTCGCCGCGGGCGACGGCCCGAACCCCCTGCACCAGTTGAGCGGGCTCGGTGTCCTTGACCACGAAGCCGCTGGCCCCAACTCGCAGCGCCTCGAAGACATATTCGTCCACGTCGAAGGTCGTGAGGATGATGATCCTCACGCGGTCCAGATGTTCGTCCTGCGCGATCCGCCTGGTGGCTTCCAGCCCGTCCACGCCGGGCATCCGGATGTCCATGAGGACCACGTCCGGCGAGAGCTCGGTCGCCAGATAGACGGCCTGCTCACCGTCGTCCGCCTCGCCGACCACCTCGATGTCATCCTGGGCCTCGAGGAGGGCTTTGAACCCAGCCCGAACGAGCACCTGGTCATCAGCCAGCAGGACCCGGATCATCCAGCGCCGTCCAGTGGAAGCCGGGCCCGCACGCGGAACCCCCCTTCGGCGCGCGGCCCCGCCTCGAGCTCCCCGCCCAGCGCGGTCACCCGCTCGCGCATGCCCTGGATACCCTTCCCTCCCCCGGAGGTTCCATGCGCCGCGCGCCCTACGCCGTCGTCGTCGACCTGCACCAGCAGCTCGCGCTCACCGTACTCGACCCGCACGGTCGCCGTAGCCGGTCCGGCGTGCCGGGTGACGTTCGTCAGCGCTTCCTGCACGATCCGAAACGCCGCCACGTCGACTCCGAACGGCAGAGTGCGCACCTCCCCGTCCGTTTCCATCCGGACCTCGAGCCCGGCGGCCGCCGCCTGGGACACCAGGTCGTCCAATCGCGACAGCGTGGACGTGGGCGACCGAGGCGCGCGCTCGCCCTGCTGCCGGAGGATGTCGAGGACGGACCGCAGCTCGGACAGGGCTTCCTTGCTGGCCTGCCTGATGGCGTCAAGCGCGGTGCGAGCCTGTTCGGGGATCCCCTCTGTGACATGGAGAGCCACTCCGGCCTGCACGTTGATCAGCGACAGATGATGACCAAGGGCGTCGTGGAGCTCCCGGGCGATGCGGAGCCTCTCCTCGCTTGCTCGGCGACGGGCCTCCTCCTCGCGGATGTGCGTGGCCTCCGCGGCGCGCTCCCGTCGCACCCTGACGAACTCGGCCGCGGAGAGGAGGACTAGCAGCCAGGCGGCCAGGCCGAAGACGGCAGCCAGGCTCGGCGGGGCGTCCTCCGTTCCCACGAGGTACGGGAGCCACAGGAAGCCGAAGTAGCCTGCGGCCAGCCCGAGGATCGCTGCCACTCGATGTCCGGTGATGACGACCGTGAAGAACGCGACGATCAGCGCGAAGAAGATGGGACCTCTCGGGTACCCGACCAGCGAGTAGGCCAGGGTGGAGCCGAGCACGAAAACGTACACCGGCACCGGGAACCGGCGCCTCACGATCAGCGAGAGAGGGCCGGCTGCCAGGAGTATGTAGGCGAGCGCGTCGAGGGGCTCGCGGTCGGTCTGGCCGTGAGCCGCGCCATAGGTACCGACGATCTGGACGGCCGCGACAGCGACGGCCAGGGCTACGTCCAAGGCCAAACCGCGTCGTGCGAGCGGCGGGCTCGAGCTGTTTCGGCCTTCTTCCTGGGTGATCACGCCATAACGCTAAGTCACCGCGTCTCGGCGTGACGTCGCCCCGGGGGCGTCATCTCGGATACTCCGCGGGGAGTAACGGCCGAACCCTTGGGAGATCTGATAGATACTGCTTCTGCCTTGCCGCGGGGACAGAATTTGAACCTGTGACCTCTGGGTTA
>JBKPAF010000092.1:0-11919 GCA_046726275.1 Actinomycetota bacterium
GGAAACAGCCGCGCTGCCGGAGAATACCGGGGCAGAGACACCGTGGCCCAGTTGTTCTCCGCTGCGGTGGGCGGGGAGAGCACGATCGACGTGCACGACGTGCTCGCCAACGACGATCACACCGTCACTTTGGGCACGGCGCATCTGGTGGCCCCTGATGGTGATCGCGTCGACTACAAGTTCGTGAACGTCTTCCACATCCAGGATGGCAAGGTCACCGAGGCGTGGGGGATGTCGGAGAACGATGCGGAGACCGACGCGTTCTTTGACAAATTTGCGCCTTCATAGGAACGCGGCTGGAAGAAACGAATCGTGAACGGGGCCCTGCTCGAAGCCTTCCGCCACAATGCGTGGGCCACCAAGCAGCTCCTCGAGTTCTGCCGAGAGCTTCCGGAGGAGCAGCTCACCGCTCCCGGAGCCGGGACCTATGCGGGCATCCTCGAGACGTTCAACCACATCGTCCTGTCGGAGGCGCGCTATCTCCGGCGACTGGCCGGCAGCGGACCGCCCTGGATCGACAGCGCGGGCGGGAGCGACCCCGGTGATGTCGACCCGGAGAGCGTCGACATCGACCAGCTCCACTCGAGGGTCGAGGAGACGGAGAAGCTCTGGGAGGAGCTCCTGTCCGAGCCCCTCGACGCCGAGCGCGTGATCATCCTCGACCAGGGGGCCTACCAGGCCCACGCCGGGGTTCTGGTGGCGCAGGCGCTGCACCACGGGAACGCCCACCGGGAACAGATCTGCGCAATCCTCACGCGGGCAGGCATGGAGCCTCCGGACGTTCAGGCGTGGGCGTACGCAGACGCAACCGGGCGAGGAGGAGAGCGAAACCCGGACGCCTGACGGGAGGAATGCGCGCCCTCCCGGATCACCGCCGGCGCGCTGGGACGTGTTGATTCGGCATGGTCATGGCGGCCGGCGCCACCGGACCCCAGGAAAACGGGAGAAATCGGCGTCGAACGAGACGATCTCGGCGCCGTGCTCGACGGCGAGGGCGGCCAAGTGGGCATCGTTCACCAGGTTGGCCGCAGTGCCGAGCGGCCCGAGCAGGCCCCGCAGCACGCTGAGGTGCCGAGCGCTCGGGTCGACGACGATCGAGGCGGGTTGATCCAGCCAGGACTCGACGACGTCGAACGCCTGATCCGTATTGAGGGGGCTCGGAAAGATTCCCGCGTGCGTGCTCAACCGGACGAACCCGAGCAGCACCGTCCACGCAAACCCCACGGCTTCACGGCCCGCCAGCGCTGGGTCGAGCCAGCCGATCGCCGATGAGTGCAAGGGGGCATCTTCGTCGATCGCGTACAGCAGGACGTTGGCGTCGACCAGCTTCACTTCCGAGCAGCCAGCTTGCGGATCAGCTCCTCGTCCTCGAGCTCGCCCGCCAGGCGAAGCGCCTTGTCCAGGGGGATCGTCGGATTGAAGCCCATCCGGAAGGTGCGGGTGCCGGTGGGAGGCTGCTCCGATGCCGGGGCCAGGCCCGCTCGGATCGCCTCGTTCACCGCCAGCTTGAAGGAGACGCCTCGCTCCCGCATGGCCTTCCGGACAAGGGCCTCGACATCGGGATCGAGCGTGATCGTGGTCCTCATGGATGACATCATAGCATCATCTGAGCAAGCATCAACTCATCATTCTAGGGAGACTGGATACTAGCCGGACCACCACGATCGGGCCCAGCTGACGTCGGCCAGCGCGGCCTGCCCCGCAAGATTGGGATGGAAATAGTCGAGCTTGCTTATCTGGCGGGCCGAGAAGGGGTAGTTGAAGACCGCGTCGCCGTCGAATCGGCAGTTCGAATATTGGGCGCAGATCTGCTCCAGAACGTCGTTGAAGGCCGTCTCCCGCTCCAGGACCTTCAGCCGATCCGCGCTGGTCCTGAATGGGGAGAGCATGGATTGGCAGATCTTGGCCGCCCACCACACCGCCTGGGCTAGAGGATTTGTACGCAGGACCTGCCAAAGGCGATAAATGTTCGGGATGCTACTCACGAAGATGTGGGCACCGGGCGGGAGCCCCACCTCCAGGGTGCTCATGGCCGCCTGGAACTGATTCCGAAAGTCTGCGACCGGCGTCATCGTGTTGGGGGAAGAGGTGCAGGTGTCGTTGGCCCCCATCAGGATGGTCACGTATTCGGCCTGCTGACTGACCGCCGAAGCGGCCTGGCTCGCGGCATTGGCCATCTTCGCTCCAGCCACCGCATCGTTGTGCGCGTTGCCGGCCATGTCCGGGTTGGCTGTCAGGATTCGTTCGTAGTGGCTGGCGATCGAGTCGGAGACATAGCCGGTGCTCCAGGATCTGCCGGGCCGGTCGCCGTAGAAGCAGCAAACGTTGGTTGCCCGACTGATCGAGTCTCCGATCGCGGCCATGCTGTCAGGGAGAGGTAGGGCGGCGGCATGTGAAGAAGCGGGAAGTGCTACCAGCAGAGCGGACGTCACCAGGAGCAGGATGCCGAACGACCTCCAGCGCATGCGCGCCACCTCCAATCGCTCGAATGTCACATTCGGGCTGGGCTTCGCCTATTCCAATTCCCGTGAAGCCGATTCCTAATCGCGGGCGGCTCAGAAAGGGCGCTGCGTCCTCCCCCGAACGCTAGAGTTCGGGCCGGGTCAAGTCAGGGGGGGCACATGGGAACCAAGCGGATGGAGGCGATTCCCGGTTTCGGGATCGACCGAGTGGCGGCGGCGGTGGGCGAGGATCCCGAGGTCCTGCGACTGGAGAACCTCGACACCGACCTCGTTCCCCCGGAGGATGCGCTCCGGGCGACGCGGGAGGCGGTTGGGCAGGACGAGGCCAACAGCTGGCTCCCGTTCACGGGGAAGGCAGACCTCCGGGGGGCGGTGGCCGACCAAGTGGGAGAGCGGTCCGGGGTGGCCCTCGATCCCGACACCCAGGTCGTCATCACCTGTGGGGAGGGCGACGCCATGGTGGACGCCCTGTTCGTCACCACCGACCCGGGCGATGAGGTGATCCTGACCGACCCCACCTATGCGGGGATGATCAATCGGGTCCGCATCGTCGGGGCTCTGCCTCGCTTGGTTCCCCTCGATCCGCGACACGGGGAATGGCGGCTGGACACCGACGCCATTGCCGCGGCGGTTACCGACCGTACACGGGCGATCTTCGTGGGCAACCCGGGGATGCCGACAGGAAATCACCTGAACGACGACGAGTGGGAGGCGGTCGCTTCGATCTGCCGGGAGCGGGACGTGTGGCTGATCTACCTGGCGTGGATGGAGCGGATCCTGTTCGACGACCGGCCGTATCGCCATCCGGCCTCCCTGCCGGACATGGCCGGGCGGGTCATCCACGTGGGCTGCGTGACGATGGAGCAGCGGATGATCGGTTGGAGGATCGGCTGGCTCGTCTGTCCGCCCGAGGTCGCGGACGACGCGGCCCGAGCCCACATCTTCAACGGGCTGACCCCGGGGGGGATCGCCCAGGCCGGAGCGAGGGCCGCCCTCCAGGCGCCACCCGAGGACCTGGCCGGCGCCGTCGCCGAGTGGGAGCGGCGTCGGGACGCCATGCTCGAGCAGTTGGAGGGGCTTCCGGCGGTTCGTCCCGCCGGCGGCTGGTCGTTGCTCATGGATGTGGAGGCGCTGGGGCACTCAGCGGCCGACCTCTCCATGGCCCTGGTCGACCACAAGGTAGCCGCCACGCCGATGACCACCTGGGGAGAGCGGGTGTCACCCCGATACATCCGATTCGTCTACAGCAATGAGCCCGTCGAGCGCCTAGCCCAATTCGGGCGACGCTTACGGGCGGCGTTGGATCAGCTCTCGTGAAAGCGGGCGGACCCTCTACGTCGATTGTGGGATTGCGCTATGGGCAGCGCAGGAGTAGGACGAACCGTTAGCGGGTCTTCGATAGGAGATGAAAGGGGGCGGTCTGGGATGAGACTCAGGTTCCTGGTCGTGACGATGGTGGCCCTTCTGTCCGTGGGGATCATGGCCCCGGCGGCGCACGCCACCGAAACCAAGACCTACAACCTCAAGGACGTGGTCGAGAACTTCAGCGACGTCGTGCCGTGCCGGGAGGACCTGGGCCTGTACGACATCACCCTCAATTACAACCTGGTCATCCACGAGACCGCGGCGGCCATCGACCTGGCCGACCCGGATGACCCCTTCGACGATATCCTCACTCCACCGTTCCACGTCACCGGCACCCTTGCGGGAACGCTCGAGGCCATCCCCCAGGACCCGTCGCAGCCCTCGTTCACCGGCCACTTCAGCCAGTGGTTCGGCGCCAACAGCAACAGGAAGAACGAGGCCGACACGTTCACCTTCACAGTCATCGCGAAGGGTTCGGACAACTCCAAGGTGAAGTTCCACGTCACCGCTCACTTCAGCGTGACCCCCAACGGCCAGGTGCTGGAGTTCGAGAAGCCTCGGTGCCACTAGCCCAGGCTGATTTGCGGCCATAGGGCTCGCCGGGGAATGGGCTCCCGGCTGGCCATGGCCTTCACGTCGCATACCGTGACGTGAATTGGAAGTCGATACGCGACGCGAGTGATGACAGGTCGCCCTGATAGACTTACTGCACCGGGGCAATCGCCCGAGGCTTCAAGCACAGCGAGTGACTGATGGCGTTGGCGCCACCTGCCCTTCACTCCTACGGATCGGAGATCCATGAGAGGGAAGGGACCTGTGTACCGAAAAGGCGACAAGGTCATGTATCCCCACCATGGGGCAGCGGTCATTGAAGACGTTGTCAAGCGCGACATGTTCGGCAAGCAGCGGACCTACGCGAAGCTTCGGTTCTCCCACGGAAATCTGACCCTCCTGATCCCCCTCGAAAGCACCGAGCAGGTGGGATTGCGCGGCGTGGCGTCCAAAGGCGAGGTCAAGAAGGTGTTCGACGTCCTCCGGGAGGACGAGGGGTGGATGCCTCTGCTCTGGAGCCAGAGGTACAAGACCAATCTGGCCAAGCTCATCTCCGGCGACATCTATCAGGGGGCCGAGCTGGTCCGGGACCTGTCGATCAGAAACAGGGGGAAGGCCCTGTCGGCAGCTGAGAGGCGCATGCTCGACAAGGCCCGTCAGATCCTGATCTCCGAGCTGATCTTTGCCTTCGACTGCACCGAAGAGGACGCCGAGGCGATGCTGGATAGGGCTCTGACGGAGCAAGGTCCAGGCGGCGGCCGGGCGACAGGCGCACCACCCGCTACGAGCGGTGTCCCTGGCTAGAGGGATTCGTCGTGTTGCGGTGTCCCATCTGTGAGTCGTCCCAAGTCCTGATCGTCATAGGCCCACGGCCGAGCGGCTCGTGCGATGGCTGCGGGGCTCGGTGGATACAGGAGGGCAGCATCCAGAAGCACATCCACGCGAAGCCAACGGCTGACTGGCCGACAGAAATGGTCGCGTTGTAAGTGTAATAGGGGGGAGATCGCCGCTCTTGGCGATCTGACAGATCCCATCGAACCTGCGCATACTGTAAGAAGAAGACGCGGCCCCGTTCTTAGACGGGAGAAGTCAAGAACCTACGGGATCGCCTCCTCGCATTCTGGTCCCCGCCGCTGGTTCTCAGCGAAGGCTTGATGCCCTGAGCGACATTTTGCTCTCGATCTGGCTCACGTTGCCATCCAGGCAGTCAGGACGATCCAATTCGAGCAACATTCGAGCAGCACTGAGCAACGAAGGAGCACACATGAACCAGCACCTACGCGTCGCAACGTATGAGATCACCAAGGGTACCTTCCAGGAAGTCGCGGACACATCCAAGACGGGGATGCTCCGCAAGTTCCAGGAGCAGCCTGGCTTCATCCGTTTCGGGGTAGCCGACTGTGGCGACAAGACCTGGATGTCGATCAGCCTTTGGGAGACACACGACCAGGCCAAGGCCGCATCGCCTGTTGCCGACTCATGGGTCAAGGAGAACCTGAGTGACCGTGTCGCGCTGCGGTCCAACTACGTCGGCGACCTGGCGTTCTTCCAGCCAGAGCGGGTGACCGTCTAGCCAGGCCGTCGTCAGCTCGGATCGCCCGACGGGCGCGGCCCGAGCGCGCGGATCCGATGAAGGGAGTCCACTTCGGTGGGCTCCCTTCTCATTCCTACGGCCCGTTTGGGTTGAGGCCTCGGCGTCGAGCCAAGCTCGAGTGTTAGACTGCCTGTTGAGCAGGCAGAAAGTCCTGCGGTTCGCGAAGAGCGATCGACGGGTGGCACCGCGCTCCCGATGTGTCCCTCACTCCCACGAATCGAGCCGACACATTGGAGCGTCCAGTGGAACGGTACCCACAGCCACCCCAGGCCACCGGGAGAACGGTCGCCGATCGCCTCGATCTATCCTCGCTCAACATCTCGGCGGTGTCCGTCCGTAACCTGGACGCAGCCTCGCTGAACATCTCAGCACGCTCCGTCGGCACACCACGCCGGTTGCACCTCGTTCGCCGCGGGCGACCAGATGAGTAACGGGGCTGCGGGAAGAGCGAACGAGCACCGAATCGTGACGATGAGTGGCTCCCCTGTTCAGACGTTCCCTCCCGGCAGGGTCTGTTCCGGTGAAGGATGCGTCACCGTGTTGTCGATCTATAACGCGACCGAGTTCTGCTCGCTGCACACGCAACTTGTCAAGTCGGTTGTCAAGCACGACCTGTGATCTGAATTCTCTGTTTCTCTCGGAAATCGCGACAGAGAAGTTCGAGCCTGCGCATACTGAAGGTAGGAAGTGACCCGCTAGTGACGGGAGAGGTTTACGGGATCGCCTCTGCGGATCTCATCTCACTAGCGAAGGGGTCGAAATGGCCGAAACGGTGACCATCCAAGGTCAGCAGTACCTGAAGCGCGATCCGCTCGGAGTTCTCGGGCTCTCTTTCATCACCCTCGGGGTCTATTTCCTCATTTGGTATTACAAGGTCAACGACGAGCTTCGGCGAGTTCAGCACGATCAGACGATCAGCCCGATGCGCTCACTCATGGCCATGGTGTTCGGCTGGCTGATCATCGTGCCGCCGTTCATCGCCATGTACAACACGGCGAAGCACGTCGAGGCCATGGAGTCGCGCGTCGGCGTCACCCAGACGGTGGAGCCGACCATAGCTCTAGTGCTGATGTTCCTGTTCTCGCTGGGAAACGGGGCGTACCTCCAGTATCACCTGAACCGCGGCTGGGACGCCGCCGCGGGCAGAATGGCGGTTCCCGCCACATCGCCGGCCGCCCCACTCGTCAACGCCTAGTACCCGTCGCATGCAGCCGGTTCTTGGGGTACACCCTCAAGGACCGGCGCGGCGGTTCCTCATGCGGGGGCCACGGGGCTGACCACCAAAAGCTTGCTGCGCCCGGTTTGGGGCTGCCCGGCTGCGGGGCACACTCAGAGCAAGAGATCTCGGCTGCTGAGAGCGCACCTTGTCGACAAGCAAAGGAGGCTCATCGTGACGAAGAAGATCAGAGACGTGATGACGGCGGATCCGGTTTCTCTCCCGACAAGTGCCAGCCTGGTCGACGCCGCCAGGGCCATGCGAGAGTCCGACATCGGCGACGTCATCGTCCTCGACGACGACGCAAAGGTATGCGGCATCGTGACCGATCGCGACATCGTGGTCCGGGCGCTGGCGGATGGGCGAGAGGCCAGCGCCACGACGCTCGCCGACATCTGCACGCGCGACTTGGAAACTCTGTCGCCTGAGGACTCGGCGTCCGACGCTGTACGGCTAATGAGTAGTAAGGCGATCCGTCGAGTGCCGGTGGTCGAGGACGGCAAGCCGGTGGGTATCGTGTCCATCGGTGACCTGGCCATCGAGCAGGACCCGGACTCGGCCCTGGCCGACATCAGCGAGGCCAAGCCCAACCGCTAGCCGGCGGCGTTCGTTTCCGCGAGTAGCCGAGCCGCTCCCAGTCGCTCGAAGATCTCCCTGGCCTTGGACAGCGCCGGCTCGCCCTGGTCGCTCGTTCCCGAGGCGAGCATCGTCCGGCCGGCGCCCAGCAGTGCCCACCCCTCCTCCAGGTCGAATCCGTATTCGCGCCAACGATCGACCGCTTCCAGGTACAGCCGCGACGCATCCTCCAGCTCGCCTCGTGCCTCGGCCAATACGGCCTGGCCGGTGAGCACGCTGGTCCGCTCCCGCAGGTTGTGAGGATGCACGCCCTCAAGGAGAAGCTCGCCCAGGTCTGGCCGCCCCGCCCTGACCGCGACCCGGACCATCGCCTGGAGGAACAGCATCCGGGTCCAGTCGGCCGTTCGTTCGCCCACCCGCCGGAGCTCCTCGACCAGTGAAATGGTTCCATCCGAGTCCCCTTCCGCGTCCCGCACCATCGCCGCGACGGCCAGGGCCGGCACCAGGACCTGCGGATCCGCGATCTCCCTGGCCCGAGGCAGGAACTCTTCCACGAGAGCACCGGCCAGATCGAGCTCTCCTCGATAGGCGCGTACCTCCGCCTCACACAGCAGGGCTCCGACCACGAACTGGCTCTGTCCCCGCTCGTGCTCCCACCTGACGACCTCCCGGACGGTTGAGATCAGCTCGTCCCACCGTCCCAGCTCGAACAGCACGCCACACGACCACGCCTTCGTCCACATCCCCAGAAGTGAGATCCCCCGGCGCTCGGCGAGCTTGATGGCCGATCGATACAGCTCCAGCGCCTTGGCCGGGCCCTCAACCGGGGTGAGGAACGTTCCCAGATTGATGTAAGCGCGCACACTCTCCTGCCCCAGCCCCAGCCCGAGCGCCGTCCTGAGCCCTTCTCGGAGATCCTCCAGCCCGTCCCAATCACCGATGTCACACCGAGCCATCCCACGGATCTCCCGAACGCGGGCCATGACCTCCTTCATCGCCAGCGGAGTTGCGACGCTGAGCGCCTTCTCGCACCAGGCCAGCGCCTCGCGAGACCGGCCGCTGAAGAAGACGTCCCCCGCCATCTGCGTGTACGCCGACGCCAGCTCGGGGCCGGGCGGCTGCGCCTCGAGGAGTGTCACGGCCTCGGCCAGGACATCACGCGAGGGACCCGTCAACCCCTGATTCCATTGCGTGTAGGCCAGGTCGAGCATCATCTTGGCCGCCCTGGCCGATTCTCCAGCCGAACGTAGGATGCCGATCGCCTGCTCGTAGTCGGCGACCGCCTGCTTGAAGTGACCCAGCAGGTAGCTCGCCTCGGCGGCTCGGGCCAGTACCGCCGGGACCTCGGGCCGATCGACTGGGAGGAGCTCGAGCGCGCGGCGGAAGTTCGCTCCTGCCTTAGCCATGTCGAACTGGATGGCCTGCTCGCCGGAGGCCACCAGATTGCTGATCGCGTGGTCCTCCAGCTCACGGATGACGTCAGAACCGACGGTTCCCGCGGCTCGGGCGTCCTCCACGGCGCGCAGATAGTGCCAGGCCAGGTTCTCGGCTTGGTCGGCCGCCCGATCGCTCCCCCGCTCCTCGAGCCATCGACCGGCGATCCGATGCTTCGACCATCGGGCCTCCACAGGGACCCCGGCATAGGCGACATCGCGGACCAGGGCATGCCAGAACGAATACTCGACCTCGTCGCGGATCGACGACGCTCGGGCCGGTCGGATGAAGTCCATCCGCACGAGCTGATGGAGGTGGTCCACGATGTCGTCGTCGTCCCCCACCGTCGCCACGGCGTCCGCCCAGAACACCCGCCCGATGACCGCGGCGTCTTGAAGCACCAACCGGCGCCGGTAGGGAAGGCTGGCCAGTCGCGAGGAGATGAGGGACCGGATCGATCCGGGCACCGGCGCATCCGGGTCGATGGCCGTCACCCCCTGCTCGGCGAGCATGCGCACGAACTGCTCGGCGAAGTGGGGATTGCCTCCCGACCGCTCGATCAGCATGGCCCGGGTCTCCGGCGAAAGCTCAGCGCCAACCATCAGCGCATCGATGAGCCTCGCCGTCCCGGCCTCGCCCAGCGGCGACAGCACGATCGTGGTCGAGCTCCTCTTCCCGCCGCCCCAGGCCGGATGTCGCTCGTAGAACTCTTGATCCGAGGTCGCCAGGACTAGGATGGGAACCCCAGTCGTCCAGTCCACCAGGTATTCCAGGAACTCGAGAAGAGCGACGTCTGCCCAGTGCAGGTCGTCGAACGCGAGCACGAGAGGACGCTGGGCGGCCAGGTGTTCAAAGAACGCCCTCCACGCGGCGAACCACTCGCCGCGCTCGACCCCCGGCTCCAGGCGGACCTCCGTCCCTCCCACCAGAGGAGCCAGGCGGGAGACGAGCCAGTCCGCCTCGCCCTTGTCGTGGGCGATGGAGGCAACGGCCTCGGCGAGCTTGCGATCTGCCTCATCCGGGCCGTCGGAGTCCTGGATGCCGATCCGCGCCTTGATCATGGAGCCGAGGGCCCAGAAGGCCAGGCCGTAGGGAAGGCACCGCCCGAGCATGGATTCGATGGGATCGGCGTCCGCCTCGGCCCATCGGAGAAACTGCCCGACCAGGCGGGTCTTCCCGAGACCCTGCTCCCCCGTGACGGTCACCAGCTCCGCAGAGCCCTGCCGCACTGCTCTTCGGAAGATCTGCTGCACCATCTCCAGCTCTTCGTCGCGGCCGAAGAGCGGGGCCTCCTCGACGAGGATGGCGGCGTCGTGGCTCGTCACGGGGTCCTCAGGCTTGCATGGCGCTGGTCTGGGACTGCCATCTCTCCGCCTCGGCCGCCAGCGGGTGGGCGCCAAGCTCGGCGAAGATCTGGCGGGCCTCGTCCGGCAGCGCAGCGACCTCCTCGCCCAGCGCCAGCCGGCATCGGGCCGCACCGAGCAAGGCGTTCCCGAGCTCGAGCCTGAACCCGTACTCCTTCCACCGCAGCCCGGCCTGGTCGAAGAAATCCAGAGCCGCGTGCACGTCCCCGTTCGACTCCGCGAGGAGCGCTCGGGCCGTGAGTAGGCAATATCGGCCCCTCGTCGAGGTCACCCTGTCCGCGTCCGCGAGGAGGCTCTCGGCCAGGGCAGTTTCGCCCTCAGCCAGGCACACCCTGACCGCGTCGGGGAGGTAATTGGCTCGGTATCCCCAGTGCCCCTCCGTCGCCGATCGGAACCGGACCATCAGCTCCACGGCGGCAGCCGGCTTGCCCAGGTGTTCCTGGAGGAGCGACGCCACGACCAGGGTGGGGGCCAGGAACTCCACGCGCTCGATGTTCCCTGCCGCGAGCAACGCGTGCTCGTGCTCCGCGGCACGGTCGACGTCCCCTCGCCGAAGGAGCGCCAGCGTCCGGTACACGAGGGCCAGGGCCCCCATCTCGGTTCCCCCCCGCGATCGATCCCAGGCGTCCATCTCGGCGGCCACGGCGAGGACCTCGTCCCACCCACCCAAGTCGGACTGGACTTCGAGGATGCCCGCCTTCGCGATCATGCGCATGGACTCGAACCCGCGGACCCGGGAGAACTCCTCGCAGGACCGCCAGACCTCGAGGGCCGGCCGGGGACCCTCGGTCGTCCAGAGTTGATTCGCGAGGTTCCCGTAGCACAGGGCCGTCTCCTCGCCGAGGCCGAGATCCAATCCTTGGCGAAGCGCTTCGCGGAGGTCTTCCAGACCGCCGGGGTCACCCAGCTCGCATCGCGCCGCTCCTCTGGACTGACGCGCCCGGACGGCCTCGTCGTCGAGGCCGAGCTTCTCGGCTAGGGCGAGCCCCTTCCCCGCCCAGGACAGACATCCGGGGAAGTCCCCGGTGAGCAGATGCACGCCGGCCGCGCGGGCGTAGGCCCCGGCCAGTCCCCGGCCCGGCGCCTGTTTCTCCAGGATGGCCAGAGCCTCCTCCAGGACCGAGATCGATCGAGACGCGTCCCCCATCTTGTTCACGATGGTGCCGAGCTGCGCCATCGCCGTTCCCTCTCCCACCGCGTCCCCCAGGGACCGGAAGCCCTCCAGCGCCTCCGTGCACAGCGCTTCCGCGTCGGGGAAGCGCCCGGCCATCATTGCGGCCCTGGCCGCGCTGGTGAGGAGATTCGGCCGCTCCGGGTCGTCCGCCGACAGGTGCTCCAACGCCCGGCGGTAATAGA
>JBKPAF010000093.1:0-14984 GCA_046726275.1 Actinomycetota bacterium
CGCCATGATGCGTACGCCGGACGGCCACGGCCGGATCGAACTCTCGCGATTTCTCGCGCCGCCTGTGGTCGCCGATCACCGGAACGCCCCGGTGAACGCTCTGGGCTACCTGCGTGTCATGTTCGCCGTGGACGACCTCGATGATGCGCTCGCCCGGCTCCGCGACCACGGCGCGCAGCTCGTCGACGAAGTGGTCCAGTACGAAGACGTGTATCGGCTCTGCTACGTCCGAGGCCCCGAGGGCATTCTCATCGGGCTGGCCGAGCAAATCGGCTAACGCCCGACACGCGCTCAGGCGTCATTCCCGAAACGCTGGGGCACGCAGCCCACTCTTCCCCTGTCGAACTGACGGATGTACGGTGGGAATTCACCGACCGAAAAGAAGGAGGTCATGGCAGAGGTCAGGGTCAAGCCCGACACGATCGTGATGATTCACGGGCTCTGGATGACGCCTCGCAGCTGGGAGCACTGGAAGGAGCGCTATGAGGCGCGCGGCTACACCGTCCACGCACCGGCGTGGCCCGGGTTCGAGGTCGAGGTCGAGGGGCTGAACGCGGACCCTTCCCCGATGAACGATCTGAAGGCCGAGACGGTGATCGACTCCTACGAGGCGTTCATCAACGACCTGGACTCGGACCCGATCATTATGGGCCACTCGCTGGGCGGCGCGATGACGCAAGTGCTCTTGAACCGTGGCCTCGGGAGCGTCGGGATCGGCCTTTCGGCCGCGACGGTCAAGGGCGTTCGGGACCTCCCGTTCTCCACCCTTAGGGCTGCGGCCCCGGCCCTCAACCCGTTCAAGCGGGGGAAGCCCGTCCCGATGACCGAGAAGGAGTCGAAGCCGCTCTGGGAGCGGTACTGCGTTCCTGCAGCGACCCAAGTGCTCGCGGACATCGCGCTCGCGAACATCCACCGGAGCCCACCGACCGAGGTCGACTTCGCCAAGCAGGACCGCATCCCGTTGCTATTCATCGGCCTCAGCGAGGATCACGTCGTTCCGCCCAAGGCAACGATGCACAACGAGCGGAAATACGACGACTCCGTCTCGATCACCGAGTACAAGGAGTTCGAAGGCCGACCACACTTCCCCGGGGCTCCGGGGTGGGAAGAGGTCGCCGATTTCGCCATCGATTGGGCTGAGCGTCACGCCGGACTCACGGTGGCTGAGCACGCGACCGCGGACGACCCTGGCGCTGGGTGAAGGAGCACCCAGGCTGTTCGCGGTCCACCTGCCTCGCGTGACACGGGAAACGCTAGCCGTCTAGGTACATTCGCGAGCACTTGGGCACAAAGAGTGCCCTACCTTGGACTCTCGCGGAAGAAATGATTGCGCGAAACAAAGCGGAGAGCGACGGTGCGCAGAAGAGTAATTAGTCGCACAGGAAGTACCCCGGTCCCCGGTCCCCGAGGCTTTGCTCAGAAAAATAGGTCAGACCCTTGTGGACAACTATGGATTATGGAAGCTTGCAGACCTCCACCATCTTGGGTTGGTCTGTCGTGCTGCTCGTGATCGTCACGACACCGTCGAGGCCTGTCTCGATCTGGATCTCACTACTCTGATTGACGCCATCGAAGTTCCCGGTCACGGCTTGACCTCGTTCGGGAACGTCCGCTCCTCCGCCACCCCGAATAACGGTGTCGCCGATCCCGAAAGGGCAGACCGGCAACGTTGCTGGCGGGCTGAATCCGCTGCCGCCATGAGGGGAGATGGGTGAGGTGGAAACGACGGGAGGAGAGTGGGTGCATCCCATCAGGAGTGCGAACGAAGCAGCCACCAGCACGCGTCTCATGGACTGAGGTTGCCCCTGGTGCAGGATCAGGTCAAGGGCCGTTGGTGCGCGGCTATCCGGAGTCCCAGTGGTTCGTCGTGAGCGTGAAGAGCAGCACGAAGCCGAGCTGGTTGTCGCACGGATCCGTACGCATCGATTCGATGATGGCGTGGGCCTCGGCCAGGTCGGCCTGGCTCGTGCCGGGCCGCGCCTTGAGCCAAAAGGCGATGGCGAGCCTCGTCCCCTTGATGTTGACGATCCACTCCTCCCGTCCAGCGTCGATCCGTCGGTAGAACCCGTCATGCCCGGCGACGGTGACCGCCCTCGCGCCGTCATCGGTGACGGGCCCCCCGACGTCTTGGATGCTGAGCTCGAGGTCACCTGATCCGTTTCCGTTGTGCATCCAACCGTCACGACCACCGCCGGGTCCTCCGGGTCCATCCCACGAGTACAGGCCCGGCCGGTTCCACCCGGGGCCCGGCCAGCCATGGCCGATCTCGCAGCGGTCCGGCGTCGGATCGACCGGGAGGGAACGCCCGGGTGTCGGCCCAGGGTTCGCTGGTCTGGGAGCCGAGGCTGTGAACGACCGAACCGCCATGACGGCTCCAACTATCAATCCCACCGCGACCGCCAGCGTCGCAGCCACCGTGGTGGCGATCCGCCGACGGACTCGCCTCCGGACCTGCACGGGCATCTCCCATTGAGCTGGGATGTCTCCCGCCCTATCGTGCAGCAGTTCCCGAAGTCGGTCGTCCACGTTACTCACTCCTCATCACTGGACGCAGTCTGTCCATCCCCCGAGATAGGAGCGATTTGACGGTGCCCGGACGACACCGCATCATCTCCGCGATCTGCCCCTCTGAGAGGTCCTCGTAGAAACGCAGGACGACTGCCGTCCGTTGGCGAAACGGAAGGGATCGAAGGACGGCCCACACCGCATCCCGCTCCGTGATCTCCGGATCGGTCTGCACCGGCTGCGGCAGGGCGACCTGACGCTCTATATACCGTCGCTCCAGCTTTCGCCGCCGAAAGTACGCGTTCGCCAGGTTCACGATGGTCCGTCGCAGATACGGCTCGAGACCCTCGATGTCTCTCAAGTGACGCAGGCGTCCAGCGAGCTTGACGAACGCGTCGTGCACCAGGTCCTCGGCAAGCATGCGGTCGCCCGTTATGAGATAAGCGAGGCGAACGCCATCGCCGGCGTGACGCCGGTACAGCTCACCGAGCCTTGATTCTTCGGTCCGGTTCTCTTCCACAGCAACCCGCATCATCGGCTCCACTCCACGCCGTATACATGCACAGCTCGCCAGTTTGGTTGCTTCGAGGGCCGGTTTTCTGTTCACCAGACCAGAAGGGACATTGCGCGAAGCCTGACATGATGCTTTGTCCGCGGACCTAGATGGTCACGGGCTCGTCGGTCTCCACTCGTAGAGCGCATCGGTAGTTTGCTCCTCGTTCCCGCTCCCGTCGGTCTCTTCGATGACCCGGAGCCCGTGCCGCTCGTAGAAGCGCCGTGCCTGAGCGTTCTCCTGGAAGACCCAAAGACGGAAACCCGCCGGCATCCGTTCCTTGGCACATTGGAGCAGCGCGCTCCCGATACCGCGGCCCTGAAGATCCGGGCGGACGTATAGATGCTCCACGAGGTCACCGTGCATGGCGATGAAGCCGCTGATCTCACCACTCGTATCGGCGACCAGCACCTCCTGGTCGCGCAAGACGGTGTTCGCAATGAAGTCGAACGTCTCCTCGTCGCTGTGGAGCTTGGGCAGAAACGTCAAAGATGCGCGAGACGCGATGAACACTTGGGTGACGCCGTCCGCATCCTCGCTTATCGCTGGGCGAATTTGGACTCGTACGTTCACGCCGCGAGTATGGCCGGGTCACCGATCGATGTCTCGACTCTCGACCGTGGCTGCGGGCGAGCGTGTACGCCTGAGGAACGTTGTCCGCCGACCCACCTCGTGGACGAGCCGCCGCCTCCGGTGCTTGGAAAAGACGTAGGCAAAGGCGGCTCTGTAGTGAGAGATTTCGGCTGGTGGCGCTGCCCCCCAGGGGTGAGAGTGACGATGCGTTTAGCGAAGCTGGGAGGATGGCTTGCTGTCGTGCTAAGTCTTGCCCTCGTTGCCCGCGTGATCGCCACCGATAATGCGGTAGCGATCGTTATTGTCACTCCCGCGTTGATCGGCGGCCTCGTTGCGGTCGCTGGCCCGCGAAACGCACAGCTCTCGAAACGTCCGTTGTTCTCATCGGCGTGACGACTGTGCTCTGGCTGATCGGCTGGATCGGCTTGCTACGTCCCCTCGCTCGCCCTTCTGGTCGGCGCTGCCATCGGTCGAACGTCAACAGCCGTGACTGGAGGCAATCCGACGGCTGAGCAGTAATGGCTCGTATCGCGGGACCGGCACGTGATTCCCCAACGGCATGCGTGAAGGTGCATTTCACGCACGCCGTGCGGAGAAAAGAAACCACGCATTCCGAAATGCCGCTCTGACCTGCGTCAAGAGATATCTGGAGCACTCCTGGGCAGCTGAAGAAACGGGATGTGGCGGTCTCGAAAACCGCTAGGGAGGCAACTCCCTCGTGGGTTCATCCCACCCCTACCGCTGAAGTCGCCAGTTTGCGCTGGTCAAAGGCCTGTTTCCGATCTCTCCCACGGTGACGGGCGTACCGAGGGGCAATCGGTTGGCCAACCAACGAATGAATCGGTCCGGTATGCGGACACAGCCGTGGGAAACAGCCCTTCCAGCGTCTGACGGATGAGCGGCGCCGTGGAGCCCGATGCGTCCTTCACCGCCGTCGAAATGTCGCAGGACGTTCGAGTGCGCAGACAGCGTGTAGGCGAACGGCCCAAACGGTCCTGGTTCGCGGTAGAGCCCGGTGACGTAGAACCGACCACGCGGTGTAGGGGTGTTGGGCTTACCGACACCGACCCTCGTCGACCGAACGACCTCACAGTTCCGATAAACGGTCAGTCGACGTGCCGAGACGCTCACATGAATGGCCCAGTCGGTTGCGGTGACGCGGGTGCCCCGAACAGGGATCAATCCGGTCGTACCGTTCGGTCTCACCGGCAAGAGGACCCGCCATCGGTTGCCCTCACGCCGAACAACGTCATAGACGCGGCCACTGCGCGTTGCGACAAGGGTATCCGGACACGGTGATGAGGTTACTGCCGGGCGGCTGGCGATCGCCGCAGGTGCTCGAGGTGCAGAATGGCTCGCGGGTGCGGCCCGATCGTTCCCCGGATGTGCATTGCACATCGCGAGCAGGAGCAGGACCACACCCGCGAACCAAGCCACGAGCTACCCCGCTAGCTTCGGATCGCCGGCTTGCGCCTTGGCGACGGGAGCCTGAGGTGTCGCCTTGTCGCCCGACGACGACTGACCCGGGCCGGGAGTGCTCGAGATCTCGCAGTCCGCATAAGAGACTGAGTCTGACGCGAGCGTCTCGTCCCCAACGGTCATCGCGATCGTGCCTTCGAAGGCACCGAGGTTCACCGTCTGAGTCTCGCCTGCCCCCACGACGTAGTCCGTCCCATTGACCATGAACGTGACGTCCACGTTGGAACCGGAGTTGTCCATGAAGGCGGAGGAGACCTTGTTGTCACAGGTCCCCACGGTGATGGACCCGGTAGGGTTCGAGACCGGGGGCGGTGGCGGTTGGTCGGGCAGGTTGCACCCATTCCTCGAGATGGCCTGGCCAGCCTCGGTCCAGTTCTTGCCTGGGTAGGAGAAGGTGTCCCCGTCGACATCGGTGTACTCATAGGGCGGGATGATGTCGGCGCCATGCTCCGACTCGTGCCCCGAGTGCTGGTACCCGACCGACGCGACGTCCACGGTGATCGCGTGGTACCCGTTCGCCGCCGTGTCCGGTGGAATGGCGTGACAGATGGTGACCTTGTGCTCGGGGTTCGGCTTCGTGGCGAGGGCCGTGCCCATCCCGACGGCCATTACCAGCGCAGCAGAAGTCAGCACCGCAATGAGCGGCTTCCTCATGTTGTTCCTTTCCGGTAGAGCGGCAATCCTCCGCAGCCAAGCCTGCGGTTCGGATTGCCTGCGCGGATTTCGCGCGGGTAGATTTACGCCTCGGTGGACACTTCACGGTCCTGGAATTGGAGGAGCCGGCGATTCCCCAACTCGGACACCGTGAAGCGGCCACCGAACGTTCATCCGGGCACCAGACGCGGGCGCATCCGGACAGCCGAACTTGGAACTGTCCGTTTCGGAGCCAGCAGCAGCGTAGCAGCCCGAGGCCACCAATGACAACGCTACGTAGCGTTGTGGCTCGTGGGTCCAGAGGTCGCGTTTCTCCATCCGCAGGCAGTAGTACAAGCCCACATTGACGAGCGCGATGCCTGAGCGGTCCCGCAACGCACGGTCCCACCGGAAGATCCTGGAGGCCACCCTGTCCCTCTTGGCCGAGGGCGGCTATTCGCATCTGACCATCGAAAGAGTGGCGGCCACAGCGGGGGTGGCCAAGACCACGATCTACCGGTGGTGGCCATCCAAGCCCGCGCTGGTGGTGGCGGCCGCGGAGGACCTGGCCGCGAATGTCCGCAGGCCGGACACGGGGAACGTTCGGGACGACCTTGTCGCTCTCCTACGAGACGTGATCAAGGTCTACACGACGACTGTCGCGGGCCGAGTCATCCCTGGGCTGATCGCGGACATGGCGGAGTACCCGGACCTCGCCGAGGCCATCGGGAGGTTCTGGGTGGCCAGGCGAGAGATCATGCTGGAGGTGCTCAAGCGCGGCGTCACCAGGGGCGAGCTGCGAAGCAACATTGACCTTCAGCTCGCGGCCGACCTGCTGTACGGTCCGATCTACTATCGGTTCCTGGTCAGCCGGGCGGCGCTCAAGCGCACCTTCGCAGATCAGGTCGTCGACGCAGTGCTCAGGGGAAAGGCGATTGCCAAGAAGTGAGTGGGCGCCGGCCAGAGCTCCGGCTTCGCGGAGGCCGGTCGCCATCATCGACCTCGGGTCCAACTCAGGTCGGGTCGTCGTCCTTCGGATCGCGCCCGAGGGCCACCTGGAAATCCTGGCGGACGCCCGCTCGCCTCTCCGCCTTGCCAGGGAGCTGGTAGCCCGGCCCAAATTCTCAGAGGAGGCCATCGATCGCGTCGTGGCGGCGCTCAAGGACTTCACCTCCATCGCAGCCGGGTCGACCGCACGCCGGGTCATCGCGGTGGCCACTTCAGCGATCCGAGAGGCCGAGAACGGCCGGCGCCTCATCGAGCGAGCGCGAAAGGAAGCGGGGGTCCGGGTAGTCGTGATCGACGGCGAGGATGAGGCTCGATACGCGTTCCTGGGAGCCGTCTACGGCGTGGAGGCCCACGCTGGCATGCTGATCGACGTCGGCGGGGGCAGCATCGAGGCGTCCTCGTTCCGCGACCGCACGCTGATCCGCTCGTGGACGCTTCCCCTCGGGGCCCTCCGCCTCAGCATGAAGTTCCTGAAGAGCGACCCTCCATCGGATGAGGAGGTGGCCGAGCTCCGAGACCACATCCGGAAGACGCTCAACGAGGCGGGTGTCCCACGGCTCAAAGCGGACGAGCGTTTGGTAGGCACGGGCGGAACCATCCGGAACCTCGCCAAGATGGATCGACAGATGGGGCGGTATCCGATCCCGCGCATCCACGGGTACGTCCTCTCGCGAGACCACGTCGCCGACATCGAGGCGATGGTCGGATCGAGGGCCAGCTCACGCCGCAGGTTGATCCCGGGCCTCAACGCCGACCGCGCCGACTCGATCGTCGGCGGGGCCCTTGCCACGCTGGTCACCATGGAGGCGCTGCGGGCCGATGAGCTGATCGTCTCCGGACAAGGTCTTCGCGAGGGGGTCTTCTATGACCTGCTCGGCCTGCGGCTGCCTCCGGTGGAGCAGGTTCGCCGCGCCTCCGTGGCGGCTCTGGTAGCCCGATTCGCATCATGGGATGCGGGGCGAGCCCGTCGCAGGAGGGCAATCGCCCTCGCGTTGCTGGAGACGTTGGACCCGGCGGCCGGCAACCGAATCAAGGAACGGCTGGAGCATGCCAGCACCATCCTGGATATCGGGCGGAGCATCGATTACTACAGCCGCCATTCGCACGCGGCCGACATCCTGACTGAATCCGACCTGGCCGGATTCTCCCATCGGAAGCTCGCGCTGCTCGGGGCGGTCGTGCGCGAGGCGGGTGAGGACGGATCCGTGGTTCGCTCGTACCGGCCGCTCCTCGGCCCGGCCGACCGATCCGGCGTGTCGAAGGCGAGCGCCATCCTCGCTCTGGCGGACGAGATCGAACATCGCATGCGGCCGAAGGCGCAGCTCCCGGTGCAGTGCGTGGTACGGAAACGGGAGGTTCGCCTGACGGCGCCGCTGTTCGATCCCTACCGGCAGGAGATCCTGGGGCGGCAGTTCCGCCGGGCCTTCGGGAAGCGACTGGTCATCGAGCCCGGGATGCCAGCGCCCGAAGGATCTTCGGGCTGACGCTCCATCTGAGCCAGCCGCCGTTCCGTCCGAAAGCGCCGTCAAGACCGATGCAGACCACCCCGCCCTTCTTCACCTCGATCGCCAGATCTGGCTGGGCTCCGGCGGTCAGGTGTGCAGCTAGCTCGCTCAGGTTTGGTTCGTGTCCGACCACGGCCATCGTCTGGGGGCCGGCGTGTCGACGGAGTGCAGTCACAGCCAGCGTCACTCGCTGGCCGGCCTCAAATGCCGGCTCTGGCTTGGGATCGGGCCACCCAGCTTCTTCGGTCAGGATCTCGGCGGTTCGCCACGCCCGCGCCATTGGGCTGGACAGCACCAATTCAACAGTGGGGACGATTCGCTTCAGTCCGCGGGCTGCGACCCTGAATCGAGCCTCGCCCTGGGGCGTGAGCGGTCGTCTGCCATCATCAGGCCACCGGGCCGGGTCGCGCTCGGCGGCTATGGCGTGGCGGACCAGATAGAGCTCCATATCTAGCCCGCGTCATGCGGTTGGGCCCATCGCCCGACGTCGGTGGTCGACTCGGCATGAGTCACTGGAGGCTCGACCGAGCGAAGGACGGGAGGCGAGGCGATGTCCGGACGGCGACCCAGCATCTCACGCTGAAGCGCCTTCCACCGTTTGCCGGACACCCTCTTGTACGCCTTGGGAAACCGAGCCCGAAGCTGCTCTTGTTGCTCCTCGTACCGCCGGGCCACGCTGCCCATCGCGAAGATCGTCGCTGGGCTGAGTGGCTCCTCTCGCTCGACTATCAGCGATCGAAGCCGCCGGATCGCGACGTCCGCGTCCTGATGGAGCCCGAGGAGGTCCTGGAGCTTGACCAGCCGATTCACCAGCGGACCCGCTTCGGCCGGATAGAGCGGGGACAGGAATTCCAGCGCGTAGCGGAGTCGCTTCGCCCGGATCCGGAGCCGGTGGAGAGAAGAAGGGGAGGGCGATCGAAGGGCTTCCCGCCCCGCCTTGCGGACCTTTCGATGCCTATCAGTGATCAGTTCCGGAGCCGCCGCCAACGCGGGGGTCCGCGCTGCCGGCGAGGTCCGGGCGGGTCCTCGTTGAAGCGCGGTGGTGAACCCATCGACCAGGCGCGCGTACCGTCCGGAGTCGAGGACGGCCATCATCCGTTCGCGGGCCTCGAGCCGCTGGTCCTCCAACATCCCGCGCAGGGCACCGAGGGCCGCTGCATCCTCATCCGTGGAAGCCGCCACCCAGGCATGCTGTTGCTCCAGCTGGACGTCCAGGTCTCGAACCGCGCCGAGCGCGTCGGCCACCCACCCGAGCTCGTCCCGGAATCGGGCGAACCTCACCGGCAGTGCGCCGGCGAAGATCGACAGCGCGGCGCGGAGCCGTCGGATGGCCACCCGCATGTCGTGCAGGTCCTCGACGTCGTCACCGATTCGGGTTCCGGGCTCGTTGGCCAGAACCGCCCCGAAGTGCTGGCGGAGGACGGCGAAAGCCACCTGCCCGACGGCCATCGAAGGTTCCACGTCCACCGGGCCGAGGTCCGGGGAAGTCGCCGGCCGCAGGCCCTTCGCGAACAGGCCGGCCTCGAACTTGGAAAGCGCAGCGGGCTGGAGGGCGCATGCCGAACGCAGCGAGTCGACGAATGGCGTCAGCTCCTGAACCCAGGCATTCGGCACTTCCACCTCAACGCGGCGGAGCCGCGCCGACTCGTCGTGGTTGCCGAGAGGGATCGTGGTCCGGTCCACGGCGATCTCTCCTGCGGGGGCACCCTCGATGGACAGTGGAAAGGCGCGCCGGCGGGTTCGGACCTCGAACAGGGGAACGAGCGCCTTCGTTCCCGCGGCCAGCTTGGCACGGGCGCCCACCGGACCGGACGCATTGAGGACCTCACCCGGGTCCTTCCCTGTCAGGGGCTCAGTGAACTCCGCCCTGCGCCGCAGGCCGTCCTGGCCTTCGGCAAGGGACTTCAGGGTCGCCTCCGTCCGCCCGCCCTTTCGGCGAATGCGAAGCGAATACCCTGCCCGATAGAGCCTCCAGTCTTCGGTATCCAGGTAGGTGTCGACGATCGAGGACGACGACCCGGTCGCGACCTTCGGCCCCGGGCCGTCTCCCACGCCCGCCAGCCACCGTTCGACAGGCCGGACGTCGATCGCGTCGAACTGCCACTCGGTCTCGACGGACGCGCTCGAGGGGGTCGAGTCCTTCCCGGTCACGGGTAAACCTGAGGGATGAACCGCTGGGTGCTCATAGCCGGCCGCCTGTACCCGGAGTCCTTCTCTCTCGGGGGAAGCTTGATGGGCTTCGGCGTGAGGTCCTTGTACGGGATCAGGCTGAGCAAGTGGGCGATGCAGTTCAAGCGGGCGTGTCGTTTGATATCGGCGTTCACCACCCACCAGGGCGAGTCCGACGTGTCCGTGTAGGTGAACATCTCGTCCTTCGCCTTGGAGTACTCGACCCACCTGCGCCGGGCCTCGAGGTCGAATGGGCTCAGCTTCCACCGCTTGGTCGGGTCGTCGATCCGATCGTGAAACCGACGCTCCTGCTCCTCGTCGCTCACCGAGAACCAGTACTTGACCAGGATGATCCCCGAGCGGATCAACATCCGTTCGAACTCCGGACACGAGCGGAGGAACTCCCGATACTCGTCTTCGGTGCAGAAGCCCATGACGTGCTCGACGCCGGCCCGGTTGTACCAACTCCGGTCGAACAGAACCATCTCACCCGCCGCTGGAAGGTGAGCCACGTAACGTTGGAAGTACCACTGGCTCTTCTCTCGTTCGGTCGGAGTGGCCAGCGCGACCACCCGGGCCCCTCTCGGGTTGAGGGGCTCGGTGATCCGCTTGATCACGCCTCCCTTTCCGGCGGCGTCCCGGCCTTCGAAGATCGCGCAGAGCCTCAGGCCCTTGGCCTTGATCCACTCCTGCAGCTTGACCAGCTCGATGTGCATCTTGCCCAGCTCGCGCTCGTAGTCTCCTCGCGACATCTTGGTTGTCTCTGCATCAGCAGCCGCCGCGGAGCCATCCCGATCGTCGTTTCCCAAGCCCACGTGCGTTTTCGGTTGGTCCTTCCGTTTCTTGGCGGTCTTTGCGCTCTCTGGGCCAGCCATCTCGTCCTCCCCAGGTCCGCGGGGGCCCTGGATCGAATGGACGGACCCCCAGCTTGGCAGGCTACCTTCTGTTCACCTCGAAGCGATAGTATTCCGCACCCAAGCCGGAGGTTCCCCCGTGAGTCTCGAGAGCGGGCCACGTCCGAACCCGACTGATCCGTCTCAGCGGCATTCGGCCGATCAGACCCGCGCGGCCGGTCAGCCCGTCGATGATGTGTCCCGTCCGGGTCCGACTCGGCAAGGCCGACCGGGACCCGAGCTCTCCATCGTCCCCCCGGCCCAGACCGAGTATCTCAACCGGCACCTTTCCTGGCTGGACTTCAACGAGCGCGTCCTGGCCATCGCGGAGGACACAGCCTTACCCATCCTGGAGCGAGTGAAATTCCTGGCCATCTTCGCCGCCAACCTCGACGAGTTCTTCCAGGTCCGAGTGGCCGACCTGGATGAACAGGTCGGTGCCGGGATCGTCGTGCTCTCTCCGGACGGGCTGAGTCCATCTGACCAGCTCCAGTTGGTTCGAAATCGGTCCAGCCAGCTTGCGGCACGTCACCAGCGTGTGTTCCTCGATGAGGTCGCCCCCCAGCTCGACCGGGCGGGCGTGCGCATCGTCGACTGGGATACGCTGGAAGAGGAGGCCAAAAAGTTCCTCGCTGAGGTCTTCGAAGGGTCGATCTTCCCCGTGCTCACCCCACTGTCGGTGGACCCGGCCCATCCGTTCCCGTACATCTCGAATCTCTCGTTGAACCTGGCCGTAGCCGTCCGCAACCCGCAAACGCTTGTGCGACGGTTCGCGCGGGTGAAGGTCCCCCCGCTCCTCCCTCGATTCGTGGCGCTTCCGGATGGCGAGAGATTCGTGCCGCTGGAACAAGTCATCGCGGCGCATCTGGGCTCGCTCTTCCCCGGAATGGACATCGTGGACCATCACGTCTTCCGGTTGACCAGGAACCAAGACCCTGACCTGGAGGAGGACGAGACGATGGACCTGCGGGCGGCGGTCCAGGCGGTCCTCCTCGAGCGCCGCCGGTCTCAGCACGCTGTCCGCCTGGAAGTCGATGGGACCATGCCCGAGGAAACCCGGGACCTCCTGGTCCGAGAGCTCGACCTGGAACCGGCGGACGTCTACGTGGTGGAGGGACCACTCGACCTCACCGGCTTGTGGGCGCTCTACGACCTGGATCGTCCCGACCTGAAGGAGGAGCCTTGGACGCCGGTGACGCAGCGTCGGCTGGGGGCGCCGGGCCACACCCCTCCCGACCTGTTCCGGGTGCTCTCCCAAGGCGACGTTCTCGTACAACACCCCTACGACTCGTTCGCCACCTCGGTGGAGAGCTTCATCCACCAGGCCGCCAGTGACCCGGCGGTCCTGGCCATCAAGCAGACGTTGTACCGAACCTCTGGGGGCGAAAGCGGCATCGTCCGGTCGCTGATCCGAGCGGCCGAATCGGGCAAACAGGTGGTGGCACTCGTCGAGTTGACAGCCAGGTTCGAGGAGGAAGCCAACATCGGCTGGGCCAGCGCGCTCGAAAAGGCCGGCGTTCATGTCGTGTACGGCGTGGTCGGGTTGAAGACGCATGCGAAGGTGTCAATGGTGGTTCGCAGAGAGCCAGCAGGGATCAGGCGCTACTGCCACGTGGGGACGGGGAACTACAACTCGACGACGGCGACCGTGTACGAGGACATCGGCTTGATGAGCGCTGACCCCGACCTGGGTGCCGACGTTGCGGATCTCTTCAATTACCTCACCGGCTACAGCGGCAAGCGAAAGTACCGGAGGCTTCTCGTCGCCCCCCTGACGCTGCGTTCAGCCCTGACCGAGCTGATCAGAACGGAGGCCGCGCAGCCCGATGCCCGGATCGTGATGAAGATCAACGGTTTGGTCGACCCCGAGCTGACCGACGAGCTCTACCGGGCCGCACAGGGCGGGGCGCAGGTGGATCTCCTGGTCCGGGGGATCTGCTGCCTTCGCCCTGGTGTTCCGGGCTTGTCAGAGGGCATCCGGGTCCGTTCGATCGTGGGCCGATACCTCGAGCACTCGCGCATCTTCCGGTTCGGCGACGGTCGGCGCGCCACAAAGTACTACATCGGGTCCGCCGACCTGATGCCTCGCAACCTGGACCACAGGGTCGAGGCGCTGGCCCCCGTGACGGACCCGGAGCTGCGAGCTCGGCTGGACGAGATCCTGGAGGTGTGTCTGGATCCCGACGCTCCTGCGTGGGAGCTTGGATCCGATGGCGTCTGGTCAAGGGTGGGCTCTGAGGAGGGGCCCACCGTCCATGAGCTCCTTCAGTCGCTGGCGGTGGGGCGAGGCCGGCCGAGAGCGGTCTCCTCCCCGCAGTAAGCCTCGACCGCAGGGGTGCATGGCCTCCGGTAGCGGAGTTTCGATCATGGACAGGAGTCAGGAGATCGTTCGGGCCGCCGGTGGGATCGTTGTCCGCAAGACGGACTCGCGAGACAGCGAGGTGGCCTTGGTGCACCGCCCCGCCTACGACGACTGGACGTTTCCCAAAGGGAAGCGCGCGCCGGGAGAGCGGGACGACAGGGAAACCGCCAGACGTGAGGTGGAGGAGGAGACCGGCCTCGTTTGCCGGCTCGATCGTCCCGTCGGAACGATCGAGTATCGCGACCGAAAGGATCGCCCGAAGACGGTCGCGTATTGGCTGATGACGCCGATCGGAGGAGAGTTCCGACCGTCGGCTGAGGTCGATGAGATGCGATGGGTTCCCATCGGCCAGGCGGGTGACCTGTTGACCTACCGGCACGACCGTTCGCTGCTCGAGTCCGCTGCTGGGTTTCTCGAGGCGACCGGTCCCTGACCAAGGGACCCATGCCACATCCCCAAGACGGTCAGAGCCTGTTGGCGGTCGGATGGATCCCCGGCTCGTACCCGGCCTCGAGGACGCGGATCATCGAAGGGGGCGTCAGGACCTCGACGGTCGATGATGCCCGCAATTTCCGCTTGCCCGTGTACCCGAACGAGGACCAGGCACGAATCTGGCCACGGAAGACGAGCCAGGCCTCTCCCTCCTCCGCGATCATGGCGCCGTCCGGCAGGTCCGCCAGCCTCGCGCGATACAGGGGTTTCCGGCCGTCCGGCGCGATCCGCTCGGCATGGAGCGTCCGGTCCATGTCGTCGGCCCAGGGAAGGCCGCCCGGGTGGTTCCCGCCCATGCCCGTCGAAACAGCTCGTAGTCCTCGCGGCGGCACTCCGCACACGGCCTGTGGCCGGCTGCAAGCGCCGTCGCCTCGTCGAGGAAGAACAACTCGGTGAACCGACCCGGGCGAAGCAACCGCCGGCGCCTTCCCTTGAACTCAAGCCGGCAGGCGATACACCGCCGGACCTGCCACGTCCGGACCAGGTCGCCGTCTGCGTCGTGAAGCACTCCACGGTTACCGAACAGGAGGCCCCGGGCCTCGGTGGCGATGATGTCTCCGAACGGAGTGACCCGATTGCGGAGTGGCATGGGTACGGATCGTAGGCGCGTCAAACCTTCACATAGCTCTACCGTCCCTGGCCCCGCTGGTGCAGACTGTCCCCGCCATGACCCAGACCACCGATCCCCGCCTGGGCAGCACCGTGGGTGGGTACCGGATCGACTCCCTGATCGGCCGAGGCGGCATGAGTGTGGTGTACCTGGCCGAGGACGCCCACCTGGGCCGGAAGGTGGCGGTGAAGTTCCTCGCCCC
>JBKPAF010000094.1:0-32985 GCA_046726275.1 Actinomycetota bacterium
ACCTATTCGGAGCCGCAGGGTGGACCAGGAACCGCGGTCGACGAAGCCAGCCAGCAGCTTCGGGAGTTCCTGGGGATGCCCGGGGACGAGGAGTATCAGTCCGGCCATCCGTGGGGTGCTTGAGCCCCCGGGAGGCCTCAGGTCTCCGTTCTCGCCAGAACGTCTTCGATCGCGCCACGCAGATCGCGCTCCGAGATGGCCCCGCTGTGCCTGAACGCCTTCCTGCCTGACGCGTCGTAGATGACGGTGATCGGCTGGCCGATGAATCCCAGATCGTCTCGGATGGCGCCGGTGGGGTCGAAGACGCTTGGATAAGGCCACCTGTACCTCCGGATGAACGCCCGGGCTGGCGGGAGGTGGTCGATGATGTCCACACCCAGGAACTGGACCTGCCCCTGAGTCCGGCTCGCCTCACTGGCCAGGCCTGGCGCCTCGAGCGTGCACGGACCGCACCACGACGCCCAGATGTTCACCACCACCGGCTTGCCCCGCAGGCTCGCCAGCAGCTCTCGGAACTGAGCCGGAGCGAACCGGGGAAGGGCCGTAGGACTGGACGGAAGGACGACCGGGCTCTTCAACTGCCCGGTCGCGGGCTGGGGGCCATAACCACACGCGGCCAACAGCAGGATCCAGATCACGCCCATCGCTGCCGCGAGACGGTGACGTTCCTTCCCCCTGGTCATGTCCTCATTGTCGGCGACGAGCGGGCGGTGCGCCCGGTCGCGGGTTCCGGGGCGAAGAGGACCCGATGCTACAATCCGCCAGAATGCCCATCTACCTGCGGTTTTGATGGCGGACAGGCTCGACGCGACCACGCTTCGCCGGGCCATGGAGATCTTCGCCGGATCCCTCAGGGACCACCGGGCAGAGCTCGACTCGCTCAATGTGTATCCCGTTCCCGACGGGGATACCGGCACCAACCTGCTGATGACCCAGGAGGCGGTGCTCTCGTCCCTCCCCGCCGAGGGAACGGGTGACGACCTGCGAGCGCTGGGCGCCGCCATTTCCCGCGGATCCCTGATAGGAGCTCGGGGGAATTCAGGAGTCATCCTGTCCCAGATCCTGCGGGGCCTCTGGGAGCGGCCGCCAACCGGGGACGCGTTCGGCCCATCCGAGCTTGCCAGAGCGCTCCGACGAGCGGCCGACGAGGCCCACCGTGCGGTGGCAAGGCCCGCGGAGGGCACGATCCTCACCGTGATTCGCGACGCCTCTCTCGCGGCCGAGGCTGTCGTGGGAGACGACGAGGTCGGGTGCTCGGTGGTGGTTCGGGCCGCGCTGAGGGGTGCCCGCCGTTCTCTCCTCCGTACCAGGGAGCTCCTCCCCGAGCTCCGAGAAGCAGGCGTGGTGGATGCGGGCGCGAAGGGTATCGTGCTGCTCCTGGACGCTCTTCATGCGGCTCTGGCTGGGGAAGGTCCTTCCGAGCAGGTCGGTCCCCTCGGCCCCGTCGGCCACACGACCGAGGCCCCAAGGGCTGCGAACCTGGAGTTCCCATTCGAAGTCCAGTACCTGCTGGAAGCTCCAGACGAGGCCATGCCGCGCTTGCGACAGGAGGTGGCCGAGCTCGGAGATTCGCTGGTCGTGGTGGGCGGAAACGGCCTCTTCAACGTCCACGTCCATACGAAGTGGCCTGAACGTGCGGTGGAGGCGGGAGAGCGAGTAGGCATGCCGAACGACGTCCAGATCACCGACCTTCAGGAGCAGGTGGTCGACTGCATCGGGGGTCAGGCTCGAGCTGTGCGGATCGCCGAGCAGGTCACCGGGCTCGTCGCGGTGGTCGAGGGGGATGGCTTGACGAAGACGTTCGTGTCTCTGGGGGCCCTGGTGGTGAGCGGCGGGCCCGGCAACGCTCCCTCGCCCGAGGCGCTGGCCGAGGGCATCGAGGCCGTATCCGGGAGCTCGGTCATCGTTCTACCAAACGACCCTCAGCTGGGGGGAATGGCCGAGCGGGCCGCCCGGCACGCGACGAAGGAAGTCCTAACGGTGCGCTCCGCGGGCATCCCTCCGGGACTCGCCGCGGCGACCGCCTTCAACCCTCTTGCGTCTCCCACCGAGAATGTCGCGGCGATGACGACTGCCGCTGCGGAGTGCACGTGGGCCGAGCTGATGCCCGTCGATCGGGACGCGGGGATTCCTGCCGGCTCGGTGAAGGGTGGAGGTTGGACCGGGTCCCGCGACGGCCACGTGGTCTGCGTCCGCGAGTCCGCCGCCGACTGCGCGATTCAGGTGGTTCGGGGCTTGGAGGACATCGAAGATCAGGCCGACGTCGTGACTTTGATCGAAGGCGCCGACGCGTTGCCCGAGGATCGCCGGGCCGTCCGGGCGGCGCTGGAGGAAGCCTGCCCCGACCTGCACCTCGAGGTCATCGACGGGGGGCAACCCGGGGCCCCGTTCCTTCTCTGGGTGGAGTAAGCGTGGTCGAAGGAGTCGGTGCGCCCGGTCAGAATGGGAGGGCATGAGCCCCCTTACGCTGGACAGCCCCGTCACCGAAATCGACGCGAGGATCGCCAACCGCAGGATGGGCGCGAAGGCCAAGGGACCTCCGGCTCACGAGGTCCTCGCCGAAGGCCTGGGGATCGATTCCGTGGGGCAGTTGCTGCGCCACTACCCGAGGCGCTACATCGATCGTTCGGCCACCGTTCCCATCGGCGAGCTCCGGTTCCGGCAAGGGCAGGACGTGACCGTGATCGGCACTGTGCGAAGCGTCCAGCAGCGCCCCACCCGCCGCGGACAACGGATGGTGACCGTGAAGGTCTACGACGGCACCGGCACCCTCGATCTGGTCTTCTTCAATCAGCCGTGGACGGCGTCGGTGTATCGCCCCGAGATCGAGGTGGCCGTCTCGGGTTTGGCCTCCGTCTATCGGGGGCGGCTCCAGCTCCAGAAGCAGGAAGTGGAGATCCTTCGGGGTGATGATTCCGAGACGGTGCACACAGGCCGCATCACCCCGGTGCATCCGGCCACGGAGGGCATAAGCACTCGGACCATCCGCGAGCTCGTCTATCGAGCGTTCCAGCGACTCGCCCCCATCCCGGAGCCACTTCCACCCGAAGTCGTCGAGGCCGAGGGCCTGTCAGACGAGGACGGCGCGCTTCGCGACATCCACTTTCCCGAGGACGAACAGGCCAGGCGCAGGGCAGTCAACCGATTGAAGTTCGACGAGCTGTTCGCTCTCGAGCTCGGCGTGGCCTATCGGAAGCACCGGGTGGAGAGCGCGGCCAAAGGCGTGGCCCACCTGGTCGCCGGCGAGCTGACCAATGGGTTCCTCGCTGCGCTCCCTTTCGAGCTCACGGAGGCTCAGGTTCGCGCGATGAAGGAGATTGGCGAGGACATGGCTCAGGCCAAACCGATGAATCGCCTGCTTCAGGGGGACGTCGGATCGGGAAAGACCGTCGTCTCTCTGTACGCGGCGCTTGCGGCAGTTCAGTCGGGCCACCAGGCCACGATCATGGCGCCGACCGAGGTGCTTGCTGGCCAGCACTATCGAACAGTCCACGCGCTGCTTACCTCCATGGGGGCAAGGGACGTTCTGGACACGCCCGACCTCCGATCGAGGGCAGCAACCGCCCAGGCGAGCCTGCTGGATGAACCGACCGAGTCGGAAACCGATTCGAGCGTGACGTTCGCGCTGCTCACCGCCGCGATCACCGGAAAGGATCGCCAGCGGATCATCGCCGGCATCGCCAGCGGTGAGGTGGACCTCGTGATCGGGACCCACGCACTGGTTCAGGAAGGTGTCCAATTCGCCGACCTGTCCCTCGCCGTCATCGACGAGCAACACCGCTTCGGCGTGCACCAGCGAGTCATCCTGAAGGAGAAGGGGGCGCACCCGGACGTGCTGATCATGACCGCCACCCCCATCCCCCGGACGCTGGCGCTCACCTACTACGGGGATCTCGACGTCTCGGTGCTGGACGAGATGCCCGCTGGTCGGTTGCCGGCCAGCACGTCCGTGGCTCGCACTCCCGCGGAGCGACGGCGGGCGTACGAGTTGGTCCGCTCGGAGGTCCAGTCCGGCCGACAAGCCTTCGTGGTGTGCGCCGCGATCGACGAGGCGAATCGATTGGAGGTCCGAGCAGCCGAGCGAGAAGCGGACAGGCTGCAGACCGAGGTCTTCCCCGATCTGCGCATCGCCCTGCTCCACGGCCGGATGCGCCCGGCGGAGAAGGAACGCGTGATGGATACCTTCCGGTCGGGGGAGGCCGATGTCCTGATCTCAACGACGGTCATCGAGGTCGGCGTCGACGTGCCGAACGCGACCGTGATGCTCGTGGAGAATGCGGAACGCTTCGGCCTCGCTCAGCTCCATCAGCTGCGAGGACGGATCGGGCGGGGAAGCCATCGTTCGCATTGCGTGCTGTTCGACGAGAGCGGACCGGGGAATGATGACGCCAAGGCGCGCCTGGCGGCGATGGCGCGAACGACCGATGGTTTCGAGCTGGCCGACGAAGACCTCAGGCTTCGCGGCGAAGGCACCCTCTTCGACATCAAGCAGTCGGGAATGCCCGACCTCAAGCTGGCGCGCCTCGCCGAGGACGCCGAGCTGGTCCGACGGGCCCGGGGTCGCGCGTTCGCCATCATCGAGTCGGACCCCGGCCTCGACCGGAATCCGGAGCTGCTCGAACTCCTGCGCCACACGTTCACCGGCGAGGCGATCGAGTGGCTGTTCCACTCGTGAACCTCGCTCGTTCGCCGAGCGCCCCCCGCGCCAGACCGTGAGGATCGTCGCGGGCTCCGCGAAGGGCACGCGGCTCGGACGCGTCCCGGCGGGAACGCGCCCCCTGTCCGACCGGGCCAGGGAGGGTCTGTTCTCTAGCCTGGGAGAGAGGGTGGAGGGAGCTCGGGTCCTCGACCTCTTCGCCGGCACAGGCGCGATGGGGATCGAGGCCCTATCCCGGGGGGCTCGGACCGCCCTGTTCCTGGACTCGTCCCCTCAGGCCGTCCGGGCGATCACCCAGAACCTCCAGCGGACCGGTTTGGCCGAGCGCGCCACCGTCCGGCGCCACGACGTCCTTCGGGCTCTCCGCCAGGGGGTCGGCTCCTTCGATCTGGTCATGCTCGACCCCCCCTACCGGGCCCCCGGGCCCTATCTGGACGCCGTGCTGGCTGAAATCGCAGGTCAGGGCGCTGTCGCGGCCCCCGGGACGGTGGTCCTGACCAGGTCGGACCGAAGTTACATGCCTGTCATTCCAGTAAACTGGCGCCCTGAGAGGCGGCTTTCCTACGGGGACTCGGCCGTGCACCTCTTCCAGACCCCGTGAGCAATGTCAGGGAGGGCGAAGACTGTGGGGCTCATCGCCCTGTGTCCCGGGACGTTCGATCCCGTCACCAATGGTCACATCGACATCATCCAGCGGGCAAGCCGCTGCTTCGAGCGTGTGGTGGTGGCGGTGTTGGAGAACCCCGCGAAGGAGCCCTTGTTCAGCACCGACGAACGCGTGGCCATGCTCAAGGAGGCCACCGCGGAGATCGACCAGGTGGAGGTCGACTCGTTCTCCGGTCTTCTGGTCGACTACGCCTCCGCCCGGGGGATCAGGATCATCGTCAAGGGGCTTCGGGCCGTCACTGACTTCGACTTCGAGCTCCAGATGGCCCAGATGAACCATCGGATGACCGGCGTCGAGACCTTCTTCGTCCCGACGAGCCCGCAGTGGTCCTACCTGTCGTCGTCCCTGATCAAGGAAGTCGTTCGATTCGGCGGAGACATCTCCGGCCTGGTTCCACCGTTCGTGGGGGACCGCCTGGAGGAAAAGCTGTCGCCCGGGAGGGAGTGAACCTTACCCGTGGATATCAGCGCGCGCCTCCAGCAGATCGAAGAGCTCATCCGAGCGGCCAAGTCGATGCCACTGTCGGCCAGCGTCCTGGTCAACCAGGAGGAGGTCCTGGAGCTACTCGAGTCGGCCCAGGCCGAGCTGCCCGAGGAGATCAAGCAGGCCCGGTGGGTGGTCAAGGACCGCGAGGAACTCCTGGCCAAGGCCCGGCGCGACGGCGAGGCCGTGGTCCAGAAGGGCATGGACGAACGAGCCCGCTTGGTGTCCCAGCAGGAAGTGGTCCGGGCCGCCCAGGAAGAAGCCGAGCGCCTCCTGGCCGAAGCGCGCGAGCAGGCACGGCAGATGCGACTGGAAGCCGAGGACTACGTCGATGCCAAGCTCGCCCAGTTCGAGATCGCCCTAGGAAAGACCCAGCAGGAACTGGGGCGGTCGATCGCCCAGGTCCGGAGAGGCCGGGACAAATTGCGCGGTGTGACGCCGGCTCAAGAGGAATTCGGAACCGACGAGTTGTTCGACGAGGAGGACCGGGGATGACCCTCGACATCGACGTCCGGGATCTCCTGGGTCAGCCGGGGACGTCGCGGACCATCAGGGTGAGTGAGTCCATCCCTGGCCTCGGGAACGAGCTCGCAGCGGTTCCGCAGGACGATCAGGTCGAGGCCGAGCTGCTGCTGGAAAGTGTCGTGGAAGGCGTCCTGGCGAGTGGACCCATGACGGGCCCACTCGCCATGGTCTGCGCCCGCTGCCTGGTCTCCTTCCGGTCGGAGTTCCACCTCGACGTTCACGAGCTGTTCACACCCGATGCCGGAATCGGAGACGACGAATATCGCGTGAACGAAGGTGCGATCGACCTCGAGCCGATGATCCGCGACGCCGTCCTGTTGTCGATGCCCTTCGCCCCGCTGTGCCGGCCCGACTGCCTGGGTCTGTGCGAGCGATGCGGAGGCGACCGCAACATCGGGGAGTGCGTCTGCGCCCCTGCGGTGGATCCGAGGTGGGCGCCGCTGTCCGGGATCGATCTGGAGCGGGTCGAGCGGAAGACCGACGTAGGCGGCTGAGGAAGTGAGGCGCCCGGGAGGGCGCGGAAGGAGAGCGAACGAGCGATGCCAACGCCAAAGAGGAAAACGCCGAGGACCAAGACGGCGACGCGCCGGGCGCAGTGGAAGGGGAGTGCGCCCACCTACGCCGAGTGCCCCCAGTGCCATCAGCCGAAGCTGCCCCATCGGGTCTGTCCGAACTGCGGCTATTACGCGGGACGCCAGGCTATCGAGGTCGAGTAGGCAATAGGACCGCCGTGCCACGCAAGGAGACGCCACTGGAAAGGGCCCTGGGGGTCCGGTTCAAGTCGCCGACCCTGCGCGAGGCGGCCCTGACCCATCGCTCCTACGCGTTCGAGCAGGGCGTGCACCCGACGAACGAGCGTCTGGAGTTCCTGGGCGACGCCGTCCTCGGGCTTGCCGTCACCGACGTGGTGTACAGGGCCTTTCCGGATCGATCCGAAGGTGAGCTGGCCAAGCTCAGAGCGGCCATGGTGAACATGACCATGCTGGCCGAAGTGGCCCGGGAGCTCGGGCTGGGGGAGGAGATCCGGCTCGGACGAGGCGAGGAGCTCTCGGGTGGTCGAGACAAGCCGAGCATCCTCGCGGACGCGCTCGAAGCTGTCCTCGGCGCGCTCTATCTGGATCGGGGGATGAAATCCGCCCAGTCCGTCATCGAGCGGCTCTTCTGGCCACGGGTCACCGCGTACGTGCGAGGCGAAGGGGACCGCGACTACAAGACCATCCTTCAGGAGCTGGCGGCCCAGGACCTCGGGCGGCTGCCCGAATACCGTGTTGCAGAGCGGGGCCCGGACCACGAGAAGGAATTCACGGCGACGGTGTACCTGTCCGGCCAGTTGTTCGGCAGGGGAACCGGGCGGTCGAAGAAGGAAGCCGAACAGCGGGCGGCCCGGGAGGCGTACGAGCGTTTCATCGAGGGCCCTGCCGAGCTGGCCAAGGAGCACTGATCCATGGAGCTCCCAGAGGTCGAGGTGGTCCGACGGGACCTCGAGAAGGAAGTAGTCGGCCGGCGGGTCAAGGCCGTGGAGGTCCGTCCGCACCGCAACGCGATGCGGGTCATCCGCCGGCACGCCCGCCGGAAGGAGTTCGCCGACCGCCTGTCCGGAAAGAAGATCACCAAAGTGGACCGCAAAGGGAAGTATGTGCTGCTCCACCTCGACGACGGCGACGTGCTGGTGGTCCACTTCGGTATGTCCGGACAGTTCCTCCGAGGCACGAAGCGGCAGTCCCTCCCGGCTCATACCCATGTGGTGATCGAGTTCCAGCAGGGCGGGGACCTGCGGTTCATCGACCCCAGGACGTTCGGTGAGATGTTCGTGGCTGCGGGCGACGAGCTGGGAAAGGTCAAGGAGCTCGACCATATCGCCATCGACCCCTTGGAGGACACCTTCACCTGGCAGGAGTTCTCCGCCGAGCTCGCCCGGCGAGCCGCCAAGCTGAAGAGCCTGTTGATGGACCAGAAGTTCGTCTCCGGCCTGGGCAACATCTATTCGGACGAGGTCCTGTTCGCAGCGGGACTGCGCCACGATCGGCTGTCGGACTCACTCTCCTCGCAGGAGGTCAGGCGGCTCTACCGAGCCATCAGGGAGGTCGTCCAGGACGCCATCCGGTACCGGGGGACGACACTCGACGACGAGGCCTACGTCGATCTGTTCGGCAAGCCGGGGGAGTTCCAGGCGGAGCTGAAGGTCTACGGGCGCAGAGGCCTAGCGTGCCGTCGGTGCCGCACGCCCATCGATGTGGTCAAGATCTCCGGGCGCAACAGCTACTTCTGCCCGCAGTGCCAGAGCTGACCAAGCGAGTCCACGTGTTCGTCTCCGGACAGGTCCAGGGCGTGTTCTTCCGCGCCGAATGCGGCAAGCGGGCGCGTGAGCTCGGACTGGGAGGGTTCGTCCGCAATGTGCCGGATGGGCGGGTAGAGGCCGTGTTCGAGGGAGATCCGGCCGCTGTGGACGCCATGGTCGAGTGGTGCCACACGGGCCCGCGCTGGGCCCAGGTGGAGAACGTGGACGCCACCGAAGAGAAGCCCCGAGGCGAGACGAGGTTCCAGGTCACTCGGTGAAGTCGGGCAAATCACACCGCTGAAATTTCTGGTCCCGCTTCCCGGGGTTCCGGGATGTTGCCGGTTAGCATCGAGGGCCGATGTTTCTTCGATCCCTAACGCTTCGCGGGTTCAAGTCGTTCGCGGACAAGACCGCCCTCGAGTTCACTCCGGGCATCAGCGTCATCGTCGGGCCCAATGGCTCGGGCAAGTCCAACGTTGCCGACGCGATCGCCTGGGTATTGGGCGAACAGGGTGCGCGAGCGCTTCGAGGCGGGCAGATGACCGATGTGATCTTTGCTGGGAGTCCGTCCCGCCCACCCCTCGGGATGGCCGAGGTCAAGATGGTCATCGACAACAGTGCCGGTCTGATTCCCATCCCGGCCTCTGAGATCGAGATCAGCCGAAGCATCTTTCGCTCGGGGGAGAGCGAGTATCGCCTCGGGGGCCGCCCGTGCCGGCTACTGGACATCCAGGAGCTCCTGTCCGATACGGGCGTGGGTCGAACGATGCACACCATCATCGGACAGGGGCAGCTCGACGACATCCTCGGGGCTCGTCCCGAGGAGCGGCGCCAGTTCATCGAGGAGGCCGCCGGCATCGCCAAGCATCGCCGGAGGAGGGAACGGGCCGAGAGGAAGCTGGCCGGCCTGGAGGGCGATCTGAACCGGCTCCAGGACCTGGTCGGCGAGCTGAGGCGCCAGCTCAAGCCGCTGAAGCAGCAGGCAGAGCTGGCGGGCCGGCACGAGTCCCTGACCAGGGAAGCTGACGAGCTGGCTCGCAAGCTGGCCGCGGCGCGACTTCGCGAGCTGTACGGGGAGCGAGAGCGGCGGCGTCCGTCCTGGCAGGAGGCCGAAGCCAGGCAGGCCGAGATCCAGACGCGGCTGACGGAGCTCGATGACGTGATCTCCGAGCTCGAGACCGAACGGGCGGCGGCGGACTCGGCGCTGCGACAGGCCGAGGCACTCCATGAGGCCTGTCTCGAAGCCAAGTCCGATGCAGAAGGGCGGCTGCGCTCCGCCATCAGGGACGAAGCTGCCGCGCGGGAGCGTCTCGCCACAGTTGCGAATCGCTCGGGTCGATTGTTCGCATTGGAAGAGGACCTCCAAAGAACCGAGACGGCCCAATCGCAGGTTCGTGGCACGCTCGAGCGGCGGGAGGCCGACCTCGAGACCGCGGAGACGTCCTTCCGCCAGGCCGAGCAGGGGAGGAGGGATGCCGAGGACGTTCGCCGAGCGGTCGCGGAAGAGATCGCGGCCAGGCGAGCGGAGGCGGACGCTCTCCGAGCGAGCCTCGCGACCCAGGACGCGGAGCTGCAACGCCTCCGCGCCGAGATGACCGGGCTCCAGGAGCGACGGGCTGAGGCGGAAACCCGATCCGATCGGTTGGAGGCCGAGATCGAGAGGCTGGACGGTCTCGCCACGCCCCTGGTCGCCCGGCAGTCGAAGCTCGAACCAGAGCGGGACGAGATCACGGCGGTCCTGCGAGACCTGCAGACGCAGGAGCAAGGCCTCCTCGCGCGTCAAGAGGTCATCGAGGCTCGCCGGGCGGAGCTGTCCGAGTCCCCGGGAGCGGCGTTCGCCAGGCGACGAGGGGACCGGCCCATCGGGATGCTCCGGGACCTCATCGAGGCGCCGCCGGATCTGCGTGTCGCGCTACTCGCCGCCCTGGGAACCATGGCCGATGCCGTCGCGTACGCAACCCGGGAGCAGGCGGAGGTGGACGCCATGGTGGAATCCAGCGGTGGAGTGTCCCTGGTGGTCGATGGCGGCCCCGACCACTGCCTCCCATCCGTGTACGGCGAACGGAGCCTCTTCAAGGCGATCAGGCCCGACTCGAGGATCCGCAGGCTCGCCGGCCGGCTCCTCGGCGAGGTGTACGTGGTGAACAACCTGGCCGAGGCGGTGGCGAAACACCGCGTACACCCGTATGCGGCCTTCGTGACGCTCGATGGGGCGGTGGCCGGACCGACCTTCGTCCGGACGCCGGCCGGGCAGGACGTCCGCCTGGAGCAGGTACGGCGGGACTCGGCCGGCGTCGAGCGTGAGCTGGCCGGGGTCAGGAGAGGCCAGCGCGAGAGTCGCCAGCGTCTTGGAGAGATCGGGTCCCTGCTCGCAGACCTGGGACGAGAGCTCGAACAGAGCGATCGGCGTATCACCACCGCCGCGGATGAGCTGGCAAGCACCGAGGCCGAACGAGCTTCAGTGGATCGGGAGGAACAGATCTTGGTGGAGCGATCCACCACCTTGGAGTTGGCCATCGGGGCGGCGCGAGATCGACTTGCTTCGGCTCCGACGGAACTCCCCGAGGCGCCGGCCCTGCCACCGCGTCCGGAGCCACCGATCCATCTCCGGGTGGAGGTCGAGGCCCTCCGGAGGGAGAGCGTGAGGCTCGAAGCGGGTGTGGAGCGGATGCGCCGAGAGCTCGAGACGATGGCGTCGGAAGATCCCATCAAGGTCCGAGAGTCGCTGCAGGCCGCGGAAGCCGAACGAGTCGCCGCCGAAGAGGCCTTGCGCAATGCGGAAGGGAACCTGGATGGAGCGGTCGCCGCGTACCGGGCCGCTACGGAGACTGCCCGATCCGTGCAGGATCGGCACGGCGTAGCCAACAGGACCTGGCGCGAGTCGGCGGCCGCATCGGACCGCCTCCGCGTGGAGCACCTGGAGGAGGACCGGGCTCGGCACGAGCTGGGGCGTCGCATCGCGGACGCAGAGCGGCTGCTCGTCGATGGACACGGGATCGGCCCGGCCGAAGCGGTCGAAGGACTGGCCGATGACGAGAGCGTGGAGGAACTGGTTCGTCGAGCCGACACCGTGGCCCGCCGACTCGGCCTTCTGGGGAGGGTGAACCTCCTGGCCACCGGGGAGCTCGAATCGGTCCAGCAACGCCATGACTTCCTGGTTCGGGAGCTGGAGGACGTAAAGGCGGCCCGGCGAGATCTGGAAGAGGTCATCCGTGAGGTCGACCGCCGCGTGGCCGAGCTGTTCTCGGCCGCTTTCGCGGACGTAGCCCGACAGTTCTCGGAGCTGTTCGCGCTGATGTTTCCCGGCGGGGAGGGACGCCTCACGCTAACCGATCCCGACGATGTCCTCGCCTCCGGAGTCGAGGTCGAAGCTCGGCCCGGTCGCGGCAAGGTCAAGCGACTTTCGTTGTTGTCCGGCGGGGAGCGTTCCCTGGCGGCCCTGGCCTTCCTGTTCGCTATCTTCAAGGCGCGGCCCAGTCCCTTCTATCTGATGGACGAGGTCGAAGCCGCACTGGACGACGTCAACCTTCACCGGTTCCTGGAGTTGGTGAAGAGCTTCGCCGAGGATTCCCAGATCCTGATCGTCACCCACCAGAAGAGGACGATGGAGGTGGCCGACGTTCTCTACGGGGTCTCGAGAAGCCGCGACGGCGCCTCGACGATAATCTCTCAGCGTCTGGCGGAAGTCGGCGCCAGATAGCCTTCCCGAGAAGCTCCCCCCCACACGCCAGGAGGTGTGAGGCATCGAGATCGTCTTCATCGTCATCGTCCTGATCGTCCTTCTGATCATCGTGGGGGCCGTGGTGCTGGCCAGGCGGGATCGTCGCGTGGATGGCGCCGATCGGACCCCAAGGGCCGGCACCGTGACGCGCCCACCGGAAGAAGTGGCCGCCACCTACGTCCCACCCTCGATGGGCCTGGCCGACCGGGTTCGATCCCTGTTTCGCGGCGGGACGACCGAGGACACCTGGCGAGGATTGGAGGAAACCCTCATCCGGGCCGACGTCGGACCGAAGGCCGCCGAGGACATCGTGGGCCGCGTACGTGAGGCCTACTGGCCGCCCGCGGACCCGGCAGAGGTCGTCATCGAGGAGATCGCTCGCACGTTCGAAGGCGATGAGTCCTGGGTGGTTCCCCTCGGTGGTCCGGGGATCGTGATGGTCGTGGGGGTCAACGGCACCGGGAAGACCACCACCATCGGCAAGATCGCCTACGCCTTGGCCGGCGAAGGGCGCACCGTCAGTCTGGCTGCGAGCGACACCTTTCGGGCGGCCGCCGGCGAGCAGCTGCAGACGTGGGCCTCCAGGTCGGGCGCCCATCTGGTGGCGCAGTCTCGGGGGGCCGATCCCGGTGCCGTCGCGTTCGACGCCGTCCAGGCGGCCCGGGCCCGAGGCAGCGACGTCCTCATCGTGGACACAGCCGGACGTCTCCACACGCGCGAGCCGCTGATGGAAGAGCTTCGCAAGGTCAAGCGCGTGCTGGAGAAGGCTGCGGGGCGGGTCGACGACGTCCTGCTGGTGCTCGACGCGACGACCGGTCAGAACGGGATCGCCCAGGCGCGCGCCTTCACCGACGCGGTCGGCGTGACGGGGGTGGTCCTGGCGAAGATGGACGGAACGGCCAAGGGTGGGATCGTGCTGGCGGTTCGCGAGGAGCTGGGCGTGCCGGTCAAGCTCGTCGGCACAGGGGAGCGGCCGGGGGACCTTGCCCTGTTCGACCCGGAGGCATTTGCTCGAAGATTGGTCGGCTAAAGGGCTAGCTGCCCTCTCGTGGCTGTGCGCTCACCGCCAGAAGCATCCGGGCCGCCTGCGCCGCGACCGACCGCTGGTCGATGGACCTCGGATCGATCGCCGCATGAAGTCCCAGGCCATCTCCTGTGGCCAGCAGAAGAGAGGCCATGGCCGGCGGGTCGATCCATTGGGGAAGGAACCCAGTCGAGCGGAGCTCCGCGATCTGGTCCGTCAGGAACCCGCGGAGCTGGCCCAGCAACTCGACGACGCCCCGCCGGAGCGAGTCGCTCCGATTGGCGTGTACCAGCGCTTCCAGATAGACGGGGAGCAGATCCCTTGCCCGCTCGAAGGAGTCCTGGAGCGCCTGAACGGCTTCCATCATCCGGACCGGCGCCGGCGCCTCGCGGCGCAACGCATCGACGGCCGGCTCGATCCACCCACGGACGGCGACGAGAAGGGCGTGCGCCACCAACTCGTCCTTGGATCCGAAGTGATAGGTGATCCCCCCCAGGTTCACCCCGCTTTCGGCCGCGATGGCCCTCGAGGTCGTTCGGGCCAGGCCTCGGGCCTTCAGCGTTCGCAACGTCCCATCGATGAGCTTCTGCCGAGTGTCTGGGGCATCGATGATTGCGCTAGCCAAGTTGACCGAGTCATTCATACGTTCGTATGATATCAGCATGGCGGATCCCCGAGTAGAAGCTTGTATGAAATGGGCCCTCGCTAGCTTCGTGCTGGCGCTCGGGGCTTCCCTGGTGCTCCTCCTCGCTCCCCTGGGAACAGAGGTGGGAGAAACGGCCACTTCGGCGGCCTCGCCCAGCGTCAAGGCGATCCCTCCAAAACCGGAGACCAGAGTTACTCATCCGAATCTCGTCCAGATCCAGGGTTGGAGCGTCGCCCTGCCGCTGACCGTCCCGGTGGCGCTGGCCGCGATCGGGCTCGTCGGGACTCGGTACCGGTCCCAGCCGGCGCTCGTCGGCGTGGCCGTTCTGCTCGGTGCGTTCGTCGTGTTGGGAGCTCTGTCCGTCGGCGTCTTCTATTTTCCAGCCGAAGTCGCGATGATCGTTGCCTCGGTGAAAGTGGGTTCTGCATGATCCTCGTCGCTGGGGGGAGCGGCTTCATCGGGGCCGCGGTGGTGCGCAATCTGGTCGCGAGTGGAGATGACGTCGGGGTGATGACCGCGCACCCCGAGCGGTCGCGCACCAGGATCGAAGGGTTGGGCGCCCGCGTCGTTCTCGGGGACGTCCTCGATCCGCCGTCGCTGGACAGGGCCCTCCAAGGCGCGGAGGCCGTCATTCAGGCGCTTACCTTCCCCACGTTTCCCGCGGAGAAGCCGCGCAAGCGGTACACGTTCGAGGAGTTCGACCATCGAGGGACCGAGCGACTCGTCAACGCCGCCGCGAACGCGCGCGTATCGCGATATGTCTACACGTCAGGGACCGGCGTCCGCCCCGACGCGCCCGGGGTCCGGTACCGGGCGAAGTGGTTCGGCGAAGAGGCCATCCGGGCCACCGGGATCATCCACGCGATCATCCGCCCCTCGTGGGTCTACGGTGCCGAGGATCCCGGGCTGAACAAGTTCGTCGCGTTCCATCGCTGGTTGCCGTTCGTCCCGGTCATCGGGGACGGCTCTCAGCGGCTTCAGCCCGTCTTCGTGGAAGATGTCGCCGAGGCGCTCGCACAGGCAGCGCGCTCAGGCGGCCCGGCGGGGACGTTCGAGATCGGCGGCCCCGACGTCCTGACCATGAACGAGGTGCTGCGAACCATGATGGAGGTTCGTGGGAAGGTGAAGCCGCTCGTGCACTTCCCGCCGTTCCTCCCCAGGCTCGCGGGGTTCTTCCTCCAGGTCCTTCCCAGGCCTCCACTTTCTCCCGAGGCTGTCGACTTCGCCACGGACGAGGCCACCGCCGATACGAAGGCCCTCCTGAAGGAGTTCGATCTCCGCCTAACCCCGCTTCGAGACGGGCTCTCGACGTACCTGGCCGCGTGAGGACTTCAGGGCCGGCGGGAGCGACGGTACCGTGGCGTCCGACCCGGGATCAGATCGCCGCCGCCCGAGGTGCGAAGGTTCCCGATGTCCTCGCGCCGCATCTGGCGGTCCTCTTCGTCGGGATCAATCCTGGGCTGTACTCGGGGGCGGTGGGCCATCACTTCGCCAGGCCTGGGAATCGGTTCTGGAAGGCCTTGCGCCTGGCCGGATTCACCGATCGCGTCCTCTCGCCGTTCGAGGAAGAACAGCTGCTCGACCGGGGCGTGGGCATCACGAACCTTGTGGATCGGGCCACTGCCGGTGCCGACGAGCTCACTCCGGAAGAGCTCCGTCGAGGCGCGCGGCGACTCGAGCGGAAGGTGTGCCGGGACGAGCCGCGGTTCGTGGCCTTTCTCGGCCTCGGCGCCTACAGGACCGCCTTCGGACAGGGTGGCGCGGACGTCGGGCCGCAGCCGGGCCAGATGTGCCGTTCCCGGGTGTGGCTCCTCCCGAACCCGAGCGGGCTGAACGCGCACTACCAGATCGAGGATCTCGCCAGGACGTTCGGAGAGCTCCACGGGGCCGCTATTCCCGTGGGGTGACCACTCCGGCTCCGGCCGGACGCTCCTCGGCGCCGGCCTTCTCCAACGCACCGGCCATCGTCGATTCGCCGAGGTCCTCTCCATCCTCGCTCGGGAGCACGACGGGGAGCCAGACGCGGAAGGTCGAGCCTTCTCCAATGCCCGACGTGACCGTGATGGTTCCTCCCATGGCGTCTACCAGTCGCTTGGTGATGTAGAGCCCAAGACCGGCCCCCTCGATCTCCCTGGTCATGGCCTGACCGACCTGGTGGAAACGGTCGAAGATCATCGGGAGGGAGTCGGGCGGGATCCCGACCCCCTGGTCCGTCACGGCGAGCTGGAACCAGTCGTCCCGGACCAGGCCGTCGATCCGAACCTCGGCGTCCGGAGGCGAGAACTTCAACGCGTTCTCGACCAGATTCCGAAGGATTTGATCGAGCCGGTGCGGATCCGTACGGATCGTCGCGCCGGACGGCTCGACGTTCACCCGCACCCGTGCCCGCCTCTCCGGCCCAAGGGGCTCGACGGTCTCGGCGAGGAATTGTCCGAGGTCCACGGGTATGGATTCGAACCTGATCGTTCCGGCCTCGATGCGGGAGACGAACAGGAGGTCTTCGACCAGCCGGGCCAGTCGGGCACTCTGGCGGTCGATGATCTGCATGAAATTGGTCAGCTGGTCAACTGAAAGGCGGTCCTGGTTCCGCTGGAGGGTGTTCACGAACCCTCGGATCGCCGTGATAGGAGTACGGAGCTCGTGGCTGGTGATCGCGATGAAGTCCGACTTCATCTGGTCGAGCTCCTGAAGCCGTCTCATGGTCTCGCGTTGCTGCGAGAGCAGCCTGTTGCTGTGAGCGACGAGGGCGATCTGATCGGACAGGCGAGTCAGCAAGCCGAGTGAGGACTGGTCGAACGCGTCGGGAGATCGGCTCTCCACGTCGAGGACGCCGATGAGCTCGTCGCCGATCCTCATCGGGACGGCCATCTCGGAACGCATGTCGGGGTCAGCCTCGATGTAGTTCTCGTGCTGCGTCACGTCGGGGACGATCTGTGATCGGCCCGTGGCCGCCACGGTTCCGCACACACCCTTGCCGAAGGGGATCCGGTCCTCGTAGAAGGGCATGCCGTACATCCCTTTGACCACCAGCTCATCGCCGTCCCGAAGCAGGATCGACAAGGCTTCGAACTGAAGGTCGCGCCCGATGGCGCCGGCCATGAGCTGGATCGAGGTGTCCAGGTCCTCCGCGGCGACGCCCGTGAGGATTGCGGTGTTGAAGGCGGCGAGCTCGCGTCGAGCGAGGGCCTCCCTGGTGGCTGCCTCCTCGGCCTGGTGGGCCTGCCGGGTGGCCCGTTCTGCCTGCCGGGCCAGCGATCTGGACATGAACCCCGCGACCAGGGCGATGATCGCCTGGATGCCCACACGGAAGGCCACGTTCGCCAGGAGGAACGGGTACTCGGGGAAGCGCGCCGCGAGGTAGGCCTCGCGGGCGACCTCGGAGACGAGCGTGATGGCCACGGTCACCATCGCGCCCTCCAACTGGTACCGCAGGGCTCCCTCCAGGGGCAGGATGTAGATGACCACCCACACGGACCCTTTGGGGTCGTAGCTATAGATCCAGGCCAGCGAGAAGATGACCAGGGCGTCCATCACGAAGGCGCTCCAGCCCAGCCGTTGGAGCGACACGAGCGTCGTTGCCCGGCCGACCCCGATCCAGATCAGCAGATTGCCGGCTCCCAGCACGGAGATGAGGGAGTACCCAAGCAGAAGGACCGTGGTGCTTGCGTACGGAGGAGGTCCGGAGTTCGACTGATAGACCAGGTAGAAGCCGAGGATGACCGCGAACCAGCGCACACGGATCAGGCCTCGCTCCAGCCGCCGGGCCCGTTCCAGTTCCTTGCTCGCGCCAGCCGCTATCGGTTCCATCCGCCGTGCGCCGCCCCGGTCGTACAATGGCCTCTCACAAGAAGCATACGCGCCAGTCCATCCCGACAGACCAAATGTTCGACACCCTGAACGACCGCCTGAACGCGGTCTTCCGCAAGCTTCGCTCGCGAGGCAAGCTCCATCCGAAGCAGGTGGATGCGGCCCTCGCGGACATCCGCACGGCCCTGCTCGAGGCGGACGCGTCGCTGGAGGTCGTCGACGACTTCCTGGCCAGGGTTCGTGCCCGCGCTCTGTCGGACGAGGTCATGCGGAGCCTGACCCCGGCCCAACAGGTCATCAAAGTCGTCCGGGACGAGCTCACCCAGACCCTGGGCGGCGAGCACCGTCCCTTCACGCTGCCGGGGGTCAACCCCGTGGTGGTGATGATGGCCGGGGTCCAGGGGTCGGGAAAGACCACCGCCTGCGCAAAGCTCGCTCAATGGTTGAAGAAAGAGAAGGGTCGCCAGCCGCTGCTCGTCGCTGCGGACCTCCAGAGGCCGGCCGCCATCGAGCAGCTGTTCACGCTGGGCGGTGAGATCGGCGTCCCGGTGGTGTCGGACGGGAACAAGCCCGAGAAAGTAGCCAAGAGCGCCCTGAAGCAGGCCGTCCGCGAAGGACGCAACGTGGTCATCGTGGACACCGCAGGGCGGCTGCACGTCGACCCCGACATGATGAAGGAGGCCCGGCGGGTCAAGGACGCCCTCGGTCCACACCATGTCCTGATGGCCTGCGACTCGATGACCGGGCAGGACGCCGTCATCCAGGCCCGGGAGTTCATGCGGGAGGTCGACGTCACCGGCTTCGTCCTGACCAAGCTGGATGGTGATTCCCGGGGCGGGGCTGCGCTCTCCATCACCCACGTCACGGGCCGGCCAATCTTCTTCGCGGGCACCGGGGAGAAGCCGAGCGACCTCGAGCCGTTCTATCCGGATCGCATGGCCTCTCGCATCCTCGGGATGGGCGACGTGCTCACGCTCATCGAGAAGGCCGAGAAGGAGATGGACCAAGAGAAGGCGGCCGAGGCTGCCGAGAAGATGGCTCGCGCCCAGTTCACCCTGGAGGACTTCCTGGAGCAGATGCGCCAGGTCAAGAAGCTGGGGCCGCTGCAGGACCTCTTGGCCATGCTGCCCGGAATGCCTGGGGGGAAGGAACAGCTCAAGGACCTCCAGGTCGACGAGGGGGAGCTCGCCCGGACCGAGGCGATCATCTGTTCCATGACGCCGGAGGAGCGGCGGAACCCCGCTATCATCGGCGGGAGCCGGCGGCTGCGCATCGCCCGGGGAGCGGGCACGACCACGCACGAGGTGAACGCTCTCCTCAAGCAGTTCGCCCAAGCAAGGAAGATGATGAAGTCGATGATGGGGATGGCCGGGTTCGGCGGCCGCGGTGGAAAGGGTCTGAGGCTGCCGAAGCTCCCCCCAGGCATCAACCTTCCTGGCACGTAACGAGTTCGGAGCATCCGAGCGGGAGACACGGTCTCTCGACGGCCGAGAGGAGTCGCTAACATGGTGAAGATCAGGCTGATGCGGATGGGAGCCACCAAACGTCCCTTCTTCCGCGTCGTGGTGGCCGATTCGCGGAGTCCTCGCGACGGCCGGTTCATCGAAAACATCGGGAAGTACCGTCCCCTGGCCGATCCCTCCGAGATCGAGATCGACCAGGACCGTGCCCTCTACTGGCTCTCCCAGGGCGCCCAGCCCACCGAACAGGTGGTTCACCTGTTGAGGATCCAGGGCATCTGGGACCGCTTCCAGGAGACGAAGAAGGGGCCCGGGGCCAAGAGTGGCCCGGCGGCCGCCGGCTCCAAGCGCGCATCTGACACCCCCGCCTCCTCCGAGGCCCCCAACTCGGCCTGACGAGGCTCGGGTGAAGGAGGTCCTCGAGTACATCGCCAGGAACCTGGTCGATGACCCGGACGCAGTCCAGGTGACGGAGGAACGGAGCGACCAGACGGTGATCCTCAAGCTTCTGGTGGCCCCCGAAGACGTCGGAAAGGTGATCGGCCGGGGTGGCCGGACGGCCCGCGCCATCAGGGATGTCGTCAGGGCAGCCGGCACGAGGGGCGGGGTGACAGCCTTGGTCGAGATCGTGGGGTGAGCGAACGGCCCCGGTGGATCGCCGTGGGCCGGATCACCCGGACCCACGGAGTGAAGGGTGAGGTCGCGGTTCTCCCGTTGTCTCAAGTGACCTCGCGCTTCGACGCCGGATCCACCGTCTTCCTCGACGAGAACGAGGACCGGCCCCTGACCGTGGCTGCATCCAGGCCGCACCAGCAGCGACTCTTAGTGGCATTTCGCGGGATCGGAGATCGCACGTCGGCCGACTCGCTCCGTGGCCGCTACCTGTTCGTCCGAGCGTCGACCTCACCACCGCTCCCGGATGGGGAGTACTGGTCCCACGATCTCATCGGGTGCGAAGTGCTCACCCAGGACGGACGCCGGATCGGCCGGATCCGGGAGATCATGCACACGCAGGCCAACGACGTCTGGGCAACCGATGGTGACGATGGCGAGGTGCTGATCCCGGCCCTCAGAGACGTGGTCTCCGAAGTGGATGTGCCGGGCAGACGGGTCGTCGTGCGCGAGGTTCCCGGACTCACATCGTCATGAGTGAGGCATCGATCCGGTTCGACGTCCTCACGCTCTTCCCGGGCATCTTCGATGGGCCCCTCCAGGAGAGCCTCCTAGGGCGGGCAGTGAACTCCGGCTTGGTGGCGGTGCATCTGCACGACATCCGGGAGCACGCCCGCGACAAGCACCGTCAGGTGGACGACTACGGATTCGGCGGGGGCCCGGGGATGGTGATGAAGCCCGAGCCCATCTTCGAGGCCGTGGAGTCCCTGCCGCCCGGCGACAAGAGGATCATCCTGATGTCTCCATCCGGCCGGCGTCTCGACCAGCAGCTCGTCAGGGAGTTGGCCAGGGAACGCTGGCTGGTGCTGATCTGCGGGCGGTACGAAGGAGTGGACGAGCGCGTCGTTGCGGGGCTCCCGGCAGAGGAGATCTCCATCGGGGACTTCGTCCTCGCGGGGGGCGAGGTGGCCGCGCTGGCCCTGGTCGAAGCGGTCAGCCGCTTGGTCCCGGGCGTTGTCGGGAACCAGGAGTCCCTGACCGCAGAGTCATTCGAGGACGGGCTGCTCGATCACCCGCACTACACCCGCCCAGCGTCCTTCCGAGGCATGGAGGTGCCCGACGTCCTCCTGTCGGGCGATCACTCCAGGATCGAGGAATGGCGGCACCGTCAATCGGCGGAGAAGACGCGGAGGAACCGTCCCGACCTGACACAGCCCGAACAAGGAGATCCCTAGACCACCGCAATGGCGCCGGCCAGAACAAGCCGGAGAGTCGATCTGCCGATGCTATGATTGCCAACCGCGTTCACCAGGGATCCGGAACAGTCACGCTATGAACAAAGTCGACCTCGTCGAGAAGCCGCGCCTGCGCGAAGACCTCCCCGAATTCAGACCGGGCGATACGGTTCGCGTCCATGTGCGCGTGGCCGAAGCCGGCCGGGAGCGCATCCAGGTGTTCCAGGGCGTGGTTATCCGGCGCCAGGGTGGCGGTCTCCGAGAGACGTTCACCGTTCGGAAGGTCTCGTTCGGGGTGGGGGTGGAGCGCACGTTCCCGGTGCACTCGCCCACCATCGCCAGGATCGAGGTGGTCTCCCGAGGACGCGTACGTCGCGCCAAGCTCTACTACCTCAGGGAGCGCCGTGGGAAGCGGGCGCGGATCCGGGAGCGGAGGGAGCCGGTCCCGGCTCGAGGCGCCGTGGAGGAGCCCGAGCAGGGAGCTGAGGCGGAGCAGGCCTGACGGCATGTCCTCGGGCCCTTCTCCACGTCCCGGTTCGGACCGGCCCGAAGACCCTTCCGGGCGGCCTATCACGACCGATCCACCACCGGAACCTGAGCAGCGCGCCGTCCCTCACGTGGTCGAAGGCGCACCAGCTCCGGTAACGGCTGACTCCGCGACTCCTGCTCCGGATTCCTCCTCCGGTGCCGAGGCAGCCAAGCCGAAGGCAAAGAAGGGCGGCGCGTTCGGGTTCGCAAAGGAGCTCCCGTTCCTGCTCGTCGTCGCGTTTGCGTTGGCCCTCCTCATCAAGACGTTCCTCATCCAAGCCTTCTTCATCCCGTCCGAGTCGATGCAGAACACGCTCAATCCGGGAGATCGGGTGCTGGTGAACAAGGTCGTCTACCACCTCCATCCCCCCCGCCGGGGCGACATCATCGTGTTCTCCGATCCCAACCCGGCCGCCCAGGGCCACAGGAACGCCGTCCAAGCGTTCTGGCACTGGCTCACCGAGGGGCTGGGCGTCTCCACCAGCCCCGAGAAGGACTTCATCAAGCGTGTGATCGGACTGCCGGGGGAAACGCTGGAGGGCAGAGACGGAGTCGTCTACATCGACGGCAAGCCCCTCGACGAGCCGTACATCAGGAGCAAGGACGTTCGCCCGTTCGGGCCGGTGCGCGTGCCGGCCGACAGCCTGTTCGTGATGGGAGACAACCGCACCGACTCCAAGGATTCCCGGTACGGGCTAGGCTTCATCCCGTACGACAACGTGATCGGCCGTGCCTTCGTCATCATCTGGCCGCCGTCGAGGATCGGGTGGCTTCACGGGACGTGACGAATGCGGCCTCGGACGCCATGAGGCCCATCGACCACTACGAGCGCCAGCTCCACGCGCAGGGGTTCCGCCTGATCGCCGGTGTGGACGAGGCGGGGAGGGGTGCCCTGGCCGGTCCGCTCCTGGCGGCAGCGGTGATCCTTCCCTGGCCGTTCGACGTGGACGGACTGGCGGACTCCAAGCTCCTCACGCCGCACCAGCGAGACGAATGGTTCGATCGGATCCGGGAAGCCGCGGTCTCGGTGGCGGTCTGCCGGTCGTTTCCGCGACGGATCGACAGCCGCGGGCTGCACGTGTCCAACCTGCGGTTGCTGCGACTCGCCATCAAAGCGCTGGACACGCGGCCCGACTTCGTGCTGACCGATGGGTTTCCCATGCCGGGCGTTCGGCTGCCGCACCTGTCGATCAAGAAGGGTGACGTCGTGACGGCATCGGTTGCGGCCGCGTCCGTCGTCGCCAAGGTGACCCGGGACCGCATGATGGACCGGTACCACCGGCGCTACCCCCGGTACGGCTTCGATCGTCATCGTGGGTACGGGACGGCGTCCCATCGGGCGGCCATCGCTCGGTACGGGCCATGCCCGATCCATAGGATGTCCTTCAAGGGCATGGGCCTGTACATGGACGATCGTGAGACCTACCTTCGTCTCTACGGCCGTGGTCTGGTTCCGCCCAAGGAGCCGCTGGACTCCGGCGATCGAGAAGGGGAGTCACCCGAGACGCTCGAGGTCGACGACCGGCCCGCAGTGGTAGACCTAGAGAACCTATGAGGGGTCAGGCGAGATGAGCGACGAGGACATCGAGCGGTTCGAGGACGATCTGGAGATCCGTCTGTGGCGCGAGTACCGCGACGTCGTGCAGATGTTCTCCTACGTCGTTGAGACCGAACGGCGCTTCTACCTCGCCAACCGCGTTGACCTCAAGAAGCACGACGATGCGGGCGGAGTGTGGTTCGAGGTCGAGCTGACCGACGCCTGGGTGTGGGACATGTACCGACCCGCCCGGTTTGTGACGAAGGTGCAGGTGGTTACCACCAGGGACGTGAACGTCGAGGAGCTCTCGCACAAGGAGATCGCCCCCGACGACGCCCTGGGCGTGACGCCCGACCCCGCCGACCCGCTCGAGTAGACCTCACGCCGGGCGGTTTCGAGCCGGTCCGTAGGCGCAGCCGACGACTCCATGTCGTCGGCACGGTCGACACTTCCGTCGATGAGCGAGCCACCGACCCGACTCGATTGTGGACGGGCAGGAGAAGCGGCTGCCCTGGCTCACTACCGCCGGGGTGGGTATCGGGAGGTGGCTCGCAACTGGCGGTGCGGGCTGGGCGAGCTCGACCTCGTCGTCGCGAAAGGTTCGCTGATGATCTTCTGCGAGGTGAAGGCGAGACGGGGGCTCAGGTTCGGCGGCCCGCATGAGGCGGTGACCTGGAAGAAGCAGCGGAAGCTCAGGATTCTCGCCGAGGCGTTTCTGGCGGCCTCTGGGCATCAGCCATCCTCGATCAGATTCGACGTGGCGAGCGTGTTGCTCGACCCTGCGGACAACGCGACCGTGTTCGTGTTCGAGAGCGCATTCTGATCTGGCTGCGCAGGTCACCGTCCGTGACCACCGGGCATGTCGGTGGCTCGACCTACCCTGCGGACGATGTACGGCAGGGTTTTCGGGGTCGCCGTGGTGGGGGTCCACGGCCACCTCATCAAGGTGGAAGCGCACGTCGGGAGGGGCTTGCCCTCGCTCACGATCACCGGACTGCCCGGTGCGGCGGTACAAGATGCGCGGGACAGGGTCCGTCCTGCCGTCGAGGGCTCGGGACTGGAATGGCCCCTCCGGCGGGTGGTCGTCAATCTGTCTCCGGCGGGTACGAGGAAAGACGGCCCCGGCTTCGATCTACCCATCGCGCTGGGGGTGCTGGCGGCGTCCGCCCAGGTCCCGAGGCGCCTGTTGTCGGCGTACGCGTTCGCCGGAGAGCTCTCCCTCAAGGGTGAGCTCGTCGCGACGCCGGGGATCCTCGCCGTTGCCATCGCCGCGGCGAGGGGCGACCTCGAAGGGGTCGTAGTGCCCGAGGAGAACCTCGCCGAAGCGGAGCTCGTGGAAGGGCTGCACGTGGTGGCCGCGCCTTCGCTGGCGGCCGTCGTCGGTTTCCTCCGCGGCGAGGAGGTCCCCCGGGCTTCCGGCTCGCCTGCGCCTGCCGCGCGGGCGGACCCCGGATCTGCCGTGGACTTCTCCGAGATCCGGGGCCAGGGCGCGGCCCGCCGCGCGCTCGAGATCGCGGCGGCGGGAGGTCACAACGCATTGCTGATCGGGCCGCCGGGTGCGGGTAAGACCATGCTCGCCCGGCGGCTTCCCTCAATCCTTCCCACGATGACCCGGCAGGAGGCGCTCGAGGTCACCAGGCTTCACTCCGTCGCGGGGATCCTCACCGGCGGGGGATTGGTGGGCACCCGTCCGTTCCGAGCCCCTCACCACACGATCTCGCCGGCCGGGCTGATCGGGGGCGGATCCGGATTCCTCAGGCCCGGAGAGGCATCGCTCGCCCATAACGGAGTCCTGTTCCTGGACGAGTTCACCGAGTTTCGCCGTGATGCCGTGGAGGGTCTGCGGCAGCCGCTTGAGGATGGCCGGATCGTGGTGGCCCGAGCCGCGGGTGCGGTCGAGTTCCCCGCTCGGTTCGCCCTGATCGCCGCGTCGAATCCGTGCCCCTGCGGATTCGAGGGGGACGTGAGGCGGCACTGCCGGTGCCTGCCCAATCGCCTCGAGGCCTACCGGCAGCGGCTGTCGGGGCCCATGCTCGATCGCGTCGACCTCCAGCTCTCGGTGCCCCGGTTGACCCGGTCAGAGCTCCTCGGGTCCGAGCTCGGCGAGGCTTCCTCGGTCGTCAGGGCGCGCGTGGAGGTCGCGCGAGATCGGCAGCGCACGCGCTTGAGCCAGACGCCGTGGAGCTGCAACTCCCAGATGCCCGGGGCGATGGCCCGGCGGGAGGCCCGTCTGACCGACTCCGCCGAAGCATTGCTGTCGGGCGCAGTGGAGGGCCTGTTGCTCTCCGGCCGATCCTTCGACCGGGTGCTGAAGGTCGCGCGAACCATCGCGGACCTCGCTGGGCGAGAAGAGGTCGAGCGGGGGGACGTGGCCGAGGCCCTCGGTTACCGGTCGGGCGCGCGATCCGAGGAGGTGGCCAGCGTGGGATGAGGGATTCGGGCCTTGGGGATCACCACGCCCTTGCCGTGACCGGAGGAGTCAGTGATGGAACCGCGGGGTCGAAATGGCCGCGGAGGTTCGTCTCCGGAACGGAGGATCGTGAGGCGCTTGCCCTCCTGCTCGGTCTCGCCTCGCTCACCCCTCGTCGGCTCCTGGAAGCGGCTCAGTCCCGGCGGTCTGCTCGGGCCTGCCTGCTCGCGGTGCGGGAGGGTCGGATCGGAAGCGAGGGGGACCGTGCCCACGCCCGAGCGCAACGGGGTGGTGACATCCTCGCGAAGCTTCCGGCGACCGAGTCTCGGCTGGTGGCGACGGGTGACCATGAGTACCCACGCGAGCTTTGCGATCTGTTCGATCCTCCAGCAGGGCTGTTCGTCAGGGGGTGGCCCCTTCCGCGGCTCGAACCCCGGGTGGCTATCGTCGGGGCGCGGAACTGCTCGTCGGGGGGACGAGAGATCGCCACGATGCTGGCGGCCGCCCTCGCCCGGGCCGGTGTGTGCGTGGTGAGCGGTGGAGCCCGAGGAATCGACTCGGCGGCCCACCGCGGGGCCCTTGAAGCCGGAGGGACGAGCGTGGCGGTTCTCGGGTGCGGCATCGACGTGCCGTACCCCCGCCAGAACCGCAGGCTCCTCGAGCGGGTCGCCGCTTCGGGCGCGCTGGTGAGCGAGTATCCCCCTGGACTTCCGCCGGAGCCCTACCGGTTCCCGGCTCGGAATCGCATCGTGGCAGCGCTCTCGCGAGCCGTCGTTGTCGTGGAGGGCGCCTCGGGGAGCGGGTCGATGATCACGGCCGATCACGTTCTGGACCTCGGGCGCGAGGTCTTCGCCGTCCCCGGAGCCTGGACGAGCGCGTTGTCCGCGGTTCCGCATTCCCTCATCCGCGACGGAGCCACGTTGATCCGGGGCGCGGACGACCTGCTGGCGGACCTGGGTCTGGAGCGAGCATCGGAGGAGGCTCGCGGAGGTGAGCCCGGCACGCCTGCTCTCGGGTTGGGAGTGGACGAACGCAAGGTCTGGGACGCCCTCACCGAGGCCTCGCCTCCCGACACGGTCGCTCGCCGGACGGGCCTTCCGCTCCCCTCGGTGATCTCGGCGCTGGTCGGCCTGGAGATGCGGAGCCTGATCCGGCACGTGGGCGGGCGATTTGAGCGGCGGCTGGGAGACAAGGGAAGCTCTTGATCCGCGGATTCGTTGTGCTACAAGTCGGGGGTTCATCTCGCGAGCCGGAGGACATCCACGGGTTCCAACGCCACAGTCGTGCCCGCAGACGCCAGGGCGATCGCCGCGTTCGTGGACCACCTCCGCCTCGAGCGAGGGCTTTCCGCGCACACCGTTCTCGCCTACCGGAACGATCTGACCTCGCTCTCCATGTTCCTGGCCCGAGGCCACCGCAGCTTCTTCGACGCGGATCATTCCCTGCTTCGACGCTGGCTGGCCCAGCTCCGGACCCGCGGCTATGCGCGCAGCAGCCTGCACCGGAAGGCGGCAGCCGTTCGGACCTTCTACTCGTGGGCGACCCGGCGCGGGATCGTGAAAACCAACCCAGCGGTGCTGCTCTCCGGGCCCACTCCGACTTCGCGTCTTCCAACCGTCCTCAAGGCGCCGGAGGCGGAGCTTCTCGCCACGGCTCCGGGGTGGTCGGGCGCGGGTGCCGATGCAACCAGAGCGGCCAGGGTGCTCCGGGATCGGGCGGTGCTCGAGCTCTTGTACGGATGCGGCCTTCGGGTCGCCGAGCTCTGTGGGCTGGACGTTGAGGACGTCGACGTCGATGGGCAGAGGGTGAGGGTGATGGGCAAGGGGCGGAAGGAGCGGGTGGTTCCAATGGGGGACTTCGCCGCACGGGCCGTGGGCGATTACCTTGCGTCGGGGCGCGCCGCTTTTCTGCCCTCCAGCGACGAAGGGAAAGGAGAGTCTCTTCGTGAACCAGACCGATCCGCGCTGTTCCTCAACCGCCGGCGCAAGCGGCTGGGGGCTCGAGACGCCCGGGCGCTTGTTGAACGATATGTGCGAGAGGTTCTGGAGGGGCGGAAGGTGAGCCCCCACACGCTCCGCCATTCCTTCGCCACCCACCTGCTCGAGGGTGGAGCGGACATCCGGACCGTGCAGGACCTCCTGGGACACGCGAGTCTGGCCACGACGCAGAGATACACCCACGTCTCAAGGGGTAGGCTGTTCGACGCATACCGACAAAGTCACCCGAGAGCCTGATGCCCAGTCGCGTTTCGTCTTCGAGGGCCTCCCGCGGACGCAGCTCCGGGGGGGCTAAGCTCAAACAAGGCATGTCCCTCGAGGAGCTCTGGGAGCAGTTCAAAGAGACCGGCTCGCAGGACGCGCGTGAGCAGCTCATCGTCCACTACGCCCCCCTGGTGAAGTATGTGGCCAGCAGAGTGGCGACCGGCCTTCCGGCTAACGTCGAACAGGCGGATCTGGTCTCCTACGGGATCTTCGGGCTGATCGACGCGTTGGAGAAATTCGACAGGTCCCGCGAGATCAAGTTCGAGACGTATGCCATCCCGAGGATCCGCGGCGCCATCATCGACGAGCTCCGTTCGCTCGACTGGGTACCCCGCTCCGTCCGCTTCAAGGCCAGAGAGGTGGAGAAGGCGTACACGGAGTTGGAGGCCAAGCTGAAGCACGCTCCTTCCGACGCGGAAGTCGCCGAGCATCTGGGAGTGAGCCTGGCCGAGCTCCATGACATCGTGACCCAGATCTCGTTCGTGACCGTGACCGCGCTTGAAGAGGTGGTCTCGACGGGGGCTGATCGCGGAGAGTCGCTCTCACTCCTTGACACGTTGGCGGACATGGCGGCGATCGATCCCTCCTCGGGGATCGAGGGAAACGAGACACGGGCGATGCTCTCCGCGGCCATCAACTCGCTCTCGGAGCGCGAGAAGATCGTCATCACGCTGTACTACTTCGAGGGCCTGACGCTAGCGGAGATCGGGGACGTCCTCGGGGTCACCGAGTCGCGCGTGTGCCAGATCCACACCAAAGCAGTCGGTCTGCTCCGCAACAATCTCCGGGAGCAGGACGACACCTAGCGGTCGCCATCGCTGGCCGGGCCGGTAGTGGCCCTCTTTGGTTAGATCGGGGAGAAAAACCGCTCACCTGTGAGGTCTTTCATAGCGTTCGAGTCGAAAACAAAGTACGGTCGATCCGCTGACCCCCGGGCGTCGGAGGCGAGACACGTTTTGACGCCCGTACGTATCTGCTTCGCTGCCTTCCTGGCGCTTTCGGGAATCGCGGCGGTCTCCCCGCCCTCTCCTGCCGCCGTCGTCCCCGGCCGGGTGCCGGATTACGGTTCGTACTCGTGGCCCCTTCGGGGGCGGGTCATCCGAGGGTTCGAGCCACCTCCCGGCGACTATGAAGCAGGGCACCGAGGCATCGACATCGCCGCCGCGTTCGGAACCGAGGTCAAGGCGGCGCGGGAGGGAATCGTCGCCTTCGCCGGGTGGGTCGGAGGCTCCCTCTTCGTCTCGATCGACCACACCGACGGCGTCCGGACGACGTATTCATGGCTGTCGGACGTACAGGTACAAAAGGGACAATCCGTGGCCCGGGGAAACGTCGTGGCACGCAGCGGCCACGGGCATCCGGAGGTCCCGGAGCCGCATCTTCACTTCGGCGCAAGGGTCGGCTCCACCTACATCGACCCGATGCTCCTCCTGGAGGGGGTCGACGTCTCGAATCTCATCCATCTGGCGCCCCTCCAGGAGGCTGAGGGAACCGCGCAGATCCGAACATGGCCGTTCGGCCTCTCCGGTGTGGCGATACGGGGTCCTCCCCGTGGCTCAACCTAGAATGGGCGGTCTTGAACGGGGGAGGTCCGGCCCAGGGTCGCGCCGATCGGCACTTATCCACGCCACCCAGGTGGAGGTCGAGGGTTCTCCTCGCATGTGCGGCGATGACCTGCTGCTGGCTCGTGACGCCGGCCGCAGCCCAGACCTCCGAGCCCGACGGATCCTGGCCTGGACTCCAGGGCGGGCCGGCCCACCTCGGCATGGCTCCGGGCGGGGACCCGGTTCCTCCGCTGAGGCTCACCTGGCGCGGTCGTCCGGAAGGTGACGCCAGGATGTCGAACGCGGTATCGGTGCCCGGGCTGGCCGTAGCGACCGGGATCACCAGGTTGTTCGGCTTCGATCCGCCGACGGGAAGAGTCCTGTGGAGCGACATCGAGCGCGCGGAGGGGCCGCTCGCCCCACCGGCCATCGATCGTGCGGCGAACCTCATCGTGTTCACCGAAGGTAGCGGTCCCGGCAGGAGCGCCGTCGTTGCCGTCGACCTCGCTTCGCGCACCCAGCGGTGGCGGTTCTCCATCGAGGACATCTCCCGGGGTGGGCCCACGATCGCCGACGGCACCGTCTTTGTCGGGTCGCGGGACCGGTTCGTCTACGCGATCGACACCGAACGCGGAACGCTCCGCTGGAAGAAACGGCTGGAGGCCAACGTCGAGGCGGCACCGGCAGTCTTCGAAAGCAAGGTCTACGCGGTGAGCGAGAACGGGAGGACGGGGGACGCTCGCCTGTACGCGCTCGATGCAGCCACGGGAAAGATCATCTGGAGTTATTCGCCGAGAGGCATCGCCATCGGGGTGGCATCACCGACGGTGGCGGCGGGCAAGGTGTTCGTGGGCTGGGGCGACCGGCAGGTGAGGGCGTTCGATGCTGCGTCCGGGGACTTGCAATGGTCGTCTCCCGTCCGAAACTTCTTCAGCTTCCATGCCACGCTCGCCTTCTCCGATGGAGATGTGTACGCGATGGACGTGGGCGGTGGCGTCTATCGCTTCGCCGGCGCGACCGGGGATCTGCGGTGGGACTTCCAGTTCCCTTCCTTCGTCTCCTGGTCGTCTCCGCTGATCGTGGGTACGAGCGTGTTCGTCGGAATGGACGATGGAACGGCGGCTGCGATCGACACCGGGTCGGGACACCTCCTGTGGAAGACTCGCCTGGTGACCGGTCCCCTGGGGGCCCTGGTCCCGACGGGAGAGCTGCTCATCACCACCAGCAACTCCCAGCGAGGAGCTGCCGTGGCGTTTCAGCACGATGCATCTGGCATCCTCCTGGACGTCCCTTCTCCGACCGAGCTCGACCTCCCCGAGGCGATGCTCAACTACGCCGGAGGCTTCGTCCTGGTCTTCGGGTTGCTGTTCCTTCTGTTCCAGGTGGTTCTCCGGCGACGCCGCTCCGCCGAACAAGGAGATGTGCCGGCATCGGTGCGGCCCGAACCTGAACAGCTATCAGACGAATCCCACGTGGGTCCCCACGATCCTCCCGTCGCCGGGGACGGCGACGGACAGGTTGCACCCATCAACGACTGAGGGCAGATCACCATGGCCAAGAAGAGGAAGCGCAAGAGACCCACGGGATATCGGGGGGAGGGGGGATCGTCGACGTCGGGCTCCAGAGCCGAGCCCTCAGGGGCTACCTCACCCTCCCCATCGCGCCGATCATCCGAGCGGTCCCGAGCCGTGCCACGGCAGGGAGCGTCATCGGAGGCGGGGCGCCCCTCCATGTGGGGAGGCCTCCTCGGCAGGAGAGGTTCGGCCGCGCGACGCCCTTCGCTGCAGCCGCCGGTGGCGAGCACCCTCGCCCGAGGCGTCGCCGTCGTGGGTAGCTCCCCGCTGCTGCTGGTCATCACGTTCCTTGCCGTCCTCGGCCTGTGGCTGGGGTTCTCGGGTTACGGCGTGGTCACGTCGCCCGCCCCTCGGGCCCTGGTCCTGCTGATCGCCCTTCCTCCCATCCACACCCTCCTCGACCTCGAGTTCCTGGCCGGGGGGCGGATCGTGGGCCCCGGCCAGGTCGTCGCCTTCTCCGTCGGGTTAGTGCTGGTGCGGGCCGCTCTCACGTCTCTGTTGGCCAGCCTGATCCATGACGCGCTCCGATCGCCATCAGGACGACAAGACGTTCGTGGCTCCCTGCGCCGGGCCGCGCGGAGCTTCGTGCCGATGACCGGGATCGAGCTTGGGTTCCTGACCCTCGCCACCATCGCGTTGTACCTGGTCACCGGCTTCCTGGGTCCGCTGGGGGTCATCGTGGCCCTGGTGGCCGGCCTGTACTTCTTCTCCTTCGCCCAAGTGATCGCGGTGGCCGAGGGCGTTGGCGCCGTTCGCGCGGCGCAGCTCTCCATCAAGGCGGCCCGGGTCCCCGGTCCGCAGCACATGCTCCTGGTCACCGCCTATCTGGCGGGGACGCTGTTCGTTGCGGTGGTCGCGCCGGTCAGCCGGGTCGCCGCCGCCACGCCCTCCGTCGCAGTGTGGGCCTTCGCCCTCATCGTCGGGTTCCTACACGTCTCCGTCCTGGCTGCGTTCATGTACCGCTGGTTCCTGATCCGCGAGCACGCCCTGGCCCCCGCCGAGGGCACGCGCACAAGGCAGAGGACCCCCGCCCGCGGGTAACTGGTAACTGCCGACGACGGCCAACTGTTACACTGGCCGGCGCGGGGCGTTGCCCCGCAATCCACACGTTCAGGGACTCACCCCGGGGTCCCGCGCGCGGGCCGGGGTGGGGCGGAGCTGGACGGAGGTCAATAACCGGAAGGGGGAACGAATCGTGCCCGTCGCCACTCGGCGGGAGCTCCTCGAGGCCGGTGTGCACTTCGGCCATCAGACCAGGCGATGGAACCCGAAGATGCGCCGGTACATCTTCGGGGAACGCTCTGGCATCTACATCATCGACCTGGAGAAGACCCTAACGGGGCTGCAACGCTCCTACGAGTTCCTGATGGACATCGGACGTCGGGGTGGCGTGGTCCTGTACGTGGGGACGAAGAAGCAGGCGCAGGAGACGATTCTCGAGCACGCCGGCCGGGTGAATATGCCCCACGTCACCACGAGGTGGCTGGGCGGCATGCTCACGAACTTCCAGACCATGCACACGCGCCTGAAGCGCCTCAAGGAGCTTCGGGAGATGGAACGCTCTGGCGCCTTCGAGTTCCTCCCAAAGAAAGAGGTCCTCAAGCTCCGCCACGAGAAGGAGAAGCTGGACCGGAACCTCTCGGGCCTACAGGACATGGAGCGGATCCCGGATGCGATCTACGTCATCGACACCAAGCGCGAGCACATCGCGGTGAAAGAAGCCCGCAAGCTCGGCATCCCGGTGATTGCCATCGTTGACACCAACTGTGACCCCGACGAGGTCGATTACGTCATTCCCGGCAATGACGACGCCATCAGGGCCTGCGCCCTGATCACCAAGGTCACGGCCGATGCCATCCAAGAGGGTCAGTACCTCGCCTATCAGGGGATGGCCGGGAGGACCTTCGAGCCTGAGTTCGAGCAGGAGCCGGCCGTGGCCGCTTCGGCACCGGAGGAGGAGCGACGAGCCGTCCAGCTCTCCGAGGAGGAGCAGGCTTACCTGGGGACGGTGGAGGC
>JBKPAF010000095.1:0-32461 GCA_046726275.1 Actinomycetota bacterium
CCGCGGCCGATGAGGGTCGGCGGGTGGAGGTGGTGCTCGATCGGACGCCGTTCTATGCGGAGGGCGGCGGCCAGGTAGGGGATCGAGGATCGATCAGGACGGCGAACGGATCCATCGAGGTGACCGACACCAGGCCTGGGCCCGGGGGAACCATCGTCCACGAGGGTGTGGTTTCGAGCGGCGAGGTTCGGGAGGGGGAAGTCGTTGAAGCGCTCGTGGACGCCGAGCGGAGGGAAGGAGCGGCTCGATCCCACACGGGGACACATGTCCTCCACCACACCATCCGTGAGTTCCTCGGGGAGCACGCCAGGCAGGCCGGGTCTCTGGTGGTCCCGGGTCGGCTCCGCTTCGACTTCTCCCACTTCGAAGCGGTGCCCAGGGTGGCGCTGGAGGAGATCGAGCTGCTGGCCAACCGACGGCTGGCCGGCGACTCGCCGGTGCGCGCCTACGAGACGACCCGGGACTTCGCCCAGAGCCAGGGGGCAATTGCGCTGTTCGGCGAGAAGTATGGCGACCTCGTTCGGGTCGTCGAGGTTGGGGACTACTCGATCGAGCTGTGCGGTGGTACCCACGTCCGGCATACGGGCGAAGTGGGGTTGCTGCGCATCGTTTCCGAAGGAAGCATCGGGTCTGGCCTCCGGCGCGTAGAGGCGCTGATCGGCCCCGACGCACTCGAGCAGGTGAACGTGGAGCGCCGGCTCCTGGAAGAGATCTCTGAGGCCGTTGGCTCGGGGGATCCGTCGCTGGCCCCCGAGCGGGTCCGCCAGGCCGTCGCCAGGATCAAGGAGCTGGAGGGCGAGCTGGCCAAGCTGCGCCGGTCCGCGCAGCAGGGTGAAGTGGAGCGCCTGGCCTCGGCGGCTCTCGATGTGTCCGGAATCAAGCTCGTGCTGGCCCGGATGAACGGGCGGGCCGAGGCCGAGCTTCGGGAGCTCGCTACGAAGCTGGCGAGCCGCCTAACCGGCAACGGGGCGGACCGGGCCGCGGTGGTCCTGGGAACGGCCGGGGATCGCGGGGCCCGGCTGGTGGCCTCGGTCACGGGTCCTCTGGCCGGCACGGTCAGTGCGAAGCAACTCCTGGAGGAGGCATCCAAGCTGATCGGGGGCGGGGTCGGAGGGAAGGATCGCCTGGCTATGGCGGGTGGGCCGAGGTCCGAAGCCCTGGACCGGGCCATGGCAGGGATCCCCGACCGGCTGCAGTCGCTCCTCGCCGGTGGTTGAACAGAATCAGGTCCGTGAGGAGGCGCGAGGCCGCGTCCTCGGATTGGACCTCGGACAGTCCAGGATCGGCGTGGCGATCTCGGACCCGGACCGCCGCCTGGCCGTTCCGATGGGGACCGTCCGGACTGGTGCCCCAGAGGATGTCAAGGCCATCGCCTCGATGGTGAGGGAGCATCAGGTGACCGCGATCGTAGTTGGGCATCCCCTTTCCCTCTCGGGCCGGAAGAACAAGGCCACGGATCACGCCGAGAAGTTCGCCGATGCGCTTCGAGACTTTCTCGGCCTTCCCGTCTTCCTCGAGGATGAGCGCCTGACCACCGTGCAAGCCGAGCGGAGTCTGGAGGAGAGCGGCCTGGGGGGCCGGAGCCGGCGACAGGTCGTGGATCAGACCGCGGCGACCGTCATCTTGCAGGCGTTTCTCGATCGCACGAGCCCCTGACCCCGCAGGGCGACAGGGACCAGCTTCGGCCCGTTCCGATCCGGGTATCCTTTGCCGCGATGCTCGAGACGCTCCCCAAGCGAGCGGATCACAAACCCCGGGAACGACGCAGGGGGCTCGTCATCCTCGCCACCATCCTGGTCCTCCTCATCGCGTTCGCGGCGACCGGGGTGGGGTTCTGGACGTGGGCGACGGGAGCGTCGGGACCGAAGACGAAGCTTGTCGTCACCATTCCTCCCGGCGCCTCCGGATCCCAGGTGGCCGCACTCCTCGAGGATGAAGGAGTGATCCGTTCCACCTGGGCGTTCAAGCTGATGGCGAGATTCCGAGGCTTTTCCGGAGGGTTCCAGGCCGGCGTCTACACGAACCTCACCACCAACATGAGCGTCGAGGAGGCGCTGGATGCCCTCAAGAAGGGCCCGTTACCGAAGAGATCGGTCCAGGCCCTACTGCCCGAAGGGCTCACCGTCGCCCAGATCGCGACCAGGATTCAGGATCAGCTCGGGATCCGCCGGGCCGACTTCCAGAAGGCCGTGGCGGACGGGAAGTGGTCCCTCTCTCCGTACCTCCCCAAGGGAGCCACGTCGCTCGAGGGGTTCCTGTTCCCGAAGAAGTACGAGTTCCCGGCCGGCGTGAGCGCCGGAGACGTGATCAAGCGCCTCCTCGCGCAGTTCAAGCTCGAGGTACGGGACCTCCCCTGGAGCAGTTACAAGCAGCTCGGTCTCAAGCGCCCCTACGACGTGGTGACGGTGGCCGCGATGATCGAGCGCGAGGCCCGGTTTCCCGAGGATCGGCCGAAGATCGCTCGGGTCATCTACAACCGCCTGGCTCGAGGGATGCCGCTCCAGATCGACGCGACGGTTCAGTACGCCCTCGGTGCATGGAGGCCGCTGACCCTGGACGACCTGAAGGTCCAAAGCCCGTACAACACCTATCTGCATCAAGGGCTTCCGCCCACGCCGATCGCCAGTCCGGGTCTGGCCTCGTTGCAGGCCGCGCTGTCCCCTGCGAAGGGCAAGTGGCTGTACTACGTCGTGATCGACGCCCAGGGTCACCACGCGTTCACAGCTTCCTACGACGAGTTCCTGCGGCTGAGGGAGCAATACCAGGGATAGGTGAGCCGGGGGACCCCCTCCCAGCCCTTCCTACTGCTTTCGCTCAAGCGCCCAGCAACTGAGGCCGAGAATTTCGATCAGGAAGCCATGTCCATTGATTTCGCGGCGCTGACTCAAGCCGTGGTGGCCGGACTTGCTGACGTCCGGTCGTGCCTGATGGTGTCGCGGGATGGACTGGCTCTGGGTGCTTCTCCAGCTATCGAGGAGGGCAGGACGCTCGACGTGTGGACGCGGATCAGTGCGCTCGGGGAGGTCGAACGCGGGTTCGTCACGGTCCGAGACGAGGTCTGGGTGTTCTGTCGGCGAGGCGCGTACGGCGCCGTCGCCATCGGCACCGCCACGGCGCGGCCTGGTCCCATCCTGGACAGCCTCGAGCAGATGGCCCTCAGGGCCGAGGAGTCTCGGGTGCGCAAGGAAGGATTTCGTCCGGCGGAGCGCGAGAGCTCTACGGCCGACACGCCCCGCGGACCGCGCACGACCCTCCACAGGGATCGCGCCCCGACTTCCTCGCCCGAGTCGTCAGGCAAGCTCCCCGACACGGCTATTCCCGGGGAGCCCTACGAGCCTGAACGCGAGATCGAGGAGGCGCCTGAGCGAGGGGCCCGCGACGCAACTCCGGTCGATCGAGCGGAACTCTCCCGGGAGTTCGCGGGGATCCTGGCAGAGCACGAGGAGGAGGAAGCATGAACCCGCCTCTGGCCTCCTCCGAGAAGGATGATCGGTGATGGCCTCACCGCTCCCCGGAAGTAGCAGCAGGAAGACGAAGAAGTTGGGTGAGATCCTCGTCGAAGAGGGGCTCATCAGCGCCGAGCAGCTCGAACGCGCGCTCCTGGAACAGAGCCGGACCGACCAGCTCCTGGGGCGGATCCTGATCGATCTGAAGATGGTGAAGGAGTCCGACCTCATGGCGGCCCTCGCCAAGCAGATCGGCTTCCGGTTCGTCGACCTGACCGAGTTCACCATCGATGGGTCCGCGGCGGGTCTGATCCCCGAGCAGGTCGCGCGGAGGTACCGCGCCCTGCCGATCGGATACGAGGATTCGCGGCTGCTCGTGGCTATGGCCGACCCCGCGAACCTTTTCGCTCTGGACGACATCAGAACCATCACCGGCATGGACCTGCAGCCGGTCGTGGCCACCGCGGCGGACATCGAATCAGCGATCCGCAAGTACAGCCGGATGGACGAGTCGGTTCAGAAGATGGCAAGCGAGGCTTCGTCGGCCGCGGACGAGGACATCGCCGACCTGGAACGGGCCGCGGCCTCGCTGGAGGAAGGCCCCATCGTCAAGATGGTCAACCTCCTGATCAGCCAGGCCATCGCGGACCGTGCCTCGGACATCCACATCGAACCGATGGAGCGGGAGGTCCGGATCCGGTACCGGATCGACGGCGTGCTGACGGAGGTCATGCGCTCTCCGAAGAACATCCAGGCGGGGTTGATCAGTCGGTTGAAGGTCATGGCCGACATCAACATCGCGGAGCGGAGGGTGCCCCAGGACGGGCGCATCGGCCTCACCGTGGCCGGCAAGTCCATCGACCTCCGGGTGGCCACGCTGCCAACCGTGTACGGCGAGAAGGTGGTCATCCGGATCCTGGACAAGAGCTCGGTCTTGCTGAAGCTGGAGGAGCTCGGGTTCCTGGACCAGTCGTTCAAGCGCTATGAGGAGGCCTTCACGAAGCCGTACGGCGCAATCCTGGTAACCGGCCCCACCGGCTCCGGGAAGTCGACCACGCTGTACGCGACCCTCAACATCGTCAACAAGCCGGACAGGAACATCATCACAGTGGAAGACCCGGTCGAGTACCGGCTCCAGGGGATCAACCAGATGCAGATGAACGTCCGGGCCGGCTTGACCTTCGCCTCGGCCCTCCGGTCGATCCTCCGCGCCGACCCCGACGTGGTGCTGGTGGGGGAGATCCGGGACCACGAGACCGCCCTCATCGCCATCGAGGCGGCGCTGACCGGTCACCTCGTGCTTTCGACGTTGCACACCAACGACGCGCCGTCTTCCCTTCCACGTCTCGTCGAAATGGGGGTGGAGACCTACCTGGTGGCCAGCGCCATCGACTGCGTGGTCGCCCAGCGGCTCGCCCGCAAGCTGTGTCCGAAGTGCCGCGAGGGCTATCGCCCCAACCAGGCCGAGCTGGAGCAGGCCGGGTTCCCAGAATTCGTGTGGGACGACGTGAAGGAGCTGTTCAGGCCGGTCGGGTGCACGGCCTGCTCGAAGACCGGATTCCGAGGACGGCTCGGGCTCTACGAGGTGATGAACATGTCCGAGGAGATCGAGCGCCTGGTGGTGGAACGCGCACCCTCCGAGGAGATCAGGAGATCTGCCAGGCGCGACGGGATGATCACGCTCCGCGAGGACGGGCTGGAGAAGGTACGGCTCGGGATCACTTCGGTCGAAGAAGTGCTACGGGTTGTGGCATGAAGTGCCGATGCATTCCCTGGGAGTCCGGGGCGCTGTTGGGCCGAGCCGGGCCTAGCCCTCGGGTTCCAGGGTCGCGCCTGTCCGCGGCCCTGTGAAGGGAGTGGAGATGAAAGCAGAACTGATGAACCGTGACGGGGAGTCCCCCGTTGTCCCAGTCCAGGAACTGCTGGGGCATGCCCTGGCCCTCGACGCGAGCGACCTCCACGTCACCGTCGGTGCCAAGCCCACGGTTCGGGTCCACGGCGACCTGAGGGCGCTGGATCAGTACGAGATCCTCGAGCCCGACCAGGTGCGCCGGATGATCTACGCGGTGCTCACCCAGCGTCAGCGGGAACGGCTGGAGCAGGAGCTCGAGCTGGACCTCTCCTACTCGCTTCCGGGGAAGGCTCGCTTCCGCGTGAACGTGTATTTCCAGCGGGATGCTCTGGGAGCCGCCTTCCGGTTCATCCCCTTCGTCATCCGGAACCTGGAAGAGCTGGGGATGCCGGCCCACGTTGCCGATTTCGCCAGGCTCCCCAGAGGGCTCGTCGTCGTCACCGGTCCGACCGGGTCGGGAAAGTCGACCACCCTGGCGGCCCTGCTCGACATCGTCAATAACGAACGGGACGTCCACATCATGACGGTGGAAGACCCGATCGAATACCTCCACAGGCACAAGCGGGCTCTGGTGAACCAGCGTGAGGTTGGAGCCGACACGCATTCGTTCGCCCAGGCCCTCAAGCACGTCCTGCGCCAGGACCCCGACGTCATCCTGGTCGGGGAGATGCGGGACCTGGAGACGATCTCGACGGCCATCACCGCGGCGGAGACCGGTCACCTGGTCTTCGCCACGTTGCACACGCAGGACGCGCCTCAGACGATCGACCGGATCATCGACGCCTTCCCGCCGCACCAGCAACAGCAGATCAGGGTGCAGCTGTCCACGACGCTGCAAGGTGTAGTCACACAGCAGTTGCTGCAGACGTGGGACGGCCGTGGCCGAGCGGTAGCCGCGGAGGTCCTGGTTGCAACGCCGGCCGTGCGGAACCTCATCAGGGAATCGAAAGTGCACCAGATCTACTCGGCCATGCAGGCCGGTGGCCGGTACGGCATGCGGACGATGGACCAGGCCCTGGCCTACCTGGTGACGAATGGAAGGATCACCATGGAGCTCGGACGGCAGCGGTGCCACGACCCGCAAGAGCTCGAGCGATTGGTGACGGGAACAAGCGGAGGGGTGGCCAGTGCCTGACACCTACGAGTACAAGGTTCGCGACCAGAGCGGAAAAGTGGTCGGCGGCACGCTTGTCGCCGACAACGAGCAGCTTGTGGTGAACCGGCTGCGCGAGATGGGCTACGTGCCCCTCAAGGTCGGTGTGCGGGGCGGCGCCGGCATGAAGCGCGAGTTCAACATCCGCAAGAAGCCCAAGCTCAAGGACCTCGCGGTCTTCTCGCGGCAGTTTGCCACCATGGTGAACTCTGGACTGCCGATCCTGCGCGCGCTGAGCATCCTAGAGCAGCAGACCGAATCGAGGATCCTATCCAAGGCGGTCGTGCAGGTTCGCGCGGAGATCGAGAAGGGATCGTCCCTTTCCGCGGCGCTGGCGAAGCAGCCGAGGGTCTTCAACAACCTGTATGTGGCCATGGTCCAGTCGGGCGAGACGGGAGGTGTGCTCGAGGCCGTCCTGGAGCGCCTGGCCCAGAGCCTGGAGCGAGAGGTTCAGCTCCGGCAGCGGATCAAGTCGGCGATGACCTACCCGATCGTCGTCCTCGGCTTCGTCAGCCTGATCCTGCTGGCGATGCTGGTGTTCATCGTCCCCCAGTTCAACAACATCTACGCAGACCTGGGTGGCACGTTGCCGCTTCCCACCCGGATGCTCCTCAAGGTGAGCGACCTCGTGGTGCACAAGGCGATCTTCCTGCTGGCGGGACTGGGTCTTGCGGTCTTCGCCATCCGTCGGTACATCAAGACGCCTCGTGGCAGGCTGCAATGGGACACCTTGAAGCTCAAGATCCCCATCTTCGGCGGGCTGTTCCAGAAGACGGCACTCGCCCGGTTCTCCCGGATCCTCGGCGTGCTGAATCGATCCGGTGTTCCGATCCTGCAGAGCTTGGACGTGACGGCGGAGGTCGTGAACAACGCCCTCGTGGCTAGGGCCATCAAGGACGTCCAGGAGTCGGTCAAGGGAGGCGAGAGCCTCTCGAAGCCCTTGGGCAAGCACGGGGTCTTCCCGCCGATGGTCGTTCAGATGCTGAGCGTCGGAGAGGAAACCGGGGCCATCGACACCATGCTGGACAAGGTGGCCACGTTCTACGACGACGAGGTGACCGCGACGGTCGACTCGCTCACCTCGCTGATCGAGCCCGTGATGATCTTCTTCGTGGGAGGCGCGGTCGGATTGTCCGTCATCGCCCTGTACCTCCCCATGTTCAACATCATCAACCTGATCAAATAGCGCGATCTGGTTCTCGGCCACGCCGGCCCCGGTGCCCGCTCCGGGGCCGGCGTGTTTGTTGCCACCGTCCTGATCAAGCCCTCTTCTGGGGAGTCCCTCATCCCCTGAAACGGGCGGCGTTCCCCTTCATTGGACCTAGTGGGATTCGAGACTTTGGTTCCTCAATCACCCCGTAGATCGTGCCGAAACAACCGACAGGAACTCGTGAAATCGAATGTTCCTGAAAGGTCATGTCCGGGAGGGAGGTGACACGACAACATGATCGAGAAGATCCGCAAGATCAACGAGAAGGAGGAGGGCTTCACCCTCATCGAACTGATGGTGGTGGTTCTGATCATCGGCATCCTGATCGCCATCGCCCTTCCCACCTTCCTCGGAGCACGGAACCGGGCCAACGACAAGGCGGCACAGTCCAGCCTTCGGAACGGCCTCGTGGCGGCGAAGACCTGCTTTACCGACCGCGACGCCTACGTCTGGACGCTTCCCGCCCCCGGCGGTTCGTGTAACGCTGCTGCACTGAACGCCATCGAGCAGTCGCTGACGTTCGTTGCGAACAACGTCCAGTCGGCTGACCCGAACCAGGTCAGTGTCAAGCCGGTGAATGCGAACAACTTCTACGAGAGCTCCTACTCCAAGTCGCAGAAGTGCTTCTTCATCCACGACGACCAGGGTGGAACCGGCACCGAGTACGGGGTCACCGCAGCTGGTGTCCCGCCGGCGACTGGCTGCAGCGGCGACGCCGCTCAGGGGTTCGGCGGTTACCAGAGCAGCTGGTAATTCGAGTAAGAAACGAGAACGAAGAGAAGGGGCGACCGGACCGGCCGCCCCTTCTCGATTATCAGGATCAAGCGAGCGAGCGGGCGAAAGGGATCGAGAGGATCTCCATGAGGTGGAAGGCGAAGGAAGAGCCGGGAAGGGTCCCGCTGCGCGAGCGCGCGGGGTCCGAGGAGGGCTTCACCCTGATCGAGCTCCTCGTGGTCGTCCTCATCATCGGCATCCTCATCGCCATCGCGATGGGGACCTTCTCTGGAGCCCGTGAGCGGGCCGCCGACCGCGCCGCCCAGTCCAACATCCGCACCGGGCTCATCACCGCGATGAGCCACTACGTCCAGGGTCGTACCTACACTGGGTTCGACGTGCCCACCGCCGAGGCACAGGAGCCGTCGCTCGACTGGATGGCCCCCGGGCCGCCCGACGAGGAGCAGGTCGACATCGAAGTGGCATCGGGGGACTTTCTTCTCCTGGTCGGCAAGAGCAGGAGTGGGAGCTATTTCTGCCTGGCCCAGATCTCAGGCAATCCCCTGACCGAGCGAGGCAAGGCCCTGAACTTCGTGGACGTCGACACCGTCGCAGAATGCGTCGGGGGCTGGTGAGCACCGCTCCCGGTACCGATCGCGCCCACCGTTAAGCTCTTTCTCCAGATGACGGCCATGCGAGTGCTGATCTTCACCGCGTTCGGACTCGTCTTCGGCTCTTTCCTGTCCGTCGTGATCTACAGGGTCCCGCGCAAGGAGTCGATCGTGGCCCCGCGCTCGGCCTGTCCCCACTGCGGCGCGATGGTCCAATCCAGGGACAACGTCCCCGTCATCTCCTATGTCGCCCTCCGAGGCCGCTGCCGATCCTGCGGCGCCCGTATCTCGCTGCGCTATCCGCTCCTCGAGCTGGCCACCGGCCTTCTGTTCGCTGGTGCGGCCCTGCGGTTCGACTCCATATACACGGCCGCGGTGATGGCACTGTTGTTCCTGGTGTTGGAGGCGGTGGCGGTGATCGATCTCGAGCACAAGATCGTCCCCAACAGGATCCTGTACCCCTCCTTCGTGGTCTTCGCGGCCCTGGTGGGCCTCGGGGCAGCCTTCGGGCACGACATGGAGCTGGTGCCGGCCACCCTGGGCTTCCTGGCGTTCGGAGGAGGACTGCTCGTCGTGGCTCTCATCTCACCAGGGGGTATGGGGATGGGGGACGTGAAGCTGGCCGCCCTGATCGGCCTCGTCCTGGGAGCCCTGGGCCCCCGCTACGTGATCGTGGCGGCGGGAGTGGCGATCCTCGCCGGTGGAATCGGCGCGGTCTTGCTGATGACGCTCACGGGGGCTTCCCGGAAGGCCAAGATCCCCTTCGGGCCGTATCTTGCCGGCGGCGCCATCGCGGCCGTGTTCCTGGCGCCTGCCATCGCCTCGTGGTACACGTCCCTCCCTGGCTGAAAGACCAGACCAAGCTTCCACCTTCTGACTGGCTTCGATCGCGCGCTGGGCTGCGCCCTTGGTAGGACGTCCCCGTTCTTGGTATCTCAGCTTTCCGGCCGATTTTTCCTTGTCTGCCTATCAAGTTGTCCCAGGTCAGGTTCGAAAACTAAGACGTTGACACAATCAGGTCACACGTGTTAACTCCGATCCCCTTGTTGCACAAGTCAAGGGGAGAGGAGGAACGAGAGTGGAGTTGCTACTGTGGCTAACGTTGCAAGAGTTGCAAGAGTGGAGGGTGTGACCGATGGGCAGACGACGGCCTCTCGTTGGGGACCGGCTGCTCACGGTCGGTGAGGTGGCTGACGCCATGCGGGTGTCGAACATGACGATCTACCGGTTGATCAAGAGCGGACAGCTGGCCGCGGTCCGGGTCGGCAAGAACTACCGGATCCGCGAGTCCGACGTGAACCGGTACCTGGCAGAGCGGTCGGTCCGAACGGAGGCGAATTCCTAGATGCCACAGGTACGGATCGGGGTGGATATCGGCTCGACGGGTGTTCGCGCCGCGGAGCTGTCGATGCGCAACCTTCCTCCGCAGCTCGTACGGGTGGCGCAGGTCCCCGTGCCGGACGGGGCGGTCTCGAGTGGCGAGATCCGTGACCCGGGCTCCGTGAGCGACGCTCTCCGCGAGCTCTGGCACCGCGGCAAGTTCCGGAGTCGCGACGTCGTCCTGGGCGTGGCGAACCAGCGTGTCGTCGTCCGCGAGGTCTCACTCCCATGGCTGACCGACAAGGAGCTTCGAGAGTCCCTCCCGTTCCAGGTTCAGGAGTTCGTTCCCATCCCCGTCGAGGAAGCGGTTCTCGACTACCACGTCCTCGAGGAGTTCGAGCGCGAGGGTCGTCGGATGGTCCGCATCCTCCTCGTCGCCGCGCAGAAGACGATGATCCAGCAGATCGTGCAGGCGGCCGAGGCCGCCAAGCTCCATCCGGTCGGGCTCGACCTGGTGCCGTTCGCCATCGTCCGGTCGGTCGGTTCCATCGAAGCGATGGGGGCCGAGGGCACGGGCGCCGGCGACGAGGCCATCGTGGACATCGGCGCGGACGTCACGAGCATCTGTGTCCACGCCTGGGGCGTTCCCCGTTTCGTCCGGATCCTTCCCTCTGGCGGCCGCGACGTCACGAACGCCGTTGCGAGGACGCTCGGAGTGTCCGATGACGAGGCGGAATCCCTCAAGCGCAACAACGGCCCATCGGCGATGGAGCCGGACAGGAGCGATCAGGCCGTGAAGGCCGCCATCGCCCGCGCCGCCTCGTTCGCCGACGACATCAGATCTTCGCTCGACTTCTATCAGTCTCAGATGCCGGGAGCGAGGGTAAGCCGCGTGCTCCTCACGGGCGGCGGCTCCAAGCTTCCGGGATTGAAGCGCCTGCTCGAGGACCGGTTGCCGGCCGAGGTGGCCGAAGGGCATCCGTTCCACCGGGTCGCCCCCGCGCTCGATCTGTCCGACGAAGCCATGGCCGAGGCCGAGCCACTCCTGGCTGTGGCCGTCGGTCTCGCACTTCCGGGGGTCCGTGGATGACACAGGTAAACCTTCTTCCATCAGACGTTCGCGAGCGCCTGCGCACTCGCCGCCTCATGGCCGCGGTCATCGCGGGCGTGGGTGCGGTCATGGCGCTGCTGTTCTTCGTCTTCGTCCTGCAGTCTGCGCGTCTGTCCAACAGCGAGCAGAAGCTGCGGGCCCAGCAGGCCATCAACTCGGACCTCCAGGCGAAGATCGGCCAGCTCCAGCAGTTCCAGCAGCTCAAGCTGACGGTGGCCGCCCGTGAGGCGCTCGCGGCAGCCGCGCTCAACGGGCAAGTGGCGTGGTCGGGAGTGCTCCGAGACATCTCGATCGTGATCCCGAACAAGATGTGGCTCTCCGGCATGAACGGCGCGCTCACCAGTAGCACGGCCGCTCCGCTCACCCCCTCTGGGACCCCCACTACGGGAGGGACCCCGGCGCCGGTGGCCCCCGCACTGGTCGGCAGCATCCAGTTCCAGGGGATGGCGTCAGATTTCCCCACCGTCGCCAAGTGGCTCAACCGCTTGGAGCAGGTCAACGGGTGGGTCAACTCATGGGCGAGCAACGCCCTGAGGCAATCGGGCGACGTCACGCAAGCCAACGCCGACAAGGTTCAGTTCACCGCTTCGGTCGACCTGACTACCGAGGCCACGGTCCAGGGGAGTAAGAAGTGAACAGGAAGCCAGCAATCATCGCCGGGCTCGTCGGGCTGGCCCTCATCCTGGGCATGGTCGTCGGGCTGATCAGCCCCAAGGCCTCGCAGGTCCGGAAGAAGCAGAAAGAAGTGCAGACGGCTCAGCAGCAGGAGGGTGTCCTGCGGACCCAGCTGGAGCAGCTCCAGGCGGCGGCGAAGGACGCTCCCAAGGACCGCAAGCGGCTGGCCGTCCTCCAGAGACAGATCCCGCCGACGGCGGACCTGCCCGGGATCATCCGGCTCCTCAACAACACGTCGGACCGCTCGGGCGTCGACTTCATGACGGTCGCCCCGGGCCAGCCCGGTGCGGAAGGACCCCTGTCGGTGATCCCCGTCCAGATCACGATCAAGGGCGGGTTCTTCGCGGTGGATCAGTACCTCTACCTTCTCGAGCGCCTTGCGCGTGTGTCGAAGGTGACGACCCTTTCCATCACCCAGGGAGGCGAGACCGCCACGACGCTGACCGTCTCGCTCACCGCCAACTTCTACACGACCGACACGAGTGCCGGTCCTGGGTCGGTTCCAGGCGGCCAGCAGCCGGCCGTGAACGCCCCAGCCCCCGTCCCCAGTCCCACGCCAGGAGGTTAGGACATGCCCCTGTCTAAGCGTGATCGGCGTGCCCTGATCATCTTCGGCGCCATCACCGTCGTCGCTGCCGCGGTCTTCTTCCTGTTCATCGCGAAGGGCCCGAAGACCACCACAGCAGGCGCTCGGCGAGGATCGCAGCTGAACGTGAACCAGCCCGCACCGACGCCTTCGCCGACGAAGGCCGCCAAGAAGAAGCCGAAGGAAGTCCTGGTGTTCTCCGGCCGGGATCCGTTCGACCCGACCCAGGGCGGCGGCTCCGTGGCGGCGCCGGCCGGCGCTCCCACGGTCTCGCCTCCGGGGTCCTCCTCAGGTCCGACCGGTGGGTCCAGCAAGCAGGTCGGAGGCAAGACGGTCGTCCTCATCGACATCTTCACGGAGGACGGGGCGGAGAAGGCGCAGGTGGAGGTGGACGGTACTGTGTACACGGTCGCCGAGGGCGACAGCTTCGACGACGGATACCGGCTAGTTTCCATCGACGGTACATGTGCGAGCTTCACCCACGACGCCTCCTCCTTCACCTTGTGTGAGGTCCAGAACAAGTAACAGGTAGGCACTTTCGAGGCGGCCCCGAGCAGTCTGCACCGGGGCCGCCTCTGCAATTGAGGCCCCAGTTCGCCCCGCTGCGATCGTTGCTGCCCCCCTGGACCCTTTCGTCTCCTCCTCGAAGCTCCGCGTGTTCGCGGATCTTCGACGAGCCAGAGGGTCCGCAGCTGCCTCGCTGCGCTCGTTGCTGCTCCCCCCCTGGACCCCCGCGGGTATCATCGGCCCTCGTGGACCACGCAGCACGCCGCCGGCGCCTGGCTTCCCGGCTCCCTGACCTGGGGGCCGGGGCCTTCCTCTTCACCCGGTTGCCCAACGTTCGCTATCTGACGGGCTTCACTGGATCGAACGGCCAGATGGTCCTCACCCCGACCGACGCGATCTTCCTGACCGACAGTCGGTACATGGAACAGGCTCGGCACGAGGTCCCCGACCTTCGGACAGAGATGTACTCGGCCGAGTTCGCCTCGCGAGCGTCCCAGGCCTGCCGTGAGCTGGGGGCCGACCGGGTCGCCTTCGAAGCCACGGGCGTGACCTACAAGCTCTTTTCGGAGCTGGAAGGGACCGGGATCGAACTGGTTCCGACGACGGACGAGGTTGAGAGATTGCGCAGGGTCAAGGATCCCGATGAGCTGAAGGCCGTGGAAGCCGCCCAGGGCGTCGCCGACACGGCCTACGAGAGGATCATCGGAATGCTGTCGGAGGGAGTAACGGAGCGGGACGTGGCCCTCGAGCTCGATACGACTATGCGCCGGCTCGGTGCGGACGCCCTGGCGTTCCCGACGATCCTTGCCTTCGGCGAGAGCACCGCCGAGCCTCACCACTCGCCTTCGAACCGCCCGCTCGCCCGCGGGGACATGGTCAAGATGGACTTCGGTTGCGTCATCGACGGCTACCACTCGGACATGACCAGGACCGTGTCGTTCGGAGAGCCGCGAGGCGACCTCCGTGAGGTCTATGAGATCGTTCGGGCGGCCCAGCAGCTCGGGGTGGACAGGGCCAGGCCGGGGATGTCGGCCGGCGAGCTCGACGGATTGGTCCGGGACTTCATCAAGGACGCCGGCTACGGCGAACGCTTCGGGCACGGACTCGGACACGGGGTGGGACTGGAGATCCATGAAGCCCCGTGGCTTCGGGCTGGGGGGACCGACATCCTCGAGCCGGGCACCGTGGTCACGGTCGAGCCCGGGATCTACCTGGAGGGCGTGGGGGGCATCCGGATCGAGGACATGGTCGCGCTGACGGCGGATGGCTGCCGGGTGCTTCCCGGCACGACGAAGGAGCTCCAGATCCTGTGAGCGTCAGCACCAACGATCTGAAGCGGGGGATGACCCTGGATCTGGAAGGAACGCTCTTCCAGGTCGTGGAGTTCCAGCACGTCAAGCCGGGAAAAGGAGGAGCCTTCGTCCGGACCAAGCTCCGGAACATGAGGACCGGGGCTGTGATCGAGCGAACGTTCAATGCGGGTGTCAACGTCGGGCTCGCCATCGTCGAGCGGAAGGACATGCAGTACCTGTATCGGGACGGCAACGATTTCGTGTTCATGGACACCGGCTCTTATGAGCAACATCCTGTTCCAGGGGCCATCGTCGGGGAAGCCGCCAACTACCTGACCGAGGGTTCGACGGCGGTCGTCGCCATGCACGGCGGGAATGCCATCGGGGTCGAGCTGCCCGCCTCGGTGGTCCTTCGGGTCACCAAGGCCGATCCCGCCGTGAGGGGCGACCGTGTGAGCGGCGCGCTGAAGGCGGCAACGCTGGAGACCGGACTCGTCGTCCAGGTTCCCTTGTTCGTGGAGGAGGGGGACTTGGTGAAGGTCGACACCCGGTCGGGCGACTACCTGACCCGCGAGAAGTAGCCTTTGCGATGGCCCCGGGCGCTCAGGACGACTCGCGCCCTCGGGCCGTGGGACATCGGCGGCGCCGGGCGGCGCGGCGCAAGGCCATCGACATCCTCTACCAGGCAGACCTGACGGAGCGCTCACCCGCCGCGGTCGTGGACGACTGGCAGAAGGCGGGTCGGACGGTTCCCACCTACACCGAGACGCTGGTGACGGGGGTGGAGAGAACCATGCCCGAGATCGATGCGCTTCTCTCGGCGCACTCCGAGGGCTGGACGGTCCACCGCATGGCGATGGTCGACAGAACGATCCTCCGCGTGGCCTGTTTCGAGCTGCGGTCGGGCATTCCCACGGCTGTGGCCATCAACGAGGCGGTCGACGCGGCAAAACGGCTGTCCACCGAGGACTCGGGACGATTCATCAACGGGGTGCTGGGAAGGATCGCTCGGGACGCTGAGCCCGCTCCCGAGGCCGGGCCCCGGTCCTGAGACCCCTCCTCCGTGAGGCTCAGGGTTCCGTGCGATCCTCCGGCTTGTTCGCGGCCGGCGCGTCCTTCGGGGGCTCGTCCTTCTCTTCCTCTTCCAGGCCCTTCTTGAACTCCTTGCTCGACTTCCCGAGCGAGCGGGCCAGGTCCGGGAGCTTCCTCGACCCGAACAGGAGAAGCACGATCGCCAGGATGATGATGAGCTCGGTCGGTCCAAGGTTCATGCGTGATCGCCTCCTGCAGTCACCAACAAGTGTATGCCCCAGGCGCAGGCTCCGTGGCATGAGAGGATCCCCGCCTGTGGCCGGCGACCGTTGACACCGCGCGACCGCACGCTATCCTTGCGAGCGACGGCACTTCCCCTTTAAGTCCGGTCCCGCGAGGCCGGGAAGGGAGACGAGAAGATTGACGCACACGTACGCTCCGCGGCGGCCGCGGAGCGTGTTTTTGTCCCAGCATCCCCCCAAGTGACGGACTTCGTGGAGCGCGGACGCCTCCTGGACCCGGGCGAGATGCGGCGGGCTCTCACCCGGATCGCCCACGAGATCCTGGAGCGGAACAAGGGAGCGGGTCGGGTGGTCCTGGCCGGCATCGCTGCCCGGGGGGACGACCTGGCCAGGCGTCTTGCCTCGGAGATCGAACGGATCGAGGGCGTCTCGGTGCCGGTGGGCGCTCTCGACATCACCTTCTACCGGGACGACATCGGAATGCGGGGCGAGGCTCCGGAGGTCCACGAAACCAGGATCGACTTCGACATCACTGGGTCGACCGTCGTCCTGGTCGACGACGTCCTCTTCACGGGCCGGACCATCCGTGCCGCCCTCGACGCGCTCATCGACTTCGGCCGCCCTCAAGCCATCCAGCTGGCCGTCCTGGTCGACCGCGGGCACCGGGAGCTCCCGATCCGGGCGGACTACGTCGGCAAGAACGTGCCCACTCGCAAGGACGAGGAAGTCCAGGTTCGCCTGGCCGAGACCGACGGCGAGGACGCCGTCGTGGTGGGGGAACGCGCATGATCAAGCACCTGTTGTCAATCACCCAACTCTCCCGCGAGGACGTGCTGAGAGTCCTCGACACCGCCGAGAGTTTCAGGGAAGTAGGAACCCGGGTCATCAAGAAGGTTCCCGCGCTCCGGGGCCGCACAGTGGTGAACCTCTTCTACGAGAACTCCACCAGGACGAGGATCTCGTTCGAGCTCGCGGCCAAGCGCCTGTCCGCTGACGTCATCAACTTCTCGACCAGTGGATCCTCCGTGGCAAAGGGGGAGAGCCTCAAGGACACTGCGCTCACGCTGCAGGCGATGGGGGCGGACGCCATCGTGATCAGGCACTCATCCTCCGGCGCACCGCAGACCCTCTCGCGATGGGTGACCGCGAGCGTGCTGAACGCCGGCGACGGGACGCACGAGCACCCCACCCAGGCCCTTCTCGATCTGTTCACGATCCGCGAACACTTCCGGAGCTTCGAGGGGCTGCGGATGGCCATCGTCGGCGACGTCCGTCATTCACGAGTGGCGCGGTCCCTGACCTTCGCCATGGCGACGATGGGAGGACTGGTGACGCTGGTGGGGCCCCCCACGCTCATCCCGCCCGAGGCTCCAGCCTGGGGGGCCGAGGTGTCCACGGACCTCGACGACGTCCTGCCCAAGCTGGATGTGTGCTACATGCTCCGGGTCCAGCGGGAGCGGCAGCGCCAGCAGTTCTTCCCCAGTGTCCGCGAGTACTCGCGGCTCTGGGGGTTGTCCCGGGCGAGGGTGGAGGCCCTTCCAGAGACCGCGCTGGTCATGCACCCCGGCCCGATGAACCGAGGAGTCGAGATCGCCTCCGAGGTGGCCGACCTTCCCCGGGCCGTCATCACCGACCAGGTCACCAACGGGATCGCCGTTCGGATGTCCCTGCTCTATCTCATGCTGGGCGGCGATACGCGCCGAGCCTCGGAAGCCGACGAACCTCCGGAGGAGTCGGGAAAAGAATCCGCCACCCCGGTGGACGGATTCGAGGAGATCGAGGGGGCCTCCCGTGACTAGCCGCGTGCTGTTCCGCGGTGTCCGGCTGGTCGATCCCAGAGCAGGCCAGGATGTAGTCACGGACGTGCTCGTTGAGGACGAGACGATCGAGGCCCTCGGCACGGACGCGGCCCAGGGTTCGAGGGGTGCGAAGGTCATAAACGGCGAGGGGCTGGTCCTTGCGCCTGGGTTGGTGGATCTCCACGCCCATCTTCGGGAGCCGGGCTTCGAGAACAAAGAGTCGATCGAGACCGGCACCCGGGCCGCGGCGGCCGGTGGGTATACGGCCGTGTGCGCTATGCCGAACACCGATCCGGTCGCCGACAGTGCAGCCGTCGTCATGGAAGTCCTCAACCTGGCGGACAAGGCTGGGCTCTGTGACGTGCACCCCGCGGGTGCGATCACTCGGGGACTCGCCGGTGAATCGCTGACGGACATCGCGGAGATGGCCGAGGCAGGGGTGCGCCTGTTCACCGACGACGGCCACTGCGTCGAGTCCTCTCGGGTGATGAGGCTCGCGCTGGAGTACGCGAAGGCCTTCGACGTCGTGATGTGTCAGCACGCGCAGGACTCCGGGTTGAGCGAGGGCTGGCAGATGCACGAGGGCTACTACTCCGCGCTCCTCGGGCTGACTGGTGTGCCGTCCGAGGCGGAGTCCATAGTGATCGCCCGCGACCTCGCGCTGGCCGGGCTCACCGGAGGCCGCCTCCACATCACCCATGTGTCGGCGGCTCAGTCGGTCGACCTGATCCGCCAGGGGAAGGAGCGGGGGCTCCGCGTCAGTGCGGATGTCACGCCACACCACCTCACCTTGCTCGACGAGCACCTGGTGACCTATGACACGTCGCTCCGGGTGAATCCGCCGCTCCGATCAGCCGAGGACCGGGAGGCCCTGCGGGCGGGCCTGGTCGACCGGGCCATCGACGCCGTGGCGACGGATCATGCTCCACACGCCGTCGAGGACAAGGAACAGGAATTCGATCAGGCGCCTCCGGGGACGATCGGCCTGGAGACCGCGCTGGCAGTCGTCCTGACGGAGATGGTCGGGCCCGGGCGGCTTTCGCTACCGGAAGCCATCGACCGCCTCTCGGTCCGTCCGGCGTCGATCCTCGGTCTCGAAGAGCAGGGGGGACCGCTCACACCGGGCCGGCCCGCCAACGTGGTCGTCTTCGACCCGGCTGCTGAATGGATCGTCGGGGAGCGGCCGTCCTTCTCCATGGCCAGGAACTCGGCGTTCGCCGGCCGGGCCGTGCAGGGGAGAGTCGTCCACACGATGCTTCGCGGCACGTTCACCGTTCGGGATGGTGAGCCCACGCGGTGAGCCCACCGGCCGGACCGTCCGCCATCCTGGTTCTGGAGGACGGGACGACCTTTCGTGGACGGGCGTTCGGAGCGCGTGGAGAGGCCTTCGGAGAAGCGGTCTTCAACACGGCGGCCTCCGGATATCAGGAGGTGCTCACCGACCCCTCGTACGCGAGGCAGATCGTCACGATGACCGCCCCCCACCAGGGGAACTACGGGATCAACGGTGCGGACGGCGAATCGGACTCGGTCCGGGTGGCCGGGTTCGTCGTTCGCGCGCTCAGTCGGCGAACCTCCTCCTGGCGGGCGACGTCGACCCTCGAGGACTATCTGGCGGAGGCGGGCGTCATCGGGATCGAGGGCATCGACACCCGCGCCCTGACCCTCCGGATCAGGCGAACCGGAGCCCTGCAGGCGGGAATCTCCTCGGTGGACCCCGATCCGGTCTCCCTGGCCGCCCGTGTGCGGATGCAGCCGGGTATGGAGGGCGCGGACCTGGCGGCGCTCGCCTCCGTGAGCTGTGCCTACGAAGCTGGCGAGGTGGTCAGGCCTCCACGCCCCGTCGAGGGTCGCGTGTACCGGGTCGCTGCGTATGACTTCGGGATCAAACGCTCGCTGCTCGGCCTCTTGGCCGACAATGGTTGCGAGACTGTGGTTTTCCCGGCGCGGACGGCTCCGGAGGAGGTGCTGGCGGGTGGCTTCCATGGCGTGTTCCTCTCGAATGGGCCGGGGGATCCGGCTGCCACGCGCTACGGGATCGAGGCCGTCGCCCGACTGATCGGGAAGCTCCCGATCTTCGGGGTCTGTCTGGGGCATCAACTCCTCGCGGTGGCGCTGGGCGGTGCCACCTATAAGCTGAAGTTCGGCCACCGCGGCGTGAACCAGCCGGTGAAAGATCTCGAGACCGGTCGCGTCGAGATCACGTCGCACAACCACGGGTTCGCCGTTGATCCGGATGGGTGGCGCCACCTTCGCCGAACCGGTCCCGGCCCGCCCCTGGTGGAGACGGGGTTCGGCCCCGTGACCCTGAGCCACCGAAACCTGAACGACGGCACGATCGAAGGGCTACGGTGCCTGGAGGTCCCCGCCTTCTCCGTTCAATACCATCCCGAGGCAGCACCCGGACCGCACGACTCCCGGCACCTGTTCACCCGCTTCCGGGAGCTCATGGCCTGATGCCTGCGCGTGGAGACCTCCACACGATCCTGGTGATCGGATCCGGTCCCATCGTGATCGGACAGGCGTGCGAGTTCGACTACTCGGGGACCCAGGCGTGCAAGGTGCTTCGCGGTCTGGGATATCGCGTCGTGCTGGTCAACTCGAACCCCGCCACCATCATGACCGACCCGGAGTTCTCCGATGCCACCTACCTCGAGCCGATCACCCCGCCGTCGGTCCTGGCGGTGATCGAACGGGAGCGTCCGGATGCGCTCCTGCCGACCCTGGGGGGACAGACGGCACTGAACGTCTCCGTGAAGCTGGCCGCGACCGGATCGCTGGAGGCTCATGGGGTGCGGATGATCGGGGCGAGCCTGGAGGCGATCCACAGGGCGGAGGATCGCCGACTGTTCGTCGAGACGATGGGTGACGCGGGGTTGCCGCTTCCCCGTTCCACCTTGGCCCACTCCCCGGAGGAAGCGATGGTCGGCGCAGAGGAGCTCGGCCTCCCCGTGATCGTGCGGCCGTCGTTCGTGCTCGGAGGCGGAGGGAGCGGTCTGGCCGCATCACCAGAGGATCTCGACCGCCTGGCCCGAGACGGGTTGGCGGCCAGCCCCATCGGCGAGGTTCTGATCGAAGAGTCGGTGGCCGGGTGGAAGGAGTTCGAGCTCGAGGTGATGCGCGATCACGCGGACAATGCGGTGGTGGTCTGCTCGATCGAAAACGTTGACCCGATGGGTGTGCACACGGGGGACTCCATCACCGTCGCCCCGGCCCAGACGCTCTCGGACCGCGAGTACCAGCGGATGCGCGACTACGGGCTGAGCTGTATCCGAGCCGTTGGAGTCGATACCGGCGGTTCGAACGTGCAGTTCGCGGTGAACCCGGCCGATGGGCGCATGGTCCTGATCGAGATGAATCCGAGGGTTTCGCGGTCCAGCGCCTTGGCCTCGAAGGCGACCGGCTTTCCCATCGCCAAGATCGCCGCCATGCTCGCCGTGGGATTCACCCTCGACGAGATCCCCAACGACATCACGGGCCAGACCCTGGCCGCCTTCGAGCCGGCCCTGGACTACGTCGCCGTCAAGGTGCCTCGGTGGGCGTTTGAGAAGTTCCCTGAGGCCGATCAGGTCCTGACCACGAGGATGAAGTCGGTGGGGGAGGTCATGGCCATAGGCCGGACCTTCCCGGAGGCCTTGGGCAAGGCCTTCCGGGCGCTCGAGCGCGACTTCGACCTCGGGCCAAAGGAGGATCGCTCCCTCGACCTGGGGGACCTTGGATCCGCCACCGAGGACAGACTCCTACTCGTCGAACGCGCACTTGCTGAGGGGCACTCGGTCGACAGCGTTGCGAAAGCTAGCGGCATCGACCGATGGTTCGTGGATCAGGTCGGGGTGGCGGGCGAGCAGGCGGCGGGTTTCCGAGGCCGAACGCTTGCGAGCATCCCTCGGGATCAACTGCGAGAGGCGAAACGGGCCGGACTGTCCGACCGACGCATCGCCAGGCTCGTCCGCTCGACCGAGGCCGAGGTCCGGGCCCGTCGCCGGGAGCTGGGTGTCGTGCCCGTGTTCAAGACCGTGGATACGTGCGCGGGAGAATTCGCGGCCCGAACCCCTTATTACTACTCGGCCTACGAGGAGGAATCCGAGGTCGAGCCCGCCCTCCGGCCTCGAGTGGTGATCCTGGGAGCCGGCCCCAACAGGATCGGCCAGGGCATCGAGTTCGATTATGCCTGTGTCCAAGCGGCTTTCGCCCTTCGGGACGCGGGCTACGAGACCGTGATGATCAACTCCAACCCTGAGACCGTGTCGACCGATTACGACACGAGCGATCGCCTCTACTTCGAACCCTTGACGTTGGAGGACGTCCTCGCCGTGTGTGAAGCGGAGGGGGCCCTTGGGGTCATCGTCCAGCTCGGCGGCCAGACGCCGCTGGCCATGGCTGCGGACCTGGAACGAGAGGGTTTCCCGATCCTCGGTACGGATCCGGCGGCCCTGGACACGGCCGAGGACCGGGCGAAGTTCGGGGCCCTCCTGCGACAGTTCGACCTTCCGTCGCCTTCCCACGGGCAAGCGGCATCCTCCGAGGAGGCTCGGCACGTTGCCAAGGCCATCGGGTATCCACTGGTGGTCCGTCCCTCCTACGTCCTCGGGGGCCGCGCCATGGGGATCGTGTATTCCGAGGAAGAGCTGGACCGGTTCGTGGGGAAGGCGGCGGCGGCCAGCCCGGATCATCCGCTGTTCATGGACACGTTCCTGGAGGGGGCGATCGAGGTCGACGTCGATCTCGTCGCCGATGACGAGCGGGTCCTGATCGGCGCCGTCATGGAGCACATAGAGGAAGCCGGCGTTCACTCCGGGGACTCGTCCTGCGTGATCCCTCCGTCGACTCTCACAGAGCCCGAGCTCGATGCGATCGAGGAGACCGTCACGCTCATCGCTCGCCGTCTACGGGTGCGGGGACTCCTGAACGTGCAGCTCGCCGTGCGCGACGACGTCGTGTACGTGCTCGAAGCCAATCCCCGGGCCTCGCGAACCGTGCCGTTCGTGGCGAAGGCCACGGGTGTGCGGCTCGCTACGGCCGCCGCCAGGATCATGGCCGGTGAGGCGCTCGCCGATCTCCAGGCCGAGGCGCTGGTGCCGGAGCACCCCATCTACCGGCATCTCGCTCACGTGGGAGTGAAAGGGGCAGTGCTTCCTTTCGGCAGGTTCCCCGGCGTCGACACGGTGCTGGGGCCTGAGATGCGGTCGACGGGCGAGGTCATGGGAATCGCCTCCGAGCTCGGTGTCGCCCTGGCCAGGGCGCAGGAGGCCACCGGTGCCGGCCTCCCTACATCCGGCACGGTGTTCGTCTCGGCCGCGAACCGAGACAAGCGAGCGATCCTTCTCCCAGCCAGGCGTCTTCGGGAGCTCGGCTTCACGATCCTCGCCACCCGGGGAACCGCTGTCTGTCTGCAGCGCTCCGGCGTGACTGTCACCACCATCAAGAAGCGATCCGAAGGAAGCCCCAATGCCGAGGATCTCATCGCCGAGGGACAGGTGGACCTGGTGCTCAACACGCCGTTCGGCCGCCGGGCCCGGACTGACGGGTATTACATAAGGACGGCCGCCGCGGCCAGGGGGGTTCCCTGTATCACGACCGTCCCGGGCATCATGGCCACCGTCCAGGGGATCGAGGCGCTCCGAGACGGGCGAGGGCTGCCCCGGCCGCTCCAGGAGTACCATGCCGCGACGCCTTCGGTCGCCCCTTCAGTCGAAGGTGCTCCCGAGGACGTTCATGAGAGGCTTGTAGGGGTCAACGCGAAGGAAACCGGGTGATCAGAAGCCACTGCGAGGTGCTTTCGAACCGGCGGTCGGGCGCGTATCACGCGCTGACGCTTGTCGCACCGGAGATCGCGGAACGGGCCAAACCCGGGCAGTTCGTAGAGATCGGGGTACCGGACAATCGCGATTTCCTGCTGCGCCGTCCCTTCTCCATTCATCAGGCGTCCCGGCGAGGGGGCTGGGCAGGGACGCTCGAGATCGTCTTCGACGTCCTCGGTCCGGGGACGGCCTGGCTGGCGGAGGCCAAGCCCCACGACGTCCTCGACGTCATCGGTCCGATCGGAAGGTCGTTCACCTATCCGCGCGAGCTCACCAACTGTCTCCTCGTGGGTGGGGGATACGGCGCCGCTCCGCTGTTCTTCCTGGCGGAGGAACTTCGAGCGCGGAACAAGGTCGTCGACATGATCCTGGGGGCTCGAGACCACGATCGCGTGTTCAAGCCAATCGAAGGGAAGAGGCTCGCCAACACGGTCGTCTTCACGACGGAAGACGGGACCATGGGCCAGCGGGGAAGGGTGACCGACGTGCTACCCGACGTGATTCGGCGCATGGGGGCCGAAGTGGTGTACGCATGCGGACCCAATCCCATGCTCCGAGCCGTGGCCGAGATTTGTCTGTCCGCGGGCATCCCGTGCCAGGTCGCCGTCGAGGAGATGATGGCGTGCGGCCTCGGCGTGTGCTGGACCTGCGCGGTCCCGGTGATCGCACTGGACGGCCGAGGCTGGTGGAACGTTCGAGCGTGCGTGGAAGGACCGGTGTTCAACGGGGCACGGATCTGGTGGGACCGGTGGCAGGGTCCAAAAGAGGAGCCGAAGCCGGCCGAGGAGGCCAAGGCCATGCAGGAGCCGGAGACTGTTGAGGTCTGGCCGGTATGAGCGCGGAGAGTGGAGTGGGCGGCGAGCATTCCCGGCGATCCTCGGGAGGCGAGCCCCAGAACGGTCAGGTCCGGGGGGACGGTTCGGAGAGCCAGCAGAGCCTGCCCGGTGGATTCGCCCGAACGGTCTCCCTTGCCGTCGATCTCAACGGGTTGTCCCTCCCCACGCCGGTGCTCGCAGCGTCGGGAACGTTCAACTCCGGCAAGGAGATGGGCGAGCTGGTCGACCTGCACCGGGTGGGAGGGATCGTGACCAAGAGCGTCACCCTCGCTCCCACCAAGGGCCTCCCCGTGCCCAGGATGGCGGAGACGGATTCGGGGATGCTCAACGCGATCGGGTTGCAGAACCCCGGCGTAGAGGGCTTCCTGGCCAAAGACGCCCCCTTCATCGCGGCAGCGGGTGTGCCGGTCATCGTCTCCGTGGCCGGTCGAAGCGTGGAGGAGTTCGCCCAGGTCACCATGAGGATCCGCGGTCTCGAGGGCGTGGTCGCGATCGAGGCGAACATCTCCTGTCCGAACGTCGAGCGCCGCAACCAGGTCTTCGCGTGCCACCCAAGCGATGCCTCCGAGGTGATCGGGGCCATGGCCCGGCTGACCAGCTTGCCGATCTTCGCGAAGTTGACGGCCGACGTGACCAACATCGTCTCCGTGGCCGAGGCCTGCGTGCGAGCGGGTGCCCATGGCCTCTCGTTGATCAACACCCTCCTCGGGATGGCCATCGACGTGCGGACGTTTCGCCCGAAGCTTGGCGCCGTCACGGGAGGTCTCTCCGGGCCGGCCATTCGCCCGGTGGCGATCCGATGCGTCTATCAGGTGGCCCAGGCACTGCCCGACGTTCCGATCATCGGGATCGGAGGGATCACCGGAGCGGAGGATGCGGTCGAGTTCATGCTGGCAGGGGCGTGGGCCGTGCAGGTGGGGACGGCCAACTTCTTCGACCCGGCCGCCACGATTACGGTGGCCGACGGCGTCCGCGACTTCCTCGCCGCGGGCGGGTTGCAGGCCCCGGCCGAACTCAGGGGAAAGGTACTGGTCGAAGGCCGTGTCCGGGAACCCGCTTATCGTAGCGGCTGACCTCTCGGATCCCGATGAGGCGGAGGCCCTGGCCGCACGCCTGTCGGAGGTCGTCGCATTCATCAAGGTCGGTCTGACGCTGTTCACGGCGGCGGGTCCCGACGTGGTGACCCGGGTCGGGACGCACTGCCCCGTCTTCCTCGACCTGAAGCTGCACGACATCCCCTCACAGGTTCGAGGGGCGGCGGAGAATGCCGCCCGGCTCGGCGCCGGCCTGCTCACCGTGCATGCCCTCGGTGGGATGGAGATGGTCAGGGCGGCCGTGCAGGGATGCGTGGAGGGGGCTGAGCGCTCGGGGCGAGAGGCTCCCGCGGTGATCGGCGTGACGGTGCTCTCGAGCCTCGCCGGGGAGGGCCTCGCCTCGCCTGCCTCGCTGGCCTTCGAGGCGGTTACCGCCGGGGCGGTCGGGGTGGTCGTGTCCGGAGAAGACGTCGGGACGGTACGGGAAGCGTTGGGACCGCAGCCGATCCTGGTGGTGCCGGGGATCCGTCCACAGGGGCATGGCCACAACGACCAGGTCCGGGTTCTCACCCCGGGGGAGGCGATGGAACGCGGGGCGAGCTACATCGTGGTCGGCAGGCCCGTGACGGAGGCCGACGATCCCGAGGCCGCGGCCCGCGCCATCCTCCGGGAAGTCGGGGTGGGGTGATGCCGTGACGCCGGAGGAAGCCAGGACGCTCATCGAGGGGACGGGCGCGATGCTGAAAGGTCACTTCCGGCTGACCTCGGGGCTTCACTCGGACACGTACGTGCAGAAGGCGAGGGTGCTCGAGCATCCCCACGCCGCCATGGCGCTGGCGCGAGAGATGGCCACCTGGTATCCGCGGATCGACGTGGTCGTGGCTCCAGCCGTCGGCGCGATCGCGCTCGGGTTCGCGGTCGCGTGTGAAGCCGGGGCTCGGTCGATCTTCGCGGAACGCGAGGAGGGACGGATGCGGCTGCGCCGAGGATTTCGCCTCGGCCTCGGTGACCGCGCGCTGGTCGTCGAGGACGTCATCACGACCGGCGGATCGGCCAAGGAAGTCTTCGATCTGGTCCAGGAGTCGGGCGCGGAATCGCTCGGAGTTGCCGCGCTCATCGACCGTTCCACGAGGCCGGTTCCGTTTCCGATGAAGGCGATCCTTCGGGTGGAGGCCGCGTCATGGGAGGCAGGCCGTTGTCCGTTGTGTGAACAGGGAGTCCCGTTCGACTCTCCGGGTTCGCGCTACGTCTCGGGAACGGCTTGAGTCCCGGCGCGATTGCCCCTGCTCAGGCCGCGTGCGTATAATCCGCGGGCGTTTACGGGGGGAAGCCCGCGCAATGGACGTGAACGATAGAAGGAGGAAGTATGCCTCTGCCCACCCTGACCGAGGAGCAGCGTAAGGAAGCACTGGCCAAGGCCGCCGAGGCGCGGAAGCGCCGCGCGGAGCTCAAGGGACAGCTGAAGACCGAGAAGGTGACACTGCGCGACGTGCTCTCCCGGCAGAGCGACGACGTCGTGGGGAAGATGAAGGTTTCCGCAGTCCTGGAATCGCTTCCAGGGGTGGGGAAGGTCCGGGCTCGCAAGATCATGGAGCGCCTGGACATCTCGGCCAGCCGCCGCATCCGCGGGCTCGGGGCCAAGCAGAAGGACGCGCTGCTCGGCGAGTTCTCCAAGAGGTAGAACCGGGTTTCCAGAGGGCGCCTCTTCGTCATCTCCGGCCCCTCGGGGGTCGGCAAGGGGACCGTGGTCCGCCGGCTCCTGGTCATGCGTCCCGAGCTCGACCTCTCTGTTTCCTGTACCACCAGGGATCCTCGCCCCGGCGAGGTGGATGGCCGCGACTACCGGTTCGTCTCCTCGGAGCTCTTCGAGCGCCTCATCCAGGAGGGGGCCTTCCTCGAGTGGGCCGAGATCTACGGACACCGATCGGGAACGCTCTTGGAGCCCGTCCGGCGCCAGCTGGACGAAGGCAGGCACGTCATCCTCGAGATCGACGTCCAGGGTGCGGATTCGGTTCGGAGGGAGATGCCGGAGGCCGTCCTGATCTTTCTGGTTCCTCCATCGGACGAAGAGCTCGAACGGCGCCTCCGGGCACGGCGGACGGAGAGCGAGTCCGAGCTCGAGCGGCGCCTGGCGGCGGCGAGGTCGGAGACGGATCAGCAGGCGTGGTTCGACCACGTGGTCGTGAACGACGAGGTGGACAGGGCCGCGGCCGAAGTCGCCGCTATAATCGATGCTGCCTCCGCCTCCGGCGACACGTGAGCCGGGTGGCTTCCCGCCTTGAAGTAAGGAGAACATCTCTCATGATCGAGCCGAAGATCGACGACCTGCTCGACAAGGTCGACTCCCGGTACACGCTGGTCATCCTCGCCGCCAAGCGGGCGCGGGAGATCAATTCCTATTACGGCCAGCTCGGAGAGGGGCGCGGGGAATTCGTCCCGCCGCTCGTCGAAGGGTTGGGATCCAAGCCGCTGGCCATCGCCCTCCAGGAGGTCGCGCAGGGCAAGGTCAACTTCGAGCGGCTCGAGGCTCCGGGCATCAAGTAGGTCGTCCTCCATGACCGGTGAGGATGCCGGGCTCCTCGAAGGACGACGAATCCTCCTCGGTGTGACGGGCGGTATCGCCGCGTACAAGGCGGCCTACCTGGTCCGGCTGCTCACGCAGTCCGGCGCGGACGTGCAGGTGGTCATGACGCCGGCAGCGTTGCGGTTCATCGGGGCTGACACGTTCGCCGCGCTCACGCACCATCCCGTGTATTCCGATGTGTTCGAGGAGCCGGAAGCCGTCCTCCACGTGCGTCTGGCCCACCAGGCAGATGCCGCGTTGGTCGCTCCGGCCACGGCGAACGTGGTGGCCAAGCTGGCCCACGGACTGGCCGATGACCTCCTCACGTCCACACTGTTGGAGGCGACCTGCCCGCTCATCCTGGCTCCGGCGATGCACACAGGCATGTGGCACCAGCCGGCGACCCAGGCCAACCTGGCAACGCTGGCTGGGCGCGGCGCAACGGTCGTCCCTCCAGGGGTGGGTCCGTTGGCCGCCGGAGACGAGGGTCCAGGGCGCATGGCCGACCCGGATGCGATCGTCCTGGCTTTGATCGACGTCCTGGGGGCGGGAAGAGACCTGGAGGGTTGGAACATCCTTGTCACCGCGGGCCCCACGCACGAGCCCATCGATGCCGTGCGGTTCCTCGCCAACCGTTCCACCGGCAAGATGGGCTTCGCCGTGGCAGCCGAGGCGGCGCGCAGGGGAGCTCGGGTCACGGTGGTCGCGGGCCCTGTGGGGTTACCGGATCCCGCCGGCGTGGAGGTGGTCAGGGTGGAGACCTCCGCCGAGATGGCGGCGAAGGTGTTCGAGCGGTTCGAGGCGTCGGATGTCGTAGTGATGGCGGCGGCGGTGGCGGACTTTCGGCCCGATCGGGCCGTTCCCGGAAAGCTCAAGAAGGAAGCCGGCCCCCCCGAGTTGAAGCTGGAGCCGGCCATCGACATCCTGGCCACGCTGGGCAAACGGAAGGAGAACCAGATTCTGGTCGGGTTCGCCGCCGAGACCGACCGCGCCGTGGACGAAGGGCGTCGCAAGTTGGCCGAGAAGAACCTCGACCTCCTGGTCGCCAACGAGGTGGGAAGACCCGGGACCGGATTCGGCTCGGAGACGAACCGCGCGGCCATCCTCACCGCTTCCGGTGACGACGTTGAGCTCCGCGACTGGACGAAGACGGAACTGGCCCAGGCGATCTGCGATCGCCTAGCCGGACTCCTTGGAGCCGCAGACGGCGACGAACGAGGGGCGAGCTAACGCTGACCGACCGGAGCGCCTGTATATAATCCGCCGGACCATGGGACGCCGACATCTCTTCACCTCCGAATCGGTCACGGAGGGACACCCCGACAAGCTCGCCGATCAGATCTCCGACGCTGTCCTCGACGCGGTCCTGGCGGACGATCGACTGGGCCGGGTGGCCTGCGAGACGCTGGTGACGACCGGCGTCGTGATCGTGGCCGGAGAGATCACCACGAGCACATACGTTGAGATCCCCAAGGTCGTCCGCGACACGGTCACCTCCATCGGTTACACAGACGCCAAGTACGGCATCGACGGAGAAACGTGTGGTGTGGTGGTGGCCATCCAGCCACAGTCGTCGGACATCGCCCAGGGCGTGAACCAGTCGTTCGAAGTGAGGAGGGAGGGCGCGGTCGATCCGTTCGACGAGACCGGTGCCGGCGATCAAGGGATGATGATCGGCTACGCCTGCCGGGAGACCGAGGAGCTCATGCCCATGCCCATAGCGGTCGCTCACCGGCTGGCGAAACGCCTGGCCGACGTGAGACGAGCGGGAGTGCTTCCCTATCTGCGGCCCGACGGCAAGAGCCAGGTCACCATCGAGTACGACGACGGCCGGCCGGTCCGGGTGCAGACCGTGATCATCTCCGCGCAGCATCGGGAGGAAGTCGACCTCGACACCCTGCTCAAGCCCGACGTGGAGGCCGAAGTGATCGAACCGGTCCTGAGGGAGATCGACCTCGACGCCGAGGGAGTGAGGATCCTGGTGAACCCCACCGGGAGGTTCGAGATCGGCGGGCCGAAGGCGGACACCGGGCTCACGGGCAGGAAGATCATGGTGGACTCCTATGGGGCCATGGCCCCGCACGGCGGCGGTTGCTTTTCCGGCAAGGACCCCACCAAGGTCGACCGATCCGCCGCCTACATGGGCCGGTACGTCGCGAAGAACCTGGTGGCCGCCGGCCTCGCCGACCGGGTCCAGCTCCAGGTGGCGTACGCGATCGGGACCGCGCACCCGGTATCGCTCTCGATCGACACGTTCGGAACCCATCAGGTGGATCCCTCGCGCCTGGTCGACGTGGTCAAGGACCTGTTCGACTTCCGGCCGGCGGCGATCATCCATCACCTCGATCTCCGGCGCCCGATCTACCGGGAGACTGCCGCCTACGGACACTTCGGGCGCAAGGGCTTCTCCTGGGAAGAAACCGACAAGGTCGACGACCTCCGCCGCGCCTTCGAGTAGCTCGTCCCGCTCCGATCTCCTGTCGGGCCCCGTCGACGTCTGCGTGGCCGTCCCCCGGCTCGCCGTCGACCGCCCGTTCACGTACCTGTTGGGCGAGGAGCACGACGCCGGGACCGGGAGCCTTATCTCGGTACCGTTCCACAGCCGTTTGGTGAAGGCCTGGGTTCTGGGACCAGCTCGAGAGGTCCCGACCGGTCGGCTCCTTTCCATCCGGAAGGTCCTCTCGCCGGTCCGATTCTTCGACGAGGGCATGCTTCGTCTCCTGCGATGGATGCAGGAGCGCTATGTCGCTCCTCTGGCCACCGTCATAGAACGCTCGCATCCACCGCGGGTCGTCTCCGAAGAGAGCAAGGACGACTGGGCGGCTGTTGACGCCGCCACCCCCACTCGTTCGGGCGATGTTCCCAGGCCGCCACCCATCCTCGGTCGATACGGTGGTGAGGCACTCCTTCAGGCGGGAACGACCACATGGCTTCGGCCGTTGCCCGACGAAGAGCAAGCCGCCTGCGTCGAAGCCGTCACGACCTGTTTGGTGCACGGTAAGAGGGCGATCGTCCTCGTTCCGGAGGCGGATCCTGTTCCTGCGACCGCCCGTGCAGTCCTTGACGAATTCGGCGATCGGGCCGTCGCATTCCGCGGAGGAGAGCCCCGAGAGCGATATCGAACGTGGCTCGAGATCCTGTCCGGTCGGTTCGATGTCGTCGTGGGAACTCGCCCTGCGGTTTTCTCGCGCCTGCACGACCTCGGGCTGATCTGGATCAGCAGAGAGGTGCACCCGGGGCATCGGGAGGATCGGTCGCCGTACTACCACGTTCGTGAGGTGGCCATGGCCCGGACCATCCTCGAGCGAGCCTCCTGCATCCTGGCTTCCCTTTCGCCCTCCGTGGAAACGATGGCGATGGCCACGGCCGGCTCGATCCGCGTCGCACGCCCGGGCCGCGGAGATGAGCGAGCGTCGTCGCCTCTGGTGGAAACCGTCGCGCCCGAAGCCGAGGATCGTTCGCCCCGCCTGACCGCTCTTCTCAAACGGGCGCGATCGGGTGCGTTGATCGTGTCTCGACGGGGCTACGGTGTGGCCAGGGTGTGTCGCTCCTGCGGCGAGCCGGCGGCGTGTTCGGCGTGCCGGGGGCCCATCGTCGTGGAGCGAGGAACGGCAAGCTGCCGGGTATGCGGCGCGGAGGGGATCTGCACGAGCTGCGGGGGTCGCTCGTTCGGCGTGGAACGGGGCGGCACGGAACGGATGGCCGAGTGGGCCGGACGGATAGTCTCGGCGCCGGTGAGGCTCGAGGGAGCGACCGGTGGGAATCCGACGCCTCCGGGGCCAGCCCTCTTTGTGGTCGGTACAGCCGCCACCGTCAAGGACGTTGGTCCCGTGAGAGTGGATCTCGTCGCGATCCTCGACGCCGACCGCGCCGTTGCCCGGGCGGGCGTGCGCGCGGGGGAGCAGGCCCTGGCCACGTGGATGGAAGCAGCGGCATGGGCGGGCCCTCGCTCCGGCGGAGCGCGAGTGCTCCTCCAGACTCGCCAGCCGGCGCACCTCGCGATTCAGGCTCTGATCCGATGGGAACCGGCCCCGTTCTTGCTCGAGCAGACGCGGACCAGGGCGGAAGCAGGGTTTCCCCCGGGTCATGCCGTCTTCAGGATCGCAGGCGTCGACGCGCTCGACGAACCCCTGGCGGCAGCGGGGGGAAGCACGGTCCTGAGCACGGCCGTCGAAGGCGGGACGCTATGCTTAGTGGCCGTTTCCCCGGCGAACCTCGCCCGATTCAGACAGGAGATCCTTCGCCTGGCAGGCCAGGGGACCGTGACCCGGGTAGAGGCCGAACCGCAGCTGTAAGCGATCTGACACGGAGCCGAACGTGAGCGTGCTTCCCATTCGTATCCTTGGCGACCCCGTCCTGCGGGAGCCGAGCCGTGACGTGGAGACCTTCGACGAGCTGATGCACCGACTCCACCAGGACATGCTCGAGACGATGTACAGGGCTCCGGGCGTGGGACTCGCGGCTCCGCAGATCGGACTGTCCCTGCGCTTCTTCGTCTACGACGCGGAGAGAGGAGACAACCCCGGGGCCATCGCCAACCCCGTCCTGTCCGAGCTCGAGGGAGAGGTCGTCGAGGAGGAAGGGTGTCTGTCCATCCCGGGCCTCTGGTATCCCACCGCGCGGGCAGAACGCGTCCGACTGGATGGGTTCGACCTGAAGGGTGAGCCGGTCACCATC
>JBKPAF010000096.1:0-24336 GCA_046726275.1 Actinomycetota bacterium
CTCCAGGCCCACCGCAGTGGTTTCCCCGTGTCCCGGGTAAACGTCCAGCTCGTCGGGCAACGTCAGGAATCGTCTCAGGCTGGCGAACATGTCCTGAGCCGATGAATTGGGAAAGTCATAGCGGCCGATGGCCCCTCGGAACACGAGGTCCCCACTGAACAGAAACTCCTCAGCCTGGAGACAGACGCTCCCCGGTGTGTGGCCGGGGGTATGCACGACCTGGAGGGAGAGCCCGGCGAGCTCCAGAACGTCGCCCTCCGCGAAGGTTCGGACGATGGAAGGAGGATTGGCCGGCACCGGGAATGACGATCCCCACTTCACCGGATCGAACAGCGCCAACCGGTCCTCCTCGTGGATGTAGCAGGGAAGGTCGTTCCCACAGAACTGAGCGGCCGAGCCCACGTGATCGTAATGCCCGTGCGTGGCCAGGGCTGCCACCGGGCGTTTCCCGGCAGCGCGGAGGAGCCCATGGACCCGGTCCGGCGAGAATCCGGGGTCGATCACCACGGCCTCCTCCCTGCCTTCGAGGGCGAGGAGCCAGCAGTTGGTCGCGAAAGGGTTGTCGGCGAAGACTTCCAGGTACATGGTTTGGGGAATCGTAACAGCGGGTGACGGCCGCGCTTACGTACCGGCAGCCTGCGGACCATCGAGCAGGATCGTGACCGGCCCGTCGTTCACCAGCTCCACTTCCATATGCTCCTGAAATGCCCCGCGGGCGACACGCGCTCCCAGAGCTTCGAGGGACCGGGCGAACTCTTCGACCTGGACCGAGGCGACCTCCGGCGGCGCCGCGGCTGCCCAGGACGGGCGGCGACCCTTCCGGGCGTCGCCATAGAGCGTGAACTGCGGGACGATCAGGACCTCGCCACCGACATCCGAGAGTGAGCGATTCATCTTCCCCTCGTCGTCCTCGAAGATCCGCAGGTGGAATGCCTTGCCCGCGAGCCACTGGGCCTCCTCCGGACCGTCGTCGTGGCCGACGCCCACAAGAACGAGCAAGCCGGGACCGATCTCGGCGACGGGTTGGCCGTCCACGCGCACGGAAGCGCGCGAGACTCGCTGGACGACAAGGCGCACGGAGACTAGCCGGGAACGACCCGGTACGCGTCGAAGACGCTCTCGACTCGCTTCACCGAGGACATGATGCTCGACAGGTGGGCGATGTCGGCGAGCTCGAAGGTGAACCTGAGGGTGGCGATGCGGTCCCTCCCTGTGTTCGACGATGCCGCGATGATGTTGACGTGTTGGTCTCCCAGCACAGTCGCCACGTCCTGGAGCAGCTTCCGCCGGTCTAGCGCCTCGACCTGGATGGACACGAGGAACGAGGTGGGTGCGCCCGCTCGCCACGACACGTCGATGAGTCGCTCGGACTGGCGAGTCAGGTCCTTGGCGTTCGGGCAATCGGCCCGATGCACGGACACCCCGTGGCCCCGGGTGACGAACCCGATGATCTCGTCGCCGGGAACTGGGGTGCAGCAGCGGGCCAGCTTGACCCACACGTCACTGCGACCCTGGACCACGATCGGCTGCGCCGTGGAGCTGGCCAGCCGGACGGGCCGCGCCGCGGGGATCTCTTCTGCCTCGTCCTCGACGTCCTCCGACACCAGCCGGGTGAGCCGAGACACGATGGACTGCGGTGACACGTGCCCCTCCCCGATCGCCACGTACAACGAGTCGAGATTCGGATACTTGAGATCTCCGGCCACCTGAGACATCAGCTGATCGGACGAAAGCCGGACCACCGGAAGCGAGTGACGCCGCAGTTCCCTCTGGAGGAGATCCTTTCCGGTCTCCAGGGCGTCTTCCCGCCTCTCGCGGGAGAACCACTGGCGGATCTTGTTTCGTGCCCGAGGGGTCTTCACGATCGAGAGCCAGTCGCGTTTCGGCGCCGCGTCGGCAGCCTTCGAAATGAGAACCTCTACGGAATCGCCGGTCTGCAGCTCGTAGTCGAGCGGGACCAACCGGCCGTTGACCCTGGCCCCCATGCACCGGTGCCCCACTTCCGTGTGGATGGAGTAGGCGAAGTCGATCGGGGTGGCGCCCGCGGGGAGATTGACCACGTCACCCTTCGGGGTGAACACGAAGACCTGGCCCTCGTACAGGTTGATCTTCAGGCCCTCCATGAACTCGCTCGGGTCGGCCATCTCCTGCTGCCATTCGAGGACCCTGCCCAGCCACGCCATCTCGGCCTGGTCATCGCTCGCCTTCCTCGAGCCGCGGTCCTTGTAGCGCCAGTGCGCCGCGATGCCGTACTCGGCCGTCCGATGCATCTGGTGGGTGCGGATCTGGATCTCCAAGGGCCGACCCTCGGGGCCGATCACGGTCGTGTGGAGCGACTGGTACATGTTGAACTTGGGCATCGCGATGTAGTCCTTGAACCGTCCGGGCACCGGCCTCCACAGAGCGTGGAGCGCCCCGAGGGCCGCGTAGCAGTCGCGGACGGAGTCCACCATCACCCGGATGCCAACCAGGTCGTAGATCTCGTTGAACTCCTTGCCCCGCAGCACCATCTTCTCGTACACCGAGTACAGGTGCTTCGGCCGGCCCACAACCTCCGCCTTCGTCTTCATGTCCCGCAGCTTGACCAGGAGCTCGGTGCACACCTGCTCCACGTACTCGTGCCGCTCACCCTCCCGTTTCTCCACCAGGCGCTCGATCTCGGCGAAGCGGTGCGGGTGCAGCGCTTTGAACGCCAGATCCTCGAGCTCCCATTTGATCCGGTGCACGCCGAGCCGGTGGGCCAGCGGGGCGTAGATCTCGAGGGTCTCGTTGGCCTTCTGCTCCTGTTTCTGGCGGGAGAACACGTCAAGCGTGCGCATGTTGTGCAACCGGTCGGCCAGCTTGATGAGCAGGATCCGGATGTCCTGGGCCATCGCGATGATCATCTTTCGGACGTTCTCCGCTTGCTCCTGCTCGCGGGAGCGGAACTTGATCGCGTCGAGCTTGGTCAGACCGTCGACCATGGTGGCGACCTGTTCGCCGAACTCGTCCCTGATGTCGGCGATCGTGAGCGTGGTGTCCTCCACCACGTCGTGCAGCATGGCCGCCTCGATCGTGGTGAGATCCATGCCCAGGTCGGCCACGATGGTCGCCACGGCGACCGGATGCTCGATGAAGTCCTCCCCCGACAGGCGCTTCTGCCCGTGGTGGGCTTCCTCGGCGAAGGCGTGGACCCTCTGGATCTGCTTGGGGTCGACCTTGGGATTGCGCGCCTTGACTACTCGAATCAGGGCTTCGAGCGAATCGGACGGCCCGTCCTCGGACGGGCGGAACGGGAGCCGGGACAGGATCCCGCCCTTGCGCTCCTGCTTGACGGCCTCCTGCTGGTCCAACCGGGACGCCTTTCCTGTCGGGAAGCCATTGTAAGCACAGGGGATGAGGCCCCCGTCCCCGAAGGGGGCTCGACCGACAGAAAGGCGGGCTACCTCACTTGAGGTGGAGATTGACCCGGGCGAGCACCAGGGGCCAAAGAATTATGGCCAGGACGGCCGAGAGGATGTCCTTGATGTTGTCGACGCCCTGGAAGTAGTCGCGAGAGTTCGCCACGATGACGCCGACGGCCAGGTAGATGGCTACAAGGAGGGTCGTCAGCCCGCTACGCCTCATTCTTGATACGTACCCAGCAGACCGAGGTCTCGAACGGGTCTGACCGCGGAGAGCGACAGGTCTTGGGCGATGGGTCGGCGCCGGAAGAAGCCGGCTCAGTACGTGATCAGGCTGAAGAAGTCGTAGCCGGCGAGGTTCTCCCGCCCCTTCAGGAAGGTCAGCTCGATCAGGCAGGCGATGCCGATGACCTTGCCGCCCAGGCCCTCCACCAGCTTGGCGGTAGCCCTGGCCGTTCCTCCGGTGGCGAGCACGTCGTCCACGATCAGCACCCGGTCTCCCGACCCGATGGCGTCCTTGTGGATCTCGAGGACCGCCGTGCCGTACTCGAGGGCGTACTCCTCGCGCTCGGTGTCCCACGGAAGCTTGCCCTCTTTGCGAACCGGCACGAAGCCAGCCCCGAAGTGATACGCCACCGGTGAGGCAAGGATGAACCCCCGAGCTTCGATCCCCACGACCTTGTCTATGTTTCCTCGGCCGTACCGCACCACGATGAGGTCGATCACCGAGGAGAACGCGTCGTCGTCCGCAAGCAGTGGGGTGATGTCCTTGAAGATGATCCCTGGTTGAGGAAAATCCGGGATGTCCCGGATCAGGCCCTTGATCCGTTCCAGCGTGTCGAACAAGGCTGTCCTCCCTTCCGGGTCAGCGCCGGCGGCGCTTGGCCTTGCCTCCGCTCTTGCCCTTCTTCTTCTTCCCAGTCGAACGAGGACGCGCTGTGCCCGAGCCGCCCGATGTGTCCGGACTGCTCGATGACCGGCCCGGTACCGCCGTCAGGGTGGCCGGCTCAAGCTCCATCTCCTCCTCGACCCCGGGCCGTTCGGCCACCCGGCGGGAGGGCGCGGGCCGCAGGCCGGGGCGGGCCGAGCGAGCCGCCGCGCGTGCCCGGATCTGCTGATACCGCGGCTCCCGCTCCTTGAGTACGGCCAGCACGGGGGCGGCGATGAAGATCGAGGAATACGCCCCCGTGGCCACGCCGATGAACAGGGCGAACGCGAAGTCCTTCAGGGTCTCCCCTCCAAACAGCAGCAGGGAGCCGATCGGGAGCAGAACGACAAGTGACGTGTTCACCGATCGCATCAAGACCTGATTCAGCGATGTGTTGACCACGCCGGAGTACGTTTCCCTGGCCACCGCAGCGGCGGACTCGGCGTTTTCCTTGACCTTGTCGTAGATCACCACGGTGTCGTAGAGCGAGTACCCGAGGATGGTCAGGATCGCGATCACCGTCTCGGGGGTCACTTCCCGGCCGACTAGGGCATAGACGCCCGCCGTGATGAGGATGTCATGCGCCAGGGCTACCAGGGCACCCGCGGCCATCTTCACCTCGAACCTGAGCGTGATGTACAGCGTGACCACGACCAAGAAGATGATCAGCCCGGTGAACATCTTCCGGGAGATCGTGCTCCCCCAGCTGGGGCCCACGTCCTGCTCATTGATCTCGTTGATCGAGATCCCTGCGGTCCTGGCGAGGGCCGTCCGGAGCTGGTCGCCTCGGAGCGAGGAAGGGCGAGGAGAGGCCGTCGGGCTGGGCGAGGACGTCGGGGTCGGGCTGGGCGACGCCGTTGCCGTCGCCGTGGGGGTGGGTGAGGTGGTCGGCGTCGCAGATGGACTGGCCGTGCTCGTCGGTACCGCGGTCGGCGAAGGCGACGGACTCGCGCCGGGCGACAACCCGAGCTCCGTGAGGCTCTGGGTCTTGATGTTGACCGTCCCGCTGCCGACGATCTCGACCTTGGCGTCGCGCAGGCCGAACCGGGCCATGACGGCCTGGTAATCGGCCACCGAGGCTCCGCTGGTATTGGAGAACTCGAGCAGCGAACCGCCCTTGAACTCGATCGAGAAGTTCAGGCCCCGGACGAAGAGGCCGACCAGCGACAGAAGGATGAAGAATCCCGAGATACCGAACCACCAGTTCCGGTGGCCGACGATGTTCAGGTGGGGCTCTCGGTGACCCCTGAACGTCGCGACGGCCTCCCGGTAGTTCACGCCTCAGCCCCCTCTGCCGTCATTGCTGCCCACCCGCCACGGGAACCGGTTCGGCGGCGATCCCGCTTCGAAGGCCCAACCCGGGCAGGCCGGTCAGGTAGGGACTGCGGGACATCAGGAACACCAGCGGCCGCTTGAAGAAGTAGACGACGAACATGTCCAGGGCTGTGGAGAGTCCGAGGGTGAGGGCGAACCCACGCACCGAGCCCACGGCGATCAGGTACAGGACCCCGGCCGCGAGGATGGTCACGATGTCGGCCGCGACGATCGTTTTCCACGACCGCTTGAACGCCGGCACCACCGCGGCGCGGAAGGTCTTTCCGTGCCGCACCTCGTCCTTTAGCCGCTCGTAGAACACGATGTAGGAGTCGGCGGTGATGCCGAGCGACACGATGATGCCCGCGACGCCGGCCAGCGTCAGGGCATAGCCGATCGTCTTCCCCATCAACGACACCAGGCCGAAGGCCAGGATTCCCCAGACGGCCATCCCGAACCACGTCACCACGCCCAGCACTCGGTAATAGAAGGCCAGATAGAGCATCAGGGCCACCAGCCCGACGAACCCAGCCACCACGCCCTTCCGGAGGGACTCTTTCCCCAGCAACGGGCTGACCGTCCTGACCTCCTGACGGGCCAGCTCGACGGGCAGCGCACCGGAGTTCAGGACAACAGCCAGGTTCTTGGCCTCATCGGCCGTGAAGTTCCCGGTGATGACTCCCTGCCCGCCGGTGATGGCGGACCGCACCTCCGGCGCCGAGATGACGATGTTGTCTAGGACGATGGCCAGTTGGCGTCCGACCAACTGCTGGGTCGCCGACGCGAACTTGCTTGCCCCCTGCCCGTTCAGCGTGAAGGAGACCTGCCAGCCCGAGTCGGCCTGAGTCTGTGAGGACGTCTCGAACACGGCGACGGCCTTCTGGAGATCGGCGCCGGTGATCACGATCCCCTCGAGCCGATAGATGGTCTCCCGGCCCGGGTTGAAGAAGCCGTCACCGTTCGCGTCCTCAAAGGTGACCAGCCCGCCGCCCTGGGAGGGCTCTTCCTTGAAGTTCGGACTCTGCCGGTAGGGATCGTCTGGCAGGAGCACCCCGGTGGTGAACGCTGTCTGCGAATAGTTCGGGTCCGAGGGCACGATGACCCCTCCTGGGGACACGACGGGACGTTCTTCCAGGCGAGCGGTCTGTCCGACGATCTGGAGAACCCGCTGCACGCTCTGCTCCTTGGCCCGGGCCTCCGCTGTGGCCTGGTCCTTGAAGCAACCCAGGTCTTTCCCGCTGGAGGAGGTCACGCAGTACTGCGACCCCTTCCTGGTGACCGTGCCCTGTCCACCCAGCCCTGGTAGCTGGACCTGGATCAGATTGCCGCCGACCAGGCTGATGTCGGGTTCGGCCACCCCGAGCGCGTCCACCCGGCCCCGGATCCGGTCGAGAGCCCTCTCCATCACTCCGGCGTCGGTGCCACTCGGTGCCTCAAGGACCACCGAGAGGCCGCCCTCAAGGTCAAGGCCGAGCAGCGGCCGGGTGTTGGTCAGCAGGCCGGTCAGGCTCACGGCCACCAACAGGGCGACGAGGGCGATCGAGGCGTACAGTCCGCGGGTTCTCACGACAGTCGCCCCGACCTACAGGAGGGTCGCTCCATTGATGGTGAGCTTGAACTGGCAGTCCAGCCGCTCGGCAGCGCGCCGGCACATCATCATTCGTTGCAGGAAGATCTCGAAATACTCCATGACGTGACTGATTTCGGTGTCGATCGTGAGCTCCAACGTCACCGTTCGGGCACTCGAGTCTACTCGGAGAAAGGACTGTTCGGCGGCGTAGTTGACCCGGTCGTGGATGTCGAAGTCGATCTGGGCGGACTTCCTCACCCGGCTGCGATGCACGTCCGACTTATCCGCCAGGATCACCGCCGCCGAGACCGGGCTGACCGCTTCGCCTCCCTCTTCCTCGTGATTGCCGACGGCGGACATGACCAGCGCCAGGTCCCGGTGGTGCATCCGATCCTTGAATACGTCGTACACCAGCAGCGCGCCCACTTGAGCATGGTTCTCTCTGGCCACCATGTTCCCGACGTCGTGGAGGTAACCGGCGATCGCGGCCAGCTGGGCCATCCGGCCCTCGTTCCCCAGACGAGCCATGACGTTGTAGGCGATCCGAGAGGTCAGATTGGCGTGCCGGTAACCGTGCTCGGTGTAGCCGAGTCCCTCCATCACCCTGTCGGCGCTGGCGATGAAGGTGTTGATCGCGGGCTCCTGCTGGATCTCCTCCAGGGTGACGAGGGAGGCTTCCTCTTCGGGCCTGGCGGGTCGGGCCGCCGGGGTCCGTTGGCGTGCTGGCTGGCTCACGACCGCTCGCCGGCCTCCTGATCACCCTCTCCGCCCTCGTCCTCGTTGAAGACGAGCTTGCGAGCCACGGCTCCCTTGAGGAACCGCATCTCCGTACCGGGGGCGACTTCCAGCGTGACCGATTCGTCGTCCACCGCCCGCACGGTCCCGAAGATCCCGCTCATCGTGATGACCTCGTCTCCCACGTCGAGGCCCTCGACCAGCGCCCGCTGGGCTCGCCGTTGGCGCTGCTGCGGCCGGATGAGGAGCAGATAGAAGATCCCGCCCATGACCACGAAGAACAGAAGGATGGAGAGGCCCCCGCCCGAGCCGGAATTCCCGCCTTGGGCGACGAGGGCCATGAACGATCCGAGCACGATGACCTCCTCCGGGCCTCGGCCCGGGTTCGCCGGGGTGCGGCCCCCGCGCAAAAAACGGCGGCCAGCGGCCGCCGAGCACTTCGACCTTCCATTGTAAGTGGCACTGGCGGAGGTCGCAACGCTTCTCAATCGTCCCGGATGCGCGTCTTAGAACAGTCCCGGCGAGCCCGCATGGGCCACACCCAGGTGGGCGTAGGCGGCCTCCGTGGCCACCCGGCCCCGTGGGGTCCGCTTCAGGAAGCCGAGCTGCATGAGATAGGGCTCGTAGACGTCCTCCACCGTGTCCGTTTCCTCGCCCACCGCGGCGGCGAGGGTCGACAGGCCCACCGGACCCCCCTGGAACTTGTGCACCAGCGTCTCCAGGATGGAGACATCGAGCTTGTCCAACCCCCGTTCGTCCACCTCGAAGAGCGCAAGAGCCTGTGAAGCGGCCTCCAACGAGATGCGCCCGTCGCCTCTGACCTGGGCGAAGTCTCTGACCCTGCGGAGCAACCGGTTGGCGATCCGCGGCGTCCCCCGGGACCGCCCGGCGATCTCGGTGGCGCCCTCGGGATCGACCTCCACTCCCAGGATCCCGGCAGACCGGCGGACGATCTTGCCCAGGTCCTCCGGCGAGTAGTAGTCCAGCCGGGGCGAGAACCCGAAACGCTCCCGCAGGGGAAGCGTGATCAACCCCGGTCGTGTGGTGGCCGCGATCAGGGTGAACCTCGGAAGGTCGAGCCTGATGCTTCGCGCGGACGGCCCCTTGCCGATAACCACGTCGAGCTTGAAGTCCTCCAGGGCCGGATACAGGATCTCCTCCACGGCTCGGGGCATCCGGTGGACCTCATCCACGAACAGGACGTCGCCCTCCTCGAGGTTCGTGAGGATCGCCGCCAGGTCCCCGGCTCGCTCCAGGGCAGGGCCGGACGTCGGCCGGAACCCGACGCCGATCTCGTTGGCCACGATCCCAGCGAGCGTGGTCTTGCCCAGCCCGGGCGGCCCGGAGAGCAGCACGTGATCCACGGGCTCGCCACGCTGGCGAGCACCCTCGATGAGCAGGCCGAACTGCTCCTTGACCTTGTGTTGCCCGACGAACTCCGCGAGCAGGCGGGGTCGGAGGGCGGCGTCGAACTCCTGCTCGCTCTCCACGGCCTCGGGTCCGACCACCCGCGGGAGATCTCTGGTCTGCCGGTCCTCCGTCACACGAGTCATCGTCCCACGCTCCGGAGGGCCTCGCGGAGCAACTCTTCCACAGGCCGGTCGCCGTCGGGAACGAGGTTGCTCAGGGCCTCCCGAGCCTCCTGGGCGCTCAGGCCCAAGGCCAGCAGGGCTTCGCGTACTTCCGCGATGGGCCCGGAGACTCCGTCCTGTCCGACCAGCCCAAGCTTGTCCTTCAGATCGAGGATCACCCGGCCGGCCACCTTCTTGCCGACGCCGGGGACTGCGGTCAGCGCCGCCACGTCCCCGGTGGCGATGGCCCGGCGGAGCGCGTCGGCGGGGATCGACGACAGGACCGCCATGGCCACTTTGGGTCCCACCCCCGTGACGGTGATCAGCTCGTCGAACAGGGAGCGCTCGTCCGGAGAGCCGAACCCGTACAGGACCATGCCGTCGTCCTTCGCCTGGAGCCGGGTGAACAATCGAACCGGCCTGTCCTGCGGGGGAAGCTTGGCCAAAGTATGGGCGGGCACGGCCACCTCGTATCCGACGCCGTTCACCGCGACGACCACCCGGCCGGGTCCCTTCTCCGCCAGCTTCCCTTCGAGGAACGAGATCATCTGCCGGCCTCCCGGAGGAGTCCCCGCATCCGGGACTGTCGGAGATGGCACAGAGCTACCGCCACGGCGTCGGCCGCGTCGGGCTCGCCGGGAACCGCCTCGGGTCCGAGGAGCAGGCCGAGCCCCTTCCTGACCTGATCCTTGGAGGCGTTGCCCGCACCGGTCACGGCCATCTTGACCTCGAGCGGGGCGTATTCCTCGACGGGGACTCGCGCCTCGGCCGCCGCCACCAAGACCGCGCCGGAGGCTCGGGCCACCTCCATTGCGCTCCCGATGTTCTTGCCCCACATCAGCCGCTCGAGGGCGACGGCCTTCGGGCCATGTGTCTCGATCGCCTCCCCCACTGCCCTGTAGATCTTGTGGAGCCTCTCCGGGCCCGGCATGCCGGCGCTCGTCCGCAGGGTCGACGACCAGGTCACCCGGGCGTGCATGGCGTCCCCTGCGACGCAGGCCAGACCGACCGCGCTCGTCCCAGGGTCCACCCCAAGGATCACCTGCTCGAACATACGTTCCCCCCGGGAAGCCTACGACGCCGGACGGCCGAGCGCAATCACACGGGTGTAATTTAGCTCACGCACTCGGACGTGCAGGGCGCAACGCACTCGAAGTTCGGCGAGATCACCCTGCCTGGGCCAGGATCTCCTCTGGGATGTCGAAGTTCGAGTAAACGCTCTGGACGTCGTCCAGGTCCTCCAGCGCCTCGACCAACCGAAGCACCGACTCGGCCTTGTCCCTGCCCACCGGGATGCCCGTCTGGGGAAGCATGGTGAGTTCGGCAGAAGCCACCCCGACCCCCTCGCCCTCCAACGCCTTGCGGACCGCGGCGAGGCTCTCGGGTGGCGTCACCACCTCCCACTGCTCACCCGAGTCCCGAAGGTCTTCGGCGGCCCCCGCGTCCAGGATCAGCTCGAGCAGTCGATCCTCGTCGGGCGCCGCAGTCTTGTCGAAGACAATCAGACCCTTGCGATGGAACATCCACGCGACGCTCCCCGGGTCGCCCAGGTTCCCGGCGAGCCGGGTGAAGGTGTGGCGGATCTCCTGGCCCGTACGATTGCGATTGTCGGTCATAACCTCCACGAGGATGGCCACTCCACCCGGTCCATACCCCTCGTACACGACCTCTTCGTAGCGGGCGCCCCCGGACTCCCCCGCCCCTCGCTTGATGGCCCGTTCGATGTTGCCCACGGGCACCGAATAATCCCTGGCCTTCTGGACCGCGGATGCGAGGGTCATGTTGGCGTCGACGTTCGGACCCCCATCCTTGGCGGCGACCTCGACAGCTCTGAGGAGCTTGGCGAACATCCGGCCCCGCTTGTCGTCGGTGGCCGCCTTCTTCCTCTTGATCGATGCCCATTTGGAATGGCCGGACATTGCCGTCTCCCCTCCCTCATCCCGCCAGACGGAGAAGATGCTCGTGCAGCCTGGAGTCCCCAGCCATCTCCGGATGGAAAGCGGCTGCCAGGATCCTCCCCTGCCGGACCACCACGGGACGGCCCCCATGTTCCGCCAGGACCTCCACTTCCCGTCCCACGTCCAGCATCTGGGGGGCCCGGATGAACACGGCACGGACCTCCCCCACCTCCCGCACGTCGACGCTCGCCTCGAAAGAGTCCACCTGGCGACCGTACGCGTTTCGACGAACCGTGACGTCGAGCAACGAAAGGAGTGGTTCGCCCCCCTCGACGCGGTTTGCCAGGGCGATCAGCCCCGCGCAGGTGCCGAAGATGGCCATGCCGTCGGAAGCTCGCTCCCTGATGGGTTCGATCAGCTCGTGGCTCCTGGCCAGCTTGCCGATCGTGGTCGATTCCCCTCCAGGGATGCAGAGGCACGCCACCCCGGCCAGATCCTCGGGCGTCCGGACAAGCACCGGGGTCGCGTCGCAGTCGGCCAGCATGTGCGCGTGCTCTCGAAAGTCGCCCTGCAGGGCGAGGACTCCTGCCTTCATCCCACCAGCAATCTTAGCCAGCGACTCCGAAGGGGTTACCAGCCCCGGGTCTGGAGGAGCTCGTCCTCGCTCATGGTCGCCACGTCCAGACCGCGCATCGGCTCACCGAGGCCGCGGGACACCTTCGCCAGGATGTCGGGGTCCTGGTAGTACGTGGTCGCCTCCACGATGGCCCTGGCCCTCGGGGCAGGGTCGTCCGACTTGAAGATGCCCGACCCCACGAAATTTCCATCCGCTCCAAGCTGCATCATGAGCGCGGCGTCGGCGGGGGTGGCAAGACCGCCAGCGGCGAAGTTCACCACCGGGAGCTTGCCGGTCGCGGCTACCTGACGGATCAGCTCGAGTGGCGCTCCGAGCTCCTTCGCCACGTGACCCAGCTCGTCGCTGGGGAGGGTGGTCAGGTGGCGGATCTGTCCCTGGATCTTCCTCATGTGGCGCACGGCTTCGACAACGTTCCCGGTACCGGCCTCGCCCTTGGTCCGGATCATCGCCGCCCCTTCGGAGACGCGGCGGAGCGCCTCCCCCAGGTCCCGGGCGCCGCACACGAAGGGGACCGTGAAGGCCCACTTGTCCACGTGATGCTCCTCGTCCGCCGGCGTGAGGACCTCGCTCTCGTCGATGTAGTCGACGCCGAGCGACTGGAGGATCTGGCCCTCGACGAAATGGCCGATCCGACACTTGGCCATGACCGGGATGGAGACGGCTTCCATGATCTCGACGACTTTGGTGGGGTCGGCCATGCGGGCCACACCGCCCTCGGCCCGGATGTCCGCCGGAACCCGCTCCAGGGCCATCACCGCGCAGGCCCCGGCGTCCTCGGCGATCTTGGCCTGCTCGGCGGTGGTCACGTCCATGATGACGCCGCCCTTGAGCATCTCGGCGAGCCCCGTCTTCACCCGAAGCGTGCCGGTTTCGTTCTCCATCTCACTCCCCTCCTCAGCTCCGGCCGCGCTGGACGACCGCTCCACCATCACCCAGTGTACCCGCGGCTGTGGGGGACCCTCCGGGGACGAAACAGCCAGTCCTTCGCGTGGGTACCTTCCCAACTGGCATGGGGAAGGCAGCGCTGTAACCTGACTCGGTCATGCGCATCTTCTCCGGCATCCAGCCCACGGGGCGCAAGCACCTGGGCAATTACATCGGGGCCATCCGCCAGTACGTGGAGGGTCAGGACAGAGGCGAGGCCATCTACTGCATCGTCGACCTGCATGCCCTCACCGTGGCCTACGACCCCAAGGACCTCCGGGAGCGCCTCTACGACACCACGGCCATCCTGTTGGCCGCGGGCCTGGATCCCGACCGGTGCATGCTGTTCCGCCAGTCGGACGTCAGGGAACACACTGAGCTCTGTTGGCTGCTGGCCAACGTTACAGCTTATGGCGAGCTCGGGCGCATGCACCAGTTCAAGGAGAAGTCGGCCGAGCAGCGCGAGTTCGTCTCGGCCGGGCTGTTCTTCTATCCGGTCTTGCAGGCCGCGGACGTCCTCGCGTATCAGACCGACGAGGTCCCGGTGGGCGAGGACCAGAAGCAGCACATCGAGCTGATGCGCGACATCGCCATCCGGTTCAACTCGCGCTTCGGCGAGACGTTCGTGGTGCCCGGGCACCGGATCCCCGAGGTGGGGTCCCGGATCATGGATCTGCAGAGCCCGGAGAAGAAGATGTCCACGACCGGTGGTACCGAGCTGGGGACGGTCTACGTCCTGGAGGAACCCGACTCGATCCGGCGAAAGTTCAAGAGCGCGGTCACCGACTCCGGGCGCGACATCGTACGCGGACCCGACAAGGCAGGCATCGCCAACCTCATCGAGATCATGTCCGCCGTTCGAGGGATCGCTCCTGAGGCGGTGGAGAAGGAGTTCGCCAGCGCCTCCGGGTACGCCGAGTTCAAGCAGGCGGTCGGGGAAGCCGTGGTGGAGTGCCTGGCCCCCGTTCGGGAGCGGTACGAGGAGATCCGGCCAGACTCTCAGGCGCTCGAGGCAACCCTCGCGACCGGAGCGGAGAGAGCTCGGGGCATCGCCTCGAAGACCGTGGCCCTGGCCAGGGAACGAATGGGACTCGGCCCGGCTATCTGATCGTGATCGAGATGGTCCGGGGCAGCAGCTCGATCCAGGTATTCCCCGGCGTGAGTGGGATCTCCTCGCCGTTCTCGTCCAGGAACCTGGTCAGGTCGTCTGAGGAATCCCGCTCCCATGTCCCCTTGATCACCTTGCCGTCGCGAAACACGTAGGCCTTTCCGCTCCCCACCGAGATCGCCCGCGGGGAGCGAGTCCCCGCCGCGTCGGTGAGGTCGGTCATCTTGATCTGGACGAGCTGCACGATAACGTTCTTGGCGGAGAACTGGGTTCCGTCCGAGGAGACGTGAGGCTCGGTCCCGTGAAAGCGCATCCAGGCTTTCTTCGTCTTGCTCCACTTCCAGAACACGTCGGACGAGGACGAGAACGGGACGTGGACCCGGCGGGCCTTGACCGCCGTCGCCGGTGGGGCGTCCGTATACGTGAACAGGGGCTCGGGAGGGGTCGGCTCATACAGACCGGTGGCCGCCGAATACAGCTCCTTGGTGGTGCTGTAGAGGTTGTGCGGGGCCGACCGGTTGACGTCGCGGTGATAGGCCCCGGTCACCTGGGACACGTTGTAGTTGATGTCGATGATGCCCGCGCTTCGGACGGCCCGGATCACCGGCCGCTGTCCTCCGGCATAGGCGAACAGCGGCTGGCCGAACTGCACCAAGATGTCGACGTCGGTCAGCCGCCCGCTCCGGATGGGCTCGATCCTGGACGCATTCTGGCACTGATAGACCGCGATGAACCGGGTGATGCCGCCCTCCACCGGCTCCTCGTACACGATGTCGGCCCACGACAGGCCGGTCTGCGGCCGAGCCGCGGGGAGGTTCTCGACCTTGACGGCGAGGGCCGGACGCGAAGGAACAGCGGTCTTCGGGTTCACCCCCGAGAGAGGGCACTCATGTGGAGGCGGAGGGGTGGTCTGGTTTCCCGACCCCCCGGCCGGGGGCCCTCCCGCCGACGGCCCCGCCTCGGTCCCCCCGAGCGCCATGACGGCACCCACGCCGCCCGCGATCAGGATGAGCAGGATGAACAGGCCGATCATGCTCCGGCCGCGTCTGGTCAGGCTCATGTCGGGGGGATCCTCCTTGAGGACGGTCTCGATTGGCGGGGAAGACCGCGCTGCATGCTATCGAGCGAACCTGCGGATGCCAAACATCTGCCTGTCACAATTCCGTGTCACATCTCCTCCAGGATCCGGATGCGCTCCCGGATCGGTGGGTGCGTCGCGAACATGTTTTCCCACCAGTGGTTGCTTTCCCCCGGCACCCTCGAGGGCTGGTTCAGCCAAAGATGCGCGGTGGCGTTGTTGGCCACGCGCATGGGGGTCGTGTCCGCAGCGATCTTGCGCAGCGCGCTGGCCAGCCCAGGCGGATATCGGGTCAGCATGGCGCCTTCGGCGTCCGCCAGATACTCCCGCCTCCGGGAGACCGCCAGCTTGATCACCTGGGCGAGGAACGGAGCGAGGATGGCCAGGGCCATGCCCAGGATCACCAGAATGCCCCGCCCTTCCCCCTCGTCGCGGTTGCCCCCCCTTCCCCCTCCCCACCACAGCCATCGGAGCATGAACTCGGCCAGCAGGACGACGGCTCCGACCAGGGCGGCCACCACCGTCCCCAGCAGGATGTCCCGATCCTTGACGTGGGACATCTCGTGGGCGATGACTCCCTCGAGCTCCACACGGTTCATGCTCTCCAGGAGCCCGCGGGTCACCGCGATCGAGGAGTGCTGGGGGTCGCGTCCGGTGGCGAAGGCGTTCGGAGCCTTCTCCTCGACGACGTACACGGCGGGCTTGGGGAGCCCGGACGCGAGCGCCAGACCCTCCACGATGTTGTGGAGACGGGGCTCTTGCTCGTGGGTGACCGGTCTAGCCCTCGACGCGCCCAGGACGAGCTTGTCACCCGCGTAGTAGGAGGACACCGCTCCGATCCCCACGATGATGAGGGCGATCACCAGCCCGGCAAACCCGTTGTCGACGATCAGGTAGCTGAAGAGGAATCCCAGGCCCCCAGCGAAAAGCAGCGCGCCCAGCACCAGCAGCGCGGTTCGGCGCTTGTTCCGAGCGATCTGCTCGTACAAGGTCTAGAAGCGCACCCCCACGGGCCCCCGGGCAGGCTCCTCGATGTCGAAGAACTCCCGCTGCTGGAACCGCCCCAACCCGGCGACGATGCTCGGGGGGAAGCTCTGGATCAAGGTGTTCAAGCGAGCCACCTGGTCGTTGTAGAACTGGCGGGCGAAGGCGATCCTCGACTCCGTGCCCGTGAGCTCCTCCTGAAGGGCAAGGAAGTTCTGGTTCGCCTTGAGCTCGGGGTAGTTCTCGGCGACGGCGATCAGCCTTCGAATGCCTGCGGTCAGCTGGTCCTCGGCTCGGGCCTGGTCCCGAACTCCCGAAGCCGCCTCTGCCCCGGCCCGGGCGCTGGTCACCTCCTCGAAGACCTCGCGCTCGTGCGCGGCATACCCCTTGACCGTCTCGACCAGGTTGGGAATGAGGTCGTACCGACGGCGGAGCTGCACGTCGATCTGGGACCAGGCGTTCTCGGTACGAACGCGGAGCCTGACCAGACGGTTGTAGGTGAAGATCCCATAGAGGAGGACCAGCCCTACCAGACCGAGAACGATCCACAGGGCAAGCATGAATTCATCTTACCGCCGCCCTTCCTGAACCTCCCGGTACACGGATTCGATCTCCTCGATCACCACTTCCCATCGGAAGCGCTGGGCTCTGGCCTTTGCTGATTCGGCCAGCCGGCCCGCCAACGCCGAGTCCGACAGAACCTGCCGAACGGCATCCGCCAGGGCGAGGGGATCACCCGGCGGCGTCAGAATGCCGTCCACTCCGGGCCGGACGACTTCCCGGTACCCCTCGATGTCAGATGCGACCACGGGAACGCCAGCCGCCATAGCCTCCACCAGAACGATCCCGAAACTCTCCTGGCCCACCGCGGGTGCCACGAAGACGTCCGCCCCCGCCACGTATCCCGGCAGGTCCCGGTGCGAGACGGAACCGGCCAGCACAACACGACGGCGTGCGTCGACACCGAGCGAGGACACCGCCTGCCGGTCCCGACCATCTCCCACGATGACGAAGGAGAGGTCGGAGAACTCTGAGGCGAGTCGTTCGAAAGCTCGCACCGCGATCGGGAAGCCCTTCTGCCCGTCCAGCCGGCCCACCCACACCATCCGGCGTCCGTCTGGGAGGCCCTCCAGGGGCTGGGCCTCGGCGAACGGCTGGCCGTCGCACCCGTTGGGGATCACTCGCAGGGTTCCCCGAAACCGCTTCCCGACGAATCTCGCCGCCGCCTCCGACACCGCGATCCGCGCGCTGAGCCTCTTCCAGACCGGGCGGAGGAACGGTGCGGCGGCTGTATACAGGGCCGACGATTCCGCGAAGGCATGGAAGGTGGCCACGGCCGGCGCGGGCGACCGGAGGACCGCGTACAGGGAGGTGGAGAGCGTGAGCGGCTCGTGGGCGTGCACGAGATCGGGACCGAACGCTTTCAGGGTTCGCCCTATCGGCCCGGCGGACCATGGCCACGGAGCGATCGGCGCGACCGTCCCCTGATATCGCACGGCCACCGGCCTGGCCACGATTTTCACGACATCGTCATCGGGCTGGGATAAACCCGGAGCAACCACGAGGACGTCGTGTCCGCGCCTACGCAGATGGTTCGCGAGCTGAGCGACATGCACCTGGACCCCACCGGGCGCGTCCCAAGAATAGGGACAGGCCAGCGCGATCCTCACTGGGAGAGCACGCCTCCGGATCCGTCGGGCCGGCCATCGGCCCCATCCTCCCAGGCGGGTTGGAACATGTGCCAGTCGGTGGGAGCCGAAGCGATGGAGCGCTCAAACCCTGCTGCGATGACCTTCGTCAGAGCGGTGACGTCCTCTCTCATCACTCCCGATCGTTCGATCTCGACCGGAGGGCCTATCGTCGTGTGCCAACCCGCTGGTGTGGTGAACACTGCGCATACGCACAGAGGAGCGTTCGCGGTAAGCGCCAGATACGCGGGTCCAGCGGGCAGACGGCGGGGTGCGCCGAACATGTCCACGTCCACCCCCCTGCCGCTCAGGTCGCGGTCGGCGACCAGCGTGATGATCTGGTTCTCCGCGAGCAGCTCCAGCAGCTTGGCTCCGGTTCTGGCCGAGCTCGACATGGGGACGATCCCCATCCCCAGCGCTCGCCGATGGCGAAGGAAGAGCTCGAACACGGAGGCCGGCTTCAATTGCTCGGCCACGGCCGTCATCCGGTAGCCCTTGATGCACAACCAGTGCCCCGCGGCGTCCCAGTTGCCCATGTGTGGGAGGACCAGGATGACGCCCCGGCCTCCCTCGAGTGCGCGGTCGGCGTTCTCCAGACCGTCGACGGAGAACCTTCGGTCGACCTCCTCGGGGGGCATGGTGCGCAGAGCGAACGTCTCGTACCAGTACCGGCCGTACAGGACGAAGCACTCCCTCGTTGCGGCCTGAACCAGAGGCGAATCCGGATCGTGTCCCAGCACTCGGGAGAGGTTGCGAGCCACGACGTCCCGCTGGCCGGAGCCTCGCTCGTAGAGCATTCGGAAGTACGACTGAGCCGCGGGGAGGCCGATCCGTCTCGGCAGGTGCATCCCGAGCCACTGCGACGCGCGCAGCGACAGGTAGGCGGTGCTCATCTCGATCCCTGAAGCCGCGCCGGGGACCCCCGTTCCTGCAGCACGATGTTCCACGTCCGGGCGCTCACCGCGGCGATCGCCAGGACGGTGAACGCCCACAGGGCGCCCGCGATCCACCCTGTCAGCAGGCCCAACACGAGGAACGCCTCCCGCGTCATCCGATATCCGAGGCTCTCCGAGCCGGCGTACCCGAGTCCGATCCCCTTGGCCCGTTCATAGGAGGCCAGGTACGCCGCACCGAAGCCCACGAGGGCGAGGATCGCGTCCCAGTTGGACCCTGCCCGCATCACCCACGCCAGCGGGACGAGGATGGACGCGTCGAAGACGAGGTCAAGGATCCGCTCGGCGAAATAGGCGCGCCCTCGTGACCGTTCGGACCGTCCAGCGGTGGGAGGCGACAGGGCTGTGCCGGCGAAGAGCGCCGCGCCCGATGCCAGGCTGGCCAGTCCGGCCAGGAAACGGTGGCGGGTAAGGAGCAGAGCTGCGGTCAGAGCCGAGAGAAGCCCCGACGTGACCATGGCCGTCAAAGCCCTCGTCAGGGCCCGTTCTGGCCAGATCCTCGCTTGCCTCGCCACGCGCTCGCGAGCGTACACCCACCCCCTCGGAGCGGAGAAGGAGCCCCACGAATCGATTGCCTATAATCGCCGCTCCAGGGGGTCCGCCTCCGCCTCAACGCCGCAAGCAGGGAAGGAACTGGATGAACGTCTACGAGCCGGGGAACATCCGAAACGTCGTCCTTGTCGGTCACAGCGGCGCCGGCAAGACCACTCTCATCGAGGCGATGCTCTTCACCGCCGGGACCCTCACCAGGATGGGCAAGATCGAGGACGGAAACACCGTGTCGGATCACGATCCGGAGGAGATCCGGCGAGGGATCAGCGTCTCGCTCTCCCTCGCTCCGGTCGAGTGGCGCAGCGCGAAGGTCAACGTTCTGGATGCCCCCGGGTACGCGGACTTCATCGGCGACGTGAAGGGAGCACTCCGAGCGGCCGACTGCTGCCTGTTCGTGGTCTCCGCGGTGGACGGGGTCGAGGTGCAGACCGAGGTCGTGTGGGAGCTCGCGGTGGACGACGGGCTGCCTCGGGCGGTTTTCATCAACAAGATCGACCGGGAGCGGGCGTCCTTCGAACGAACGATGGACGGCCTGATCGCCGCATTCGGGACGCAGGTGGCCCCGATCCATCTTCCGATAGGAGAAGAACACGAGTTCGCGGGCGTGATGGACCTGCTCAGCCGCAAGGCCTACCGCTATTCGTCCGGACCGAGCGGAGAGGAGGGCGAGTGGCCGGAGGACCTGGCCGCCAAGGCCGAGCCGTATCGAGAACGCCTGACCGAATCGGTCGCCGAGGCCGATGACTCCCTCCTGGAGAAGTACCTGGAGAGCGGCGAGCTGTCGCCGGAGGAGATCGTCGCAGGCGTGAAGGCAGGGCTCGGCGAGGCCAAGCTTGCCCCGGTCCTCGTCGGTGCAGCCGGCAAGCCCGCCGGGGTCGACCGGCTCTTGGACTTCATCGTCGAGGCCTTCCCCTCCCCCGCCGACCGCCCCCCCGTGAAGGCTTCGGCGAAGGACGGGCAGGAGCGGGAGGCCGCCCTGGACGCCACCGGCCCTCTCGTCGCGCAGGTCTTCAAGACGGTCTCCGACCCCTTCGTGGGGCGCATCAACCTCTTCCGCGTCTATAGCGGCAAGGTCCGGCCAGACTCCTCGGTGTTCAACGCGTCCAAGAACACAGAGGAACGCATCGGCCAGCTGTTCACTCTTCGGGGGAAGGATCACGAGACCGTCTCCGAGGTGCCGGCCGGTGACATCGGCGCCGTGGCCAAGCTCTCCCACACGGCCACAGGGGACACCCTTTCGACCAAACAGGATCCCCTCACCCTCCCGGAGATCGAGCTTCCCGAACCGTTGCTGGCCATGGCCATCGAGCCCAAGACCAAGGGGGACGAGGACAAGCTCTCTACGGCGCTCTCCCGGATCCAGGACGACGACCCGACGATCCGCGTCGAGCGCTCGCCCGAGACCCACGAGACGGTGATGTTCGGGATGGGCGAGGCCCATCTGGACAGCATGGTCGAACGGATGAAGCGCAAGTTCGGGGTTGACGTGGTGATGCACCCGGCGAAGGTTCCCTACAAGGAGACGTTGAAGGGCAAGGTCCAGGCGATGGGACGCCATGTGAAGCAGTCGGGTGGCCATGGCCAGTACGCCATCGCCAACGTGGAGGTGGAACCGCTACCTCGCGGAAGCGGTTTCGAGTACGTCGACAAGATCTTCGGCGGGGCCATCCCCAACCAGTTCATCCCGTCGGTGGAGAAGGGCATCGTCAAGCAGATATCGGATGGCGTGGTTACCCCGTATCCGATGGTCGACATCCGCGTGACCCTGTACGACGGGAAGTTCCACCCCGTGGATTCCTCGGATATGGCGTTCCAGCTCGCCGGGATCCTCGCCATCAAGGAAGCGGCGGCCAAGGCCGGCATCTCGCTCCTCGAGCCGATCGTGCAGGTCGAGGTGCTGGTGCCCGAGTCCTATACGGGCGACATAATCGGCGACCTCAACTCCAAGAGGGGCCGGATCCTGGGGATGGAGACCACGGGCTCCGGCAAGCAACGAATCAAAGCGCTGGTGCCACAGTCGGAGATGACCCGGTACGCGATCGACCTCCGCTCCATGACCCACGGCCGCGGGGCTTTCACCATGACCTTCGACCATTACGAGGAGGTTCCGTCCCACCTCGCCGAGAAGGTCATCGCCGAAGCGAAGAGGGAACGCGAAGAGAGCTAGTCGGAGTCCGGACCCTCGTCGAGCTCTTCCCGCACCGCCCGTACCAACGGCTTGAGTTTCGCGTAGGTCTCGGCGAGAAGCTCCGGCAGCACCCGGGTCTCCCCTACCACCGTCATGAAGTTGGTGTCGCCGCTCCACCTCGGAACGACGTGCCAGTGGACGTGGCCTGGGATCCCCGCACCGGCGACCCGCCCGAGATTCATCCCGACGTTGAACCCATCCGGGGCCGACGCTTCCTTCAAGGCCGCGATCGAGCGCTGGAGGAGTGCGTCGCAGTCCGCCAGGTCCTCGGCGTCGAGATCGATGAAATCGCCGACGTGGCGGAATGGGGCGACCATGAGATGCCCCGGGTTGTACGGGAACGCGTTCAGGATGACGAAGGCCCGTTCGGACCGAGCCAGAATGTACGTTCCTTCATCATCGTCCGCCAGCGGCTTGTCGCAGAAGATGCAGCCATCGGGCTCCTCGGACGTCGCAGCGGACTCGATGTACTGCATCCGCCAGGGGGACCACAGGTATTCCAAGGCCTACGCCGTCTTCAGGGCATCCAGTGTGAGGCCTTCCAGCGCCCGGTCCTCGGCCTCCTTCGCCGCGGCCTCCCTGAACGACTCGAACGGGATCCCCCGGACCTCGGTCCCCGAGCGGTCCCGCACGGCCACCGTTCCGGCCTCGACCTCCTTGTCCCCCACCACCAACGTGTAGGGAACCTTCATCAGCTGCGCCCCACGGATCTTCTTCGGCACGGTCTCCCTGCTGTCATCCACCCCCGCCCGCAGACCCCGTTCCCGGAGACGCGCCGCCAGGCCCCGCGCGTGGTCGGCGTGGCGGTCGGCCACGGGCACGATCCTGATCTGCTCGGGGGAAAGCCACAGAGGAAACGCCCCCGCATAGTGCTCGATCAGCACGCCGCTGAACCGCTCCACCGTGCCCAGGATGGCCCGGTGAATCATCACCGGCCGGTGCCGCTGGTTGTCCTCGCCCATGTACTCCATATCGAAGCGCTCGGGAAGGGCGAAGTCGCATTGGACAGTGGTCAGCTGCCAGGGCCGGCCGATCGCATCGCGGAAGTCGAAGTCGACCTTGGGTCCGTAGAACGTCCCCTCTCCTTCCGCGACATGCCAGTCGAAGCCGCTCCGGTCGAGCGCGGCCTTGAGGGTCTCGGTGGCCTTGGCCCACATCGCCTCGTCCCCGATGGCCATCCCCGGCTTGGTCGACAGGCGCACCTCGGGGTCGGCGAACCCGAACGGTCGGTAGACCTCCAGGGTCAGATCGAACACGCGGAGGATCTCTTCCACGAGCTGGTCCTCCCGGCAGATGATGTGCGAATCGTCCTGGGTTCCGCCTCGGACCCGGAGGAGACCGTGCAGCGTCCCCAGCCGTTCGTGCCGGTAGATGGTGCCCAGCTCGAACAGCCTCATCGGGAGGTCACGGTATGAGCGCGTCTGGGACTTGTACACGAGCACGTGGAACGGGCAGTTCATCGGCTTGAGGAAGTATTCGGCCGACTCGTCCTTCATTGCCGGGTACATGTTCTCCCGGTACTTGGCCAGGTGCCCGCTGGTCTCCCACAGGATCGACCTGGCGATGTGCGGCGTAAACACCGGCGCGTAGTCATGCCGGACGTGGACCTCCCGGTTGTAGTCCTCCACCTGCTTGCGAAAGATGCCACCTCGCGGATGCCACACCGCGAGCCCCGGCCCGAGCTCTTCGGGGAACGAGTACAGGTCGAGTTGTCGTCCCAGCCTTCGATGGTCCCGGCGTTCGGCTTCCTCCAGACGATGGAGATGGGACTGCAGATCCTCCTCAGTGGACCACGCCGTGCCGTAGATCCGTTGGAGCTGGGGCCGCCGCTCGTCCCCTCGCCAGTAGGCTCCGGCCAGGCTGAGGAGCTTGAAGGCGCCGAGGCGAGTCGTCGAGGGAACGTGCGGACCGAGGCACAGGTCGGCCCAGCCGTCGTTCCGATAGACGGAGAACCGGTCGCCCAAGGCGCCCTCCTCCGCCTCGGCAGCCTCGATGATCTCCTTCTTGTACGGCTGATCCTGGAATCGGGCCAGCGCTTCGTCGCGGGCCAGCTCCTCCCGGACGAAGGGCTGGCCCTGCTTTTGGATCTCGCGCATCCGGGCTTCGATCCGGGGCAGATCCTCCGGGGTGAGTTGGGACGGCAGGTCGAAGTCGTAGTAGAAGCCGTCCTCGATGGGGGGCCCGATGGCGTACTTGGCGCCCGGAAACAGGTCGCACACGGCCTGGGCCATGACGTGCGCCGTGGAGTGCCGGAGGATCCGCAGCCCGTCCGGATCGGTCACCATGACAGGCTCGACGACCACGTCGTCAGTCACCTGCCGTCCCAGGTCCGCGAGCTCCCCGTCGATCCTGGCGCCGATGGCGTCGCCGGGCAGGACCGCGCCGACCGGCGAACCAGCCTCGAGCTCCTTGATGTCCCCACCGGGAAGGGTGACCTTCGGCATATCCAAGGATGATAGTGAGCTTTGCCTCCCCGCCTCCGGGTAGGCGGTCCTGGCTCTTTTCCGCAGGGAATCGGGTCCGCCCATAGATACAAGGGGGACGACAAAGGCAAGCCCATCGCGAGATGGGGACGCAAAGCCACAGGCCCGGGCTAGCCACACGCTCCCAGAGGCAGCCGGGCTGCCGAAAGGGAGGATCTGTTGGACGAGGCACGATCCGCCGAGACCCCGGAACTGGGCGTCGAGGCCACCGCCCCGGCTCACTGGAAGATTCGGAGGCACTGGCGGCGCCTGGGGCGCGCCATGCAGGAAGGTCATCTGGGCAGGGCCGAGAGGCTGGCCATCCGCCATCTGCGAAAGCATCCTCAGGATTCCACGTCGTGG
>JBKPAF010000097.1:0-39807 GCA_046726275.1 Actinomycetota bacterium
GGGGCCTGGGTGAGGATCGCGGCCCGGCGGATGGTCTGGGTCAGGCAGCTCCCCGAGCAGCGAAGGATCCCCGCCGCGATCGCGGGACGGGCGTCGATCAAATGATCGAACTCCGAGCGATTCAGCAGCAGCAGCTGGGACTGTTCGACGACCCGGGCGCCGGCGAGATACTCGTTCTCCCCGAAGAGCGCCTCGTCGCCGAACGTGCATCCCGGCACGATCAGCTCGACGGTTCGATACACACGGCGACCCGGCGGGCGGGCCCGAAGCTCCACGCACCCGTCCACCATGAGGTAGAAGGTGTCGGCTTGGTCCCCCTGGCGGTACAGGTTGAACCCCGCCTTGCTCGTCGTGGCTCGGCAGAAGTGCTCGAGCTCCCTGAGTTGCGACTCGTCAAGGAACTTCGAAAGCAGCGTCTGTCGAAGCAACGGGAAGGTGGACGTCTGGTTCGTGCTCATGGTGACCATCTCGGCCCTGGCATGGTTCCCCGCGACGACGAACAGCAAACCGATCGCCCCACACCCCGCGTTCCCCTCTCAGGGCGCCGGTAAACGTGAGCAACTCTTCCCTCGGACAGCCTCCGCTAGCATGGCCCCCGATGCGGATCGGACTGGCCCTGCCGCACTATGACTTTTCCTTCCCGGACGGAAAGCCGCTCGGCTGGCCCCGCCTGGTCGACGCCGCGCAGCGGGCCGAGGCCCTCGGGTTCGATTCGGTGTGGGTCTCCGACCATTTCTTCCTGGACCTGGCGAGGTACGGCGGTTCGCCCGAACCCTCGGGGACGGTCGAGCCGTTCACGGCCCTGGCCGGTCTGGCCACTGCCACGAAGCGTGTCCGGCTGGGCACGCTGGTGGCCTGCGCGCCGTTTCGCCACCCGGCCCACGTGGCCAAGATGGCCACGGCCATCGATCTCATCAGCGGAGGCCGGTTCGACCTGGGGCTTGGTGCAGGCTGGTACGAACCCGAATTCGTCGCCTTCGGCTACGAAGCGGCGTCCACCGGCGATCGGTTCGATCTGCTGGAGGAGTTCGTCGAGGTCGTGGCCGGTCTGTTCGCCGAGGGGCCGTTCACCCACGAGGGGAAACGGTTTCAGATCGATGGCGCGTATAACCATCCACGCCCGGTCCAGCCCGCCGGCCCGCCGGTCTGGGTTGGAGGAAAGGGCGGGGACAGGCTCCTCCGCCTGGTCGCGCGGCGCGCTTCCGGGTGGAACACGGTCTGGAGGACCAGCCCGGATTCGTTTGCCGGCAAGGCCGCCCGGCTCCGCAACCTGGCTCAGGCGGAAGGCAGGGACCCCCGGACGATCCGATTGTCGGTCGGGCTCTACACGCTGGTCGGGGAGGACCAGGGTGACCTCGCCCGCCGCTTCGGGCGGCTCCAGGGCTGGACCCCCGGACGGGGCCTGGACGGGATGCGACTCGAGGACTACGCGCAGGAGACGCTGACGGGAACCGTGGAGACGTGCCTGGAGAAACTGGCAGCCTTCCGCGAGGCGGGGGCGGAGGAGCTCATCGTTGGCGCGGGCTCGGTTCCGTTCTCGGTGGCGGACTGGTCGATGGTGGAAGTGGTTTCCGAAGCGCTCATCCCCAGGGCCCACGAGCTGTGAGCGCCTCATGGACTATCTCGATGCCGCCCTCACGGTCCTCCGAGAGGAGCGCACGGCCCTGCACTGGACGGTGGTCCAGGACCTCGCGCTGAAGCGCGGCTATCTCGACCCGTTCACCCAGACGGACATCCGCAAGAACCTCCTGGCCGCCCTGGCCCGGGCGGCCCGGAACGGTCTGGTGGTCAAGGAAGGCACCGGCGTCTACGCCCTGCCCGCGGAAGATCTTCGCTGACGCGGTCGGCTACGTGCGAACCGGGGAGCGTTCATTACCGAAACGCAGGTACAGACCCGCCTTGACGCGTGCGGTAGAACAGGGACAGCGGTACGAAGGGGGAGGAAGCATGCCGGGTAGGCCGATGACCGACGTCGTGGTGCTCCTTCCGGGCATCACCGGAAGCGTGCTTCAGAAGGACGGCAAGGACGTGTGGGCCGTGTCTCCGGGCGCCGCTCTGCGGGCTCTGATCAGCTTCGGCCGGAGCATCACCGACCTCGAGCTTCACGACGACACCGCCCTCGACGACGGCGTGACCGCCCCCAGGATCATGCCCGACGTCCACCTCATCCCTGGCCTCTGGAAGATCGACGGCTACGGCAAGGTCTCCAGCTACATCCGGCGGACCTTCGACGTGAAGCCGGGGGAGAACTTCTTCGAGTTTCCCTATGACTGGCGGCGCGACAACCGGGTCGCCGCGCGACAGCTCAAGGACGAGAGCGACCGATGGCTGTATGCCTGGCGAAAGGAGCACCCCGAAGCCAAGCTGGTCCTGGTCGGACACTCGTTGGGGGGCCTGGTCTCCCGCTACTTCCTGGAGTGCCTTGATGGGTGGCGGGACACCCGGATGCTCGTGACGTTCGGCACGCCCTACCGCGGCTCCCTCAACGCGCTCGCATTCATCGTCCAGGGGATGCGGAAGGGGTTCGGGCCGGTGACCCTCCTCGACATCTCGAAGCTTCTCCGCTCGTTCACCTCCGTTTACCAGCTCCTGCCCATCTATCCCTGTTATCAGGGCGAGGAGGGAGGCGGCCTGATCCGGCTGAGCGAGGCGACCGGGATCCCCCATCTGGACGAGGCCCGGACGAAGGCGGCGGACGCGTTCCATCGGGAGATCGAGCATGCCGTCGAGAAGCACCTCGACGACGACGAATACATGAGGGACCGCTACGCGATCCACCCCGTCGTCGGGACCTTCCAGCCGACGGCCCAGTCCGCTCGGTCGAAGGGAGACGGGGTCCAGATCCTTCGCGAGTACAACGGCGAGGACCAGGACGGCGACGGGACCGTCCCGCGGGTCTCGGCCACTCCCATCGAGCTGAGGCACGAGGAAGGGGCCATGTTCGCCGCGGAGCGGCATTCCTCCCTCCAGAACATGGATCCGGTGCTCGTGCAGCTCGCGGGGGTCCTCACCGGCCGGGACACGGCCGCCTACCGCGACCTCGCGAGCCCGCTCGGCCTGGACCTGGAGGACGCCTACGCCTTCGACGAGCCGATCGGGATGCGCGTTCGATCGAAGGAGCGATCGGAGGAGCTGGTTGCGGTTGCCGTGGAGGCCGAGACGGGGCGGGAAGCGGGCCGCGCGATTCTGCCGCCGGGCATCGAGGAATGGCGAGAGGCCGAGATCGCTCCGATCCCGGCCGGCACCTACCGGATGACCGTCAGTGGAGGACCACTGGTCCAGCCGGTCACCGATCTGTTCGTGGTCTACGACGCATCGGTCGAGTAGAGCTGGGGACGCTCGCTAGAAAGGGGAGATCCCGATGGCAAAGAAGGCGTTCTGCGTCGGCATCAACGATTACCCGATCGAAGGCGCGGACCTCAAAGGCTGCGTGAACGACGCCAACCAGTGGGCCGGCCTGCTCAGGGATCATTTCGACTTCCCTTCCTCCGACATCATGCTGATGACCAATTCACAGGCCACGAAGGCCAATATCCTGGGTGGGCTCAAGGACCTGCTGGCTGGGGCGGGCTCCGGAGATGTCCTGGTCTTCACGAACTCCTCGCACGGCTCGCAGATCCCGGACACAGGGGGCGACGAGCCGACCTACGACGAGGTCCTGTGCCCATACGACATCAGGGACAACGCGGTCACAGACGACGAGCTCAGAGACCTGTTCACCGGTCTTCCCCAGGGCGTGAAGCTCAGCATCATCTCCGATTCCTGCCATTCGGGGACGGTGACCCGGGCGCTGATCGTGGACAACATCCCGGGGCTCTCCATGCCGGACGATCGGCGGGTCCGGTTCCTCAACCCGGCGCTGTTCCGTGGGGGCCCGGTGCTGCCGGATCCGATGGGCGCCCGTCCCCGCGCCCGGATGGCCTTCCCGCAGGCGAGCATGGATCACCTCCTGCTTTCCGGATGCCTGGATCGGGAGTATTCGTACGACGCCGTGATCGAAGGCGACTATCACGGAGCCATGACTTTCCACGCCATCAAGGCCATCACCGACGCGGATTACAAGATCACGTACAGGGAGCTGAGCGACCGACTCACGCCCATGCTCGAGCAGGCGGGGTACCAGCAGCACCCTCAATTGGAGGGCGAATCGCACGCGAAGCACCGCCAGCTGTTCACGTGAGGACGGCCGCGGCCGGTCTCAGCTCGGACCGGTCCAGGGGCGCTGCTTGCGAGGAACCGTGACGACGAGGGTGGCCCGCTTGGTCTCGGCGTCGTCTCCTCGACGAACGGCCCAGGCGTCCAGCGAGCGCATCCACATGGGAACGCCGGCGGGCAGATCCCGCTCGGGGATCGGGGCCAGGTCCCTCGCCTTGTCCAACGCCTCGCCGTACAGCGTCAGGTCTCGATCGATGTCGGGGTGCCGGATGCTCGGACTGAGGGCCTCGAGGGCCTCGTTCCATCCGGCCAGCATTTCCTGCATGGCCTTCGCCTTCGTGGTCTGGCCGGCGGCTGAGGCGCTTTCGGGATAGGTCGGGTGACGGACGTGCTGGTAGGCCACCTCGACGCCCTGGCCGGCGTCGGTTGCTCGCCAGCTCTGGAAGGCAGCGTCGGCCAGGCCGCCGAGCGCCACCACGGCCTCCACGCCCCGGCCCACGAGCAGCGCATCCAGCCACCGGTTGCGATACTCGGCGATGGCCGGGTCGTTCTTGTGCCGCTGGCCTCCGCCCTGCCCGTACACGCTGTACAGGAACGCATTGACCATCGCGTAGCTCGTCTCGATGCCCAGCTTGGCCAGGAACCCCTGGACTCGCTGGCCGGCCTCGCCCACCAGGATCCTCCGGGCGATCGCCTCGTGCGCCCCCGGGTCCTGCCCGATCACCACGACCCGGGCGCTCCCGTCGAGTCTCCCCCGGTGGAAGATCGGTCCCCATTCCACCCGAAAGTCCTTGGGCGGGTAGACCTCCGGCCCTGGATACGCGGCGACGAGTCCGGAAAAGGGCTTGCGGCCATAGCCGGGGTCGAACAGAGGCGACATCGTGGTTCATCATCCCGTGAGGAGGTCCCGTGGCGCTAGTCCTGATCGGAACGGTGGTCACCTTCGACCCGGACCAACCGGTCCTGGAGGATGGCGCGGTCTACGTGGACGGGGGGATGATCGCGGGGGTTCGGCCGGCCAAGGAACCGGCGCCAACCGGGTTGGGGCCGACCGAACGGATCCGGACAGACGGGGTCATCTATCCGGGCCTCGTCGATCTGCACAACCACCTGGCGTACAACTACCGCTCGCTGTGGTTCGCTCCCCGGGTCGAGCCCTACACGACCAGGGACCAGTGGCCGAGGGCATCGACGTACGGCGCCGAGATCACGAAGCCCACGGTCGCGCTGGGCACGGCTGCGGCCAAGGCCGTGTTGAAGTTCGCCGAGGCCAAGGCCGTCGTGGGCGGGGTCACCGCGATCCAGGGATCCCCCGGCCTGTCTCGTCCTTACGAGGGCTGGCTCGTTCGTAACGTGGAGCACGAGACCTTCGGCACCGGCCACGACGTGGTCTACCAGTCCGTCCTGAACCTCGACGCGGAGAGTCTCGGTCCCTACGCCAAGCGCATGCAGGAGGGCAGCGCCTTCATCTATCACCTCGCGGAGGGGACCGACCGGAAGCTGGTGCGGGAGTTCGAAGACCTGGACGAGGCAGGGTGCCTCCAACCGCGGTTGCTGGGGATCCACGCCACCGCGCTCGGCTTCAAGGAGTTCAGGCGGTGGGCCACGTCGAAGCGAGGCGGCGCCGTGGTGTGGTCGCCGTTTTCGAACCTGTGGCTCTACCGGGCCACGACAGACGTGGTGGCGGCGCGGGACGCCGGCCTGCTGGTGTGCCTCGGCGCCGACTGGGGGCCGTCGGGCTCCAAGAACGTTCTGGGAGAGCTGAAGGTGGCCGACCTGTGGAACCGGACGCACCTGAACGGCGCCTTCTCCGACCGGGAGCTGTGCGAGATGGTCACGTCCAACCCCGGAGACGCGCTCGGGAGGGCCTGGGGAGCGCGCATCGGCAGGATCAAGGAAGGCCTGTCCGCCGATCTGGTCGTGACGTCCGCGAAGAAGAGCGATCCGTACCGGAACCTCATCGAGACAACCGAACGGCGTGTCCGTCTCGTGCTCGTCGGAGGCAACCCCGTGTTCGGCAACGGGTCGCTCATGAAGGCTGCGGGAGCCCTCTCGCCGGAGCCCACCTCGGTGGCGGGCGTTCGGCGAACCATCAGCATGGTCAACCCGGCGATCCCCGACGCGAACATGAGCTGGGAGCAGGTGCTCGCCTCGCTCGAGCACGCCAGGAAGGATCCGGCCAGGGCGTTCGAGCTCGCCCTCGAGTCGCTCCCGCGCGGAGAGGCGCCGCTTCGCCTCATCCCGGACATGCCGGGGGGCGAGATCGCCGAGGAGATCGGCTCGCCGCGGGATCTCGGGCCGGTGGTGATCCCGCCCATCGATTCCCTCGCGCACGACGCCGCCTACCTGCGATGCCTTCGACCGGAGCGGGCGCCGATCCTGGGTGGACTCCTCGATGGCCTCCATGAGTACTACTAGCCGTCGCTCGAGGGTCGGGGGCATACGCTTCCTTCGCGAGGCTGCGCTCGGGTCGATCCTCTGCGTCGCGGCGGTCGTGATCACGGCGGTGGTGGTGGCCTTCACCGGGACGGCGTCGGCTCAGGTCACCGGCCCATGCGTCGTGACCATCGAGGGGCGGCCCGTCGGGCAGATCGCGGATTGGCCCGACGCGGTCGAGGTCGACGCGGAAGGAACGATCACCCTGCAGGGGCTCACGCAGATCCCCATCACCTTCGTGAAGGTCGAGCTCGACTTCGCCGGGATCAAATGGGAGGTCTCGCCGCAACAGAGACAGGTCGCTCGCGATCGGTGGACGGTGGTACTGAACGTCGCCGATCACGCCTCCCAGGGGGTCGGGCTGTATCACATCGTCGCGTCCACGGATGGGTGCACGGCTGAAGGGTGGGTCAACGTCGTCGGGCGGTCGCCCTTCACCACCACCGCCGGCCAAGTCGCCACCGCTGTCCTCGTCCTCGGGCTGGTGCTCCAGGCGATCGGCCTGATCAGGGCGAAGAGGGGGAAGGGGCTCGCGCTCTCGATGATCGGGGGGATCCCCACAGGCCTGGGAGCTCTGGTGCTCAGCCAGCAGTTCGGAGTGATCCCCGTGACCATGGGCTGGGTGGCGGTGTGGGCGGTCGGGCCCGGGCTTCTCGGTGGGCTGGCCCGCACCGCGATCGGAGCCCGGAGCCAGCGCACGATACGTGTCGATTCTCCGACGGGCGCTCATCCGCGCGTCGAGCTTCCCGGCGCCGAGCCACCGACCGGTGCAGAGCCGCGAACCGGGGTCGAACCCGAGCCCTCGGCCAAGCCGCCGGCCCCAGCCGAGCCGCCGGTGCGCTCCGCGACGCCGCTCCCCACTCGCGCGATGCCGCCCGCACCCCCGGAGGGAGAGCCGGCACACGGAGCCGACTGGCCCGCCACCCGCGGAGTGAGTCCGGAGCGAGACCCGCCCCGTAGCGCGTACGCGTTGTTGGACTGTCCAGGCGTGGTCGTGGCCGAGGAGGAGTTCGAGCTCACCGTCGGCATCTCGCCCACCCCCACTCCAGGCGTGACCGGGGGCCCGATGGTCCGGCCCGAAACGAGCGTCGGGCCCTACACGCTCTCCGTCCAGGTGGTGGCCGACGGGTTCCGCCTCGCCGGCGGCCAAGCCTCGTGGAGACAGGATCTGCTGGTCACCGCCGACGCCCCCTATCCGACCTTCGTGCTGCGTCTGGCGGCCGAGCCGCAGATCGAGCGCATCAGGCCGAAGGCGATCCAGGCGATGTACTCGGTCGACGGCCAGACGATCGGGATGGCCGTGCGCTCGGTGGCCGTCGTGCGAAGTCAAGACCTGATCGTCGCCGCCGAGGAGGAGCCCCAGGAAGGCGGCGTCGACATCACGATCCCCTCGGAGAAGACGGCGCCCGACCTGACGGTGCGAATCCTCCACAGCCGCTCCGACGGTGAGGGTCGGCTGCTCTGGACCTTCGAGTCGCCCCACCGGATCCCCGCCCCCGATGCCCCGGTGGTCGCCGACATCGGTCGCAACCCGGAAGCGTTCGCCAAGCAGTTGGTCGAGCAGGTCGCCGTCCACGAGGGACAGCCGGGGCTCTACCAATACCTGATGGGTGTGGGAAACACCGTCGCGGACCAAGTCCCGCAGGAGTTCTGGGAGGCCCTCCAGGCCATCGGCGGGCAGATCGGTGGCCGTTCTCCCTCGGTCATGTTCCTCTCAGAGGAGCCCTACGTTCCGTGGGAGCTGGCCGTGGTGGACCCGCCGCTCGACGAGACTCTCCCTCCGTTTCTGTCGGCCCAGGCCAGCGTGGGGCGATGGGTGCTGGGGCACCGCCGACCCAAGCTGCCGCCGCCCGTCGACGTGAAGGTCGGGGCGCTGGCGGTCGTGTGGGGCGTGTACGACCGGCAGGAATGGCGGCTCCTGGAGGCCGAGGACGAGGCCGCCAAGCTCAGGGAGATGTTCGGCGCCCTGTCCGTGGACGCGGAAGCCCAGGCAGTCATCGCCTGCCTCAAGGGCGACCCGAAGGCGGAGCTCCTCCACTTCGCCGTCCACGGCATCTACAACCCCACGGGTCCCAAGGAAGGCCTGATCCTGGTGGATGGCCGGACCCTTGATCCGCTCGAGGTCAGAGGGGTCAAGTTCCAGACCGGGCCCTTCGTGTTCCTGAACGCGTGCCAGGTAGGGACCGGGACCACCGTCCTCGGCGACTACGCGGGCATGGCCGAGGCCTTCCTGTACGCGGGGGCCGCCGGCGTGGTCGCGCCGCTCTGGTCGATCGACGACGCCCTGGCCAAGGACATCGCCCTGCGGTTCTACCAGCAGACGCTCGTCGAGGGGCGAACTCCGGCCGAGGTCTTCCGGGCCGAACGAGCCCGCTTCAGGGATTCGCCGGACGTGGCTTCCTCGACGTTCCTCGCCTACCAGTTTTACGGGAACCCGGCGATGAAGATCAGCCGGGTCTCCTCTCCGCCGGCTTAGGCGGCGGGGACGGGATCGACCCCGTCCAGGAACCCCCACCAGGCCTCCAGGGCCGACGCCGCGCTGTCGACCGCGGCCGTCGCATCGGCGTCCGAGGCGCCGGAGAGCATCCGCCGTTCCGCGTCGGAGTGTTCGACGTCCAACGTTGCGTGGAGGTCGAAGAACCGGAGCGTCCTGCCGTCCGCGATCCCATATCTCGCTCTGAGGCCGTCGATCTTGGCCTGGGCGACCTGGGGCACCTGGCGTTCGTAGGCGTAGACCGCCGCGACCCCGGCCGCCACCGGAGCCTCGCGGCAGGCTCGCCAGTACGTGTCGACGAGACCCTGGGTCCGGTCGTTCCTGGAGGCGCCCTGAACCTCGGCTCGATCGACGCCGATCCCCTCAGCGAACCTGAGCCACAGCTCGGCGTGATTGGAGTCGCCGTGCTCCTCGTCCCACAGGTTCTCGAGCAGCGCCTGTCGGATCTCAGGCTGGTCAGACCGACCGTGAAGTGTGGAAAGGAATCGAGGGAAGGTCGACTCGAAGGCGTAGTACTGCTTGGCATATTCCTTCAATGCATCCGTGGGGAGCGTGCCGGCCACCCACTTGCGGTAGAAGGAGTGGCCCAGTAGGTGTCGCTGCTCGATCATCGCGTCGATCCGCTCAACGAGGTCCATGTGGTCGTCCTTTCACGATCGGGAGGGCGGCAGCCTCGCATGGAACGGCGAACAGGGCAAGCGCGCAGGTTAGTAGTCTTCCGGCTTGCTGTCATGAGCGACGCAGATTCCTTTCCTCGACGCTCCGCCAGGACCCGGAGATTCACCCTCGGCCGGCCCCGCAGCTTCTCGGTGGCCGCCGACGGTTCCCGGGTGGCGTTCCTCCGGTCTCAGGCCGGGGACGATCCCGTGACCTGCCTCTGCGTCCTCGACGTCGAGGGGGGAGTGGAGAGGCTGGTGGCCGACCCTCGAACCATGGGGGATGCAGACCTGGAGAAGCTATCCGCCGACGAACGTGCCCGCCGTGAGCGCGCGCGGGAGACCGCGGGTGGGATCGTGGCCTATGGCGCGGACCCGGACCTCCGGGTGGCCTCGTTCGCGCTTTCGGGCCGGCTCTTCGTGGCCGATCTGGTGGCCGGGGATGTCCGGGAGCTCCCGGCATCATCACCCGTGTTCGACCCCCGACCCGACCCAACGGGGCGCACCGTCACATACGTCAGCGACGGCTCGCTCCACATCGTGTCGCTGGAAGGCGACGACTTCGTCCTGGCCGAGGACGAAGATCCCGACATCGCCTGGGGAGTATCCGAGTTCATCGCCGCGGAGGAGATGGGTCGGTTCCGTGGCTACTGGTGGGCGCCCGATGGCCGTTCGCTCGCGGTGGCCCGGGTGGACGAGCGGCCCGTCCATGTGTGGCACATCCCGGACCCCTCCGACCCTGCCAAGGAACCGCAGAGAGTCCGATATCCCGCCGCCGGCACGGCCAACGCCGACGTCTCCCTGTTCGTGATCGAGGTGGAGGGAGGGCGGCGCGAGGTCTCGTGGGATCGAGCGCTGTTCCCGTATCTCGTACAGGTCACGTGGGGGAGCGGAGAGCCCCTGTGCCTCCTGGTTCAGTCCCGCGACCAAGCGCGGTGGGCGGTCCTGGAAGCCGACCCCGTCACCGGCGAGACCCGGCCGCTCATTGAACAGAGCGATCCCGCGTGGCTCGAGATCGTCGCGGGGATCCCCGCGTGGACGAGTGACGAGCAATTGGTGTTCGTCCGGGAGGAAGAAGACACTCGGCGACTCACCATTGCCGACGAGGCAGCGAGCCCGGTGGGCCTCCACGTCCGGCGGGTGGTCCACGCCGGGGACGGCGTCATCTTCACCGCCTCGGACGAGGATCCCACGGAGGTCCACCTGTGGAGAACGGCAGGGAACGCCGAGCCCGTGGAACGACTGACCGAGCCCCCCGGCGTACACGACGGGGTCGCCGGCGGCGGCGTCCTGGTTGTCATCTCCGCCCGGATGGATTCGGCGGAGCAAACCACGACCGTCCGGCGAGACGGTGAAACCATTGCCACCATCCGGTCGTTCGCCGCGGCTCCGAACCTGGAACCTCGGGTCAGTCTGGCGCGGTACGGGCCGCGAAAGCTCGACGCCGCGCTTCTCCTCCCACGTAGCCATTCGAGTTCGGCCCCACCTCTGCCGGTGCTGCTCGATCCATACGGAGGCCCGCACTTCCAGCGGGTGCTGAAGGCCCAGGACGCCTTCCTGCAGTCTCAGTGGCTGGCCGACCAGGGCTTCGCCGTGGTGGTGGCCGACGGCCGGGGGACGCCGGGCCGCGGGACCGCGTGGGAAAAGACCGTCCACCTCGACCTGGCCACGGCCGCCCTCGAAGACCAGGTGGACGCGTTACATGCGATCGCGAGGGAGAACCCTGAGCTTGACCTCGGCCGGGTCGCCATCCGGGGCTGGTCCTTCGGCGGGTATCTGGCGGCGTTGGCCGTGCTCCGCAGACCCGACGTCTTCCACGCTGCTGTCGCCGGTGCTCCGGTGACCGATTGGCGCCTGTACGACACGCACTACACGGAGCGCTACCTGGGGCACCCCGACGAGAACCCCGACGCCTACCGGCGGAGCTCCCTCCTCGACGAGGCCGCCTCGTTGTCGCGGCCGCTCTTGCTGATCCATGGGATGGCGGACGACAACGTGGTCGCGGCCCACACCCTCAGGATGTCGCGGGCGCTCCTCGAGGCGGGGCGTCCGCACACCGTCCTCCCGCTCTCCGGTGTCACCCACATGACCCCCCAGGAGGTCGTGGCGGAGAACCTGCTCGTGCTCCAGGTCGCCTTCCTCCGCCAGGCCTTCGGGATCGGCGACCAACCGAGCTCTCAGCGGTAGGCGATCCCGGAGAACTTCATCAGCTTCTCGAACGAGTGCGTCGCCTCGATGCGCCGGACGGTCCCCGACCGTGACCGCATCACCAGCGAGTCCGTGATCGCGCCGCTGTCCGTGTACATGACCCCTTTCAGAAGCGCTCCGGTGGTCACGCCTGTGGCGGCGACGAAGACGTCCCGCCCCGCTACCAGGTCGTCCGTGGTCAGGACCTTGTCGACGTCGTAGCCCGTGTCCACGAGCTTCTGTCGCTCATCGTCGTTGCGAGGCCACAGCCTCCCCTGCATCCCACCGCCCAGGCACTTCAACGCCGCGGCCGAGATCACGCCCTCCGGAGTTCCTCCCACTCCCATCAGCAGGTCGACGGCGCTCTCCTCGCGGGCCGCCGCGATGGCCGGAGCGACGTCGCCATCCGTGATCAACAGGACCTTCGCTCCCACCTCCCGCAAGCCGGAGATGAGCCCTTCGTGCCGGTCCCGGTCGAGTACCACCACCACGATGTCCTCGGGGTCGACGCCCTTCACCTTGGCGGCCCGGCGCACGCTCTCCTGAGGTGGCGCCTCGATGTCGATGGCGTCCAGCAGCTCGGGGCCACAGGCGATCTTGTCCATGTACACAGCGGCGCCTGGAAAGAACATCGTGTCCCGCTCGGCCACGGCCACAACAGCGATGGCGTTCGGCATGCCTCGGGCAGTCAGCCGGGTCCCCTCCAACGGGTCCACGGCCACATCCACCTGGGGGCCTTGACCGTTTCCCACTTGTTCGCCGTTGAACAGCATCGGGGCCTGGTCCTTCTCACCCTCCCCGATCACGACCACCCCATCCATCGACACCGTGTCGAGCATCAGGCGCATGGCGTCGACGGCAGCCTGGTCGGCACTCTCCTTCTCGCCTCGCCCCACCCAGCGCCCGGCCGCCAGGGCCGCGGCCTCGGTGACCCGAACGAGCTCGAGGGCCAGATTGCGGTCTGGAGCCCCCGGGGGCGGCTCCGGGAGGGCTGACGTTTCCTGACCGGTCATGTCTTCACCCCTTCAGGCAGTCCAGCACCCTGGCTGCGGGGGCGCCTTCGAACACGATCTTATGGACCTGCTCCAGGAACGGCAGGACCAGTCCCTTGCCCTCGACGAGTACGGCTACCTCCCTCGAGGACGCTACTCCCTCGACGGTCATCCCTTTCGCGGTCAGGTCCGCCAGCGCGTCGTCCGGGGGGATGCCCTCCCCGAGCAGCTCCCCGAACAGCCGGTTGCGCCCGCCGAGCATGGTAACCAGGACGTCGCCCATGCCCGCGAGCCCCGTCGCCGTCTCCTTCCTTCCCCCCAGCGCCACCACGAACTCGACGAGCTCCGCGCAGGCTTGGGTGAAGAGCGCTGACTTCGCGTTGCGGTACTCGAACCCCACGCCCTTCCCGAGCCCATCCAGGATCCCCAGGCCGATCGCCGCGACGTTCTTGGCCACCATGGAGTACTCCACGCCGGGCAGGTCGTCGGAGATGGTCACGTGATAGGCGGACGTGCGGAACGCTGCTGCGGCGACCTCGGCCGCTTGATGGTCGGCCGACGCGAACACCACCCCGCAGGGAAGACCCTGGGCAACCTCGGGAGCCAGACAGGGACCACCGATCGAGATGACCCGTTTGTGACCGACCTCCTCCCCGTACACCTCGGACATCCTGACCAGGGTGTCGGGCTCGAGGCCCTTGGCCACGCCGACGACGATCGGGAGTGGCCGGCCGCCATCCGTAACGATCCGGGCCAGCGTCCGGGCGCCGCCGGCATGCGCGCCCATGACGGCGATCTCTACGTCTCGGGCAGCCTCGTCCAGGCCATCCGGTCCCAGCACAGTCAGGGATTCGGGAAGGAACTCGGGGAGGGAAGGGTGCCGGCGCTGGTCGAGCAGATCGCTCAGAACCCTCTGATCGAACTCGCTCGCCCAGAGCACCGTCGGGTTGCCCTTGCGCGCGAGATGCATCGCGAGCGCTGTGCCGATCGCCCCGGCGCCGAAGACGGTCGTCCTCGCCACGCCGGGCAGGATAACCCGCGCGGGGACAGCCGATGCCCGGGGCGACGAAGCTCTAGACGGAGATGGCGCCGTTGCGCACGGCGAAGGCCACGGCCTCCAGCTTCGAATGGACGCCGAGCTTGCCGAGGAGGTTCCGTACGTGGGTCTGGACGGTCTGCGGGCTGATGAATAGCCGGGCGGCGATGTCGTCGTTGCGCAGGCCTTCAGAGAGCAGGGTGAGGATCTCCCGCTCGCGATCGGTGAGCTGGGACAGCAGGAGTTGGGCATCGCGGCGGCGCTCGCGCTCCCGGGCGACCTGCGGGAGGAGGCGAGCCAGAGCAACCCGGTCGACCAGGATCTCTCCCGAGGCCGCCGCGCGGATCGCGCCCAGCAGCTCGTCGACGCCCTCGGTCTTGCGCAGGAATCCGGAAGCTCCCGCCTCCACGGCTTCCACCAACAGCCGCTCGTCCTCGTGGGCCGTCATCACCACCACCTGGGTCTCGGGCGAGATCTGTTTGATGTGGCGGGTGGCCTCGATGCCGCTCATCGAGCCCTTGAACTCGATGTCCATGAGCACGACGTCGGGACGATGTTCCTTGACGAGGTCGACGGCCGCCTCGGAGGTATGGACCGGGGGGAGGAGGTTCATGCCAGGATCGTGACTCACCACCCGCTCGAGCGTATCGGTGAGAAGGCGGTGATCGTCGCAGATCAGGAGCTTGATCTCTCCCCGGCCGTCGTTCATGGGTCCCCTTCCCCCGGGCAGGCGATCGTCCGTCCCCAGCATAGACACGTCGCTGGAGATATCGGCGAACCGGGCCGCCCGCAGTAGGCGCCCGGCCCTCCTCGTTCACCTACTCGAAGTGGCGGCTACGATGCAGGAATGACAGCCGACGCCGGTGAACGCATCGACCCGGATCTCCCCGGCACCGACCTCCATTCGTATCTCACCGTCGACGAGTTCGAGGAGGCCGCCAGGGATCGCCTTCCCCAGATGGTGTTCGACTACTTCGCCGGCGGGGCGGGGGACGAGTGGACGCTCGCGGAGAACCGGAGAGCCTTCGAGCGATGGGTCCTCCGGCCCCGGGTCCTGGTGGATGTGTCGAACATCGACCTCCGAACGACCGTGCTCGGGCAGCAGGTGGCCTTTCCTATCCTCCTCGCGCCCACGGCTCTCCAGCGCATGGCCCACCGCTTCGGCGAGCTGGCCACGGCTCGGGCGGCCGCGTCGCTCGGCGCGCTGATGATCCTGTCGACCGCCTCCACGGCGACGTTGGAGGAAGTGGCCGGCTCGGGTGCCCGGCTCTGGTTCCAGCTGTACGTGCTGAAGGACCGGGATCTCACCGCCGAGTTGGTCAAGCGGGCGCACGCGGCGGGATGCGGCGCGCTGGTGCTGACCGTCGACGCCCCCACCCTTGGCCGTCGGTTCCGGGATGACCGCAACCGTTTCTCCCTGCCGCCGGGGATCGGGCTCGCCAACCTGGAGGGGATGGATCTGCCCGAGTCCGAAGGTTCGCGGCTCTTCGCGTTCTTCGTCGAGCGACACGACGCCTCACTGACGTGGGACGACGTCGCCTGGCTCGGCTCATTGGCCCCGATGCCAATTGTGGTGAAGGGGATCGTCCGGGGTGACGATGCGGTCCTGGCCGTCGAGGCCGGGGCCGCGGCGATCGTGGTGTCGAACCACGGCGGCCGACAGCTGGACGGCGCCCCGGCGACGATCGACGTGCTGCCAGAGGTGATCGAAGCCGTCGAGGGGCGGGCGGAGATTCTCGTCGACGGTGGGATCCGACGGGGGAGCGACGCGCTGAAAGCGCTCGCTATGGGGGCGAGGGCTGTTCTGGTGGGTCGTCCCTACCTTTGGGGGCTGGCGGTGGACGGCGAGGCGGGGGTCCGGCGGGTCCTGGAACTGCTCAGGGACGAGCTGGCCCACACGATGGCCCTGTGTGGATGTCCGTCGCCGGCGGACATCGACCGCTCGTTGGTTGCGGCGGCCCCGGGGATGGGCCGTTGAGCGAGATCCCGTCCCCGTTCCAGGTCCCGCAGCGGCTGCTCATGGGGCCCGGGCCCAGCACGGTCCCCCCTCGGGTGCTCCAGGCGATGTCCAACCCATTGATCGGGCACCTCGACCCGGCAACCCACTCCATGCTGGGGGAGATCAAGGAGATGCTGCGCCAGGTCTTCCGGACGACCAACGACCTGACCTACGCCGTTTCCGGGACCGGGACAGCCGGGATGGAGTGCGCCATGACGAGCGTCCTCGAGCCCGGTGATCCCGTGGTGATCCTGGTCAGCGGGTTCTTCGCCGCCCGCATGCGGGAGATCGCCCGGCGCTTGGGTGTGGACGTGATCACCCTGGGCGACCGGTGGGGTGAACCGATCGGCGTGGAGGAGGTGGCTCGAACGCTCGAGGAAGGCCCCACCCCGAAGGCGGTGTTGGCCGTTCACGGCGAGACCTCCACGGGCCTGTTCCAGCCTCTGCGTGAGTTGGGCGAGCTGTGTCAACAGTCAGATGTGTTGCTCATCGTCGACGCAGTGGCGACGCTCGGGGGCATGGAGCTCGAAGTGGACGGCTGGGGGATCGACGTCTGCTACGCGGGCTCGCAGAAATGTCTGTCCGCCCCGCCCGGTCTCGCTCCGATCACGTTCTCGCCGAAGGCCTTTCGGGCCATGGAAGCTCGCAGACAGCCGCCCCCGAGCTTCTATCTGGATGCTCTGCAGATCCGGCATTACGTCGGCAGCGAGCGCCTGTACCACCACACCGCCCCGATCTCGACTCTGTATGCGCTGCACGAAGCGCTTCGGATCGTCCTGGAGGAGGGGGTCGAGGAGCGGTGGCGCAGACACCAGGACGTCGGAGCGGAATTGCTGATCTCCCTGGAGGACCGGGGGTTCAGCCCGGTTCCCCCTGAGGGTTTCCGGATGCCTCAGCTCGCCGCCGTCTGGCTGCCCGATGGGTTCGACGACCGGCCGAATCGCGAAAGGCTGCTCAACGAGTTCGGTATCGAGGTGGCGGGCGGCCTCGGCGAATTCGCCGGCAAGGTCTGGCGAGTGGGAGTGATGGGCGAGTCCTGCATGCACGAGAACGTCAAGACCTTCCTCGCCGCCCTGGACCAGATGGTGTCCTAGCTACCAGCCTCCGGTACAGGCCGCTACTGTTGGCGCGTCGCGCGTGCCGTACGTGGTCCTGCCGCCCGCCCGGTCGGCGATGCAATACACCTTGCCGGTTGCGCTCCGCGTGACCAACAGGATGGCCGACTTCGTCGCGACCCGTATGCTCACCTGTCCGATCTGCGCCTTGGCCGCCCCGTTGAACGCCACCGACGGCTCGAGCTTGTTGGCTGCCGTGGGAGTGAACCCTCCATAGCTCCCGGCGTCGGTGAAGTGCACCTTCGCGGCCGCGAGGGCGTTCCTGAGATCGGTCTGGGCCTTCCTGTTCTGCGAGGCCCGCAGCGCCTTCAGCTCCATCGGGCTCAGCTTGGGCGTGCTCTGGAGGCGTTGGACCTGGAGATTCATCGTCCCGCTGAATGTCATTGCTCCAGTCGGTGCGCCGGCCTGCTGCGGGAAGTCCTCGAACGCGATCGTCATGTCGAAGGTGGCGTTGGCGGAGGTCCTGTCGAGCTCGCCGTGAGCCTGATCGAACCACGCGGTCTGCTGCATGTTCATCGTGCCGCCGAACTTCATCCGCGGGTTCGACCCCACCGGGAGTATCTGCCCGGCCGTGTTGCCAGACGCGGCCAGAACCTTCTTGAGGTCGATGCTCATGTCTAGCGGAAGAGAGAGCTTGCTGAAGAGCACGGCGTATCGGTTCCTGTCGACCATCTCATAGCGGAGGAGGCTGCTCTCGACGTCGTACCGGAGCCGGCCCATCCCGAACGGCAGGTCCTGGTCGAAGCTCTTCGTCCACGTGTCGCCGACGTCGACCGGATGGTCCGGGAGCAAGGGCATGAACTGGTCGCTGCCGGGAACGAGGGATCCCAGATCGCTGTTGGACGCGAGGTCGGTGATCTGAAAACCCGCGGACAGGATGCGTCCGTCCTTCGCCACCCGGATCTGCGTGTTCTGCGTCGGGACCACCGGCGCCGGCTGCCCGTTGAATACCACGGAATCCGTCTTCGCCGTGACGGCGACCGTCGCCGTCCCTTCGGAATCGACGGATTCCACCCGCCACGAGAGGGTCTGGTCCATCTGCATGTTGAACGGGAGCTGCTGGCCCTGGACGGAGATCGTTCCCTCCATCCCGAGGTGCACGTCGTAGCCGTACGTCCTTTCCTGGCTGAGGGACAGGGCGAACGCGGTCCCGCCCGAGGACGACCCGCGGTTGAGGAACAGGTAGGCGCCCACGCCCGCGACCAGAACGACGACCAGGGCAAGCGCCAGGGGCCGGCGTCCTCGCGGCAGGCCGGACCCCATGCTCCGCTTGCCGAAGTTCCAGGCCCCCTCCGCGCTCGACCTCGGTCCGCCCATGGCCGCCTCGGGATGCCAGGCCGGCGGAGCAGCGGTTGGATCGGCGACCGCAACCGGAACAGACTCTCCGGCGCTTGCTTGCTCGGCTGTATCCTCCCGGCTGAAGGCGAACAGGTCCTGGTCGTTCTCGTCCATGGGCTCCTCGTCGGTTGCGTCGGGCCTGATTGCGGACCTCGAGGTAAGGATCGGGTGCGGGCAGAGGCGCCTTTACCGCCCTACCGGCGCGGACAGCCGTTCGGAGAGGAGTAGGACATGCAGAACGTGAAGGCAACGGCGGCCCGTCTCGCCGAGCCGTGGAAGCCCATGACCGTTGCGGAGGTCGGAGGGTTCCTCATGAAGGTGGTGAAGCTTCACGGCGTCTTCCCGTGGCACGTCCATGAAGAAGACGACGAACTCTTCTACTGCATTCAGGGCGGGTTCACCATCGAGCAGGAATGGGCCCCCGACGTCGCCCTGGGTGAAGGAGACGTGGTGACCATCCCGGCCGGCCGCCGCCACCGGCCCGTGGCCGAGCGCCCGGCGCTGGCTATCCTGTTCGAGAAGGCGGAGCTCAGCCAGTACGGCGACTGAGCCGCCGGATCCGGTCGGCGGGGCACCGTGTGAGAACATCGGCCTCATGCCGGGGATCGATCTGCATACCCACACGGTGTACTCGGACGGCACGTTCACGCCCCGGGAGCTGCTGGAGCTCGCCCGCGACCGGGGTCTCAACGTCGTCGCCGTGACCGACCATGACACCACCGACGGACTTCCCGAAGGGACGGCGGCCGGGATCGAGATGGGGATCGAGGTGCTCCCCGGGGTCGAGTTCTCCGCCGTTCGCGACGGCGAAGGGGTTCACGTCCTCGGCTACGACTTGGACCCTTCACAGCCAGAGCTCTCGGCCGAGCTGCGGAGGCTTCGCGAGGATCGATTCGGTCGAGGGGAGCGAATGGTCCAGAAGCTCCAGGAGCTCGGGTACCCCATCACGTTCGATCGGGTCAGGGAGATCGCCCGGGGCGGCAACATCATCCGACCGCACGTGGCCCAGGCTCTCGTGGAGGCCGGGGTCGTGGCCACGCTGAAAGATGCGTTCTCCCCCGAGCTGATCGGTTCCGGGGGGAGGGCCTACGTCGAGAAGCACGCCTTGAGCCCCGTCGAGGCGATCGAGCTCATCCACCGAGCCGGCGGGGCCTGCGTGCTGGCCCATCCCGGGACCTGGCGAGAAGCGTCGCCGGTTCCCGATGATGTGATCGAGGAGCTCATCGAGGCCCGGCTCGACGGCATCGAGGCGCTCCATCCCGAGCACACGCCCGAGCTCGAAGCGCGCTACAGGGCCCTCGCCGAGGCTCGAGGCCTGTTCTGGACGGGATCGTCCGATTGCCATGGCACGCGGTATGACCCGGTGCGCCTGGGGATGCGACGCACCCCTCCGGAGCAGCTCGAGGCAGTGCGAGCGCGCGCGGCCGAGTTGAGGGCGGCCACCCACCCGTAACCGCGGGTTGCGCACCTCACGACGCGGTGGTGAAGTTCGCCCATGCAGATCGACAACGAGTTCGTCGTTCCTGCGCCCTTGGAGCAGGTCTGGGAGTACCTCCTCGACGTGGAGAAGATCGCCCCATGTGCCCCCGGGGCCGAGCTCACCGAAGTGGTGGACGACCGGACCTGGAAAGGGAAGGTGAACGTGAAGGTGGGCCCCGTGGCCATGTCCTTCACCGGGACCGTGACCCTCCAGGATCGCGATGACGCAGCCCACCGGGCGGTACTGAAGGCGGAGGGGAGAGAACAGCGCGGGCGAGGGGCGGCCTCGGCCATCGTGACCTCCTGGCTCGAGGAGGCCGAAGGCGGAACCAAGGTCGTCATCTCCACTGAGCTGACGGTGTCGGGGGCTGCCGCCCAGTACGGACGAGGGATGATCGGGGACGTCTCGAAGAGGATGACCGGCGATTTCGCCACGTGCCTTCAGGCGAACATGGCCGCCTTCGGTGCGTCGGAGAGCCCGCGGGACTCGACGGAGGGAACGTCGGAAGCGGCGACCGGAGGCGCGACGGCCTCCGGCGCATCCGCTCCGATCCCTCCGCGCGATCCGGTGAAGGCGAAGCCCGTGAAGGGTTTCCGCCTCGCGATCTGGGCCCTGTGGCGGGCCATCGTCCGAGCCGCGCGTCGCCTGTTCGGCCGGCCGCAGACCTGACGCCGGTTGCGTTTCCCAAATCCCAGGCGTAAAAGGTGGTGTCTCCGAGCGTCCCCGATTTGGCGTCCCAGCCGGCGCCGACATCGCAAAGGAGGTCGCATGCTTCCGGCACGGTTCGACTACCACCGACCCGAAACACTCGACGAGGCCCTCGAGTTGATGGAGCGGTTCGGGGGCGAGGCGAAGCTCCTGGCCGGAGGGATGAGTCTGATCCCGTTGATGAAGCTGCGGTTCGCCTCTCCCGCCAACGTCGTCGACATCAACGAGGTCGGGGAGCTTCAGGGGATGGAGGAGACGGAGGAAGGCCTCCGGGTGAAGGCCATCACCCGGAACAGCGAGCTCGAGACGTCCGAACTCCTTCGGACACGCTATCCGGCCATGGCTGCGGCGGCCCCTCTGATCTCCGACCCCATCGTCCGGAACAGGGGCACGCTGGGAGGCTCCCTCGCTCACGCCGACCCTCAGGGTGACTGGGGTTCGGTGATGTTGGCCCTCCGGGCTCAGGTGGTGGCGCGAAGCGGGTCGGGCGATCGGGTCATACCGATCGACGAGCTCTTCGAGACGACGTTCACCACGACCTTACAGCTGGACGAGATCCTCACCGAGGTGCGAGTTCCGACTCCGCCGGCTCGGTCGGGGGGCGCCTACCTGAAGCTCGAGCGGAAGGTCGGTGACTTCGCCACCGTCGGGGTGGCCGTGCAGCTCTCGCTGGATGACGGCCACATCGAACAGGCCGGACTCGGGCTCACCGCCGTCGGACCCACCAACCTTCGGGCGAAAGAGGCCGAAGAGACGCTGGCGGGAGCCGAGCCGACGGCAGACGTCTTCGCCGAGGCCGCCCGGCAGGCGGCCGCCATCGCCGACCCGATCACAGACGTTCGAGGGAGTGCGGAATACAAGCAGCACGTCGTGGAGGTGTTCGTGCGGCGCGGGCTGGCCCGAGCCCTCGAGATCGCGCAGGCGAGCTGACCAGGAGGGTCGAGATGCAGATCACCGTCACCGTCAACGGCGTGGAGCGATCGGCCGACGTCGAGCCTCGCCGTCTCCTCGTCCATCTCATCCGGGAGGACTTCGGCCTGACCGGAACCCACGTCGGTTGCGACACCTCCCACTGCGGCGCCTGCACGGTGCTGCTGGACGGTATTCCCGTGAAGGCGTGCACGATGTTCGGCGTGCAGGCCGATGGGCGCTCCGTCACGACCGTGGAGGGACTGCTCCAGGACGGCCAGCTCCATCCGGTCCAGGCCGCCTTCAAGGAGGAGCACGGGCTCCAGTGCGGCTTCTGTACGCCCGGGATGATGCTGACCGGCGCCGCGCTGCTCGACCGGAATCCGCAGCCGACCGAGGAGGAGATCCGGTGGGCCATCTCCGGCAACATCTGCCGGTGCACCGGTTACATGAACATCGTGAAGGCCATCGATGCCGCGGGAAAGTCAATCGCCCAGGAGAAGGCGGCCGCGGGAGCGGCCCCATCGAGCTAGGGGGAGCCGGAGATGTCCACCGAAGCCACCGAAATCCAAGGGATCGGCCATCGAGTCAAGCGAAAGGAAGACGACCGTTTCCTCCGCGGCAAGGGCACCTACGTCGATGACGTGAAGCTCCCCGGGATGCTCCACATGGCAGTCCTGCGCAGTCCGTTCGCCCACGCGGCGATCCGGTCGATCGACTCCTCGCAGGCGACGGCGCTCCCGGGCGTCGTGGCCGTGGTCACCGGCGAGCTCCTGGCCCAGCACAACCTGGCGTGGATGCCGACGCTGTCCGGGGACACCCAGGCGGTCCTGGCCACGGACAAGGTCCGTTTCCAGGGCCAGGAGGTCGCCTGCGTGATCGCCGAGGACCCGTATATGGCCAAGGACGCCCTGGAGCTGATCGACGTCGACTACGACCCCCTGCCCGTGGTGGTCACCCCCCAGCAGGCGCTCGAGCAAAACGCGCCGGTCATCCGGGACGACAAGGAGGGGCAGGCCGACAACCGGATCTATCACTGGGAGTCGGGGGACAAGGATGCGACGGACAAGGCGTTCGCTGGGGCGGACCTCGTGGTCTCCCTGGACACGTTCTATCCACGCTCGCATCCAGCACCGGTCGAGACGTGTGGGTGTATCGCCGACGTGAACCCGGCGACCGGTCGGGCGACCATTTGGATGACGTCGCAGGCTCCGCACGCCATCCGAACGGTGTTCGCCCTGGTGGCGGGCCTGCCCGAGGAGAACATCCGGATCATCTCGCCCGACATCGGGGGCGGGTTCGGCAACAAGGTCCCCGTCTACCCGGCCTACGTCGTGGCAACGGCTGCTTCCCTCCTCCTGGGACGGCCGGTGAAGTGGATCGAGGAGCGGACGGAGAACCTGATCTCGACCGGGTTCGCCCGTGACTTCCACATGCACGGCGAGCTGGCGCTGAAGCGCGACGGGACCATGCTGGGGCTCCGGGTTTCGCTCCTGGCGGACGAGGGCGCGTTCCACGCCGACGCCCAGCCCTCGAAGTTCAAGGTGGGCCTGTTCCACATCGTGACGGGCTCGTACGACCTGCCGGCGGCGCACGTGGCCGCCGACGGCGCCTACACGAACAAGGCGCCGGGTGGCGTCGCCTATCGGTGCTCGTTCCGGGTGACGGAGGCCTCGTATCTGATCGAGCGGCTGGTCCAGAACGCCGCCTACGAGCTGGGGATGGACCCGGCCGAGCTCAGGTTGAAGAACTTCATCGACAAGGACCAGTTCCCCTACCGGTCGGCCACGGGCTTCGTCTACGACTCGGGCGACTATCACCGGGCGATGAACCTGGCCCTGGAGAAGATCGGGTACGACGAGCTCCGCAAGGAACAGGAGCGAGCGAGGGAGGAGGGGAAGCTCCTGGGCATCGGATTGGCGTCCTTCACCGAGGTCGTCGGGGCGGGGCCGAGCAAGGACTACGACATCCTCGGCCTCAAGATGTTCGACTCCGCCGAGCTCAGGATCCACCCGACGGGCAAGGCGATCCTCAAGATCGGGGTGAAGACGCAAGGCCAGGGCCACGAGACCACGTTCGCTCAGATCGTGGCGGAGGAGCTGGGCATTCCACCCGAGGACGTCCTCGTCCAGCACGGAGACACGGACAACACGCCGTACGGGCTGGGAACCTACGCGTCACGATCCACGCCCACGGCCGGCGCGGCGACAGCCGTGGTCTCCCGGAAGCTCCGGGACAAGGGGAAGAAGATCGCGGCTCACCTCCTGGAGGTGTCCGAGGAGGACGTCGAGTTCGAGAAGGGCCGATTCTTCGTCCGGGGGGCACCCGACAAGGCCAAGACCATCCAGGACGTTGCCTTCGCGGCGTACACGAACTTCCCGGAAGGACTGGAGCCCGGGCTCGAGGGTGTGAACTATTACGACCCACCGAACATGACCTTCCCCTTCGGAACCTACGCGGTGGCGGTCGAGGTCGACGCCGAGACCGGCGAGTGGAAGGTCCGTCGCGTGGTGGCCGTCGACGACTGCGGGGTCCGGATCAATCCGATGATCGTGGAAGGACAGATCCACGGAGGCCTTGCGGAGGGGTTCGGCATCGCGGCGATGGAGCTCATCACGTTCGACGAGGCCGGGAACTGCATCGGGTCCAACTTCATCGACTATCTCCTTCCAACGGCGTGGGAGACGCCTCGGTTCGAGCTCGGAGAGACAGTGACCCCTTCGCCGCACCACCCGATCGGGGCGAAGGGGGTGGGAGAGTCTGCGACGGTCGGCTCGCCCGCGGCGTTCGTGAACGCCGTGATCGACGCTCTGGTCCACCTGGGGGTCACCAACATCGAGATGCCGCTCACCTCCGCGAGAGTCTGGGAGGCGATCCAAGGGGCCGGGGCCCGAGGCGGCGGCTGATCGGGTGAGCGTCGACCTCACCCGCCTCGCCCGCGAGCTGTCCGAGCGGCGCGAACCGTACGTGGTGGCGACGGTCGTCTGGCGACGCGCCCCGACGTCCGGTCACGTCGGGTCGAGGGCGCTCATCACTGCCGACGGCCGCATCCACGGCTGGATCGCGGGTGCCTGCGCCGAGCCCACCGTCATCGCGCAGGCGCGATCGGCGCTGGCGAGGGGATCCCCCAGGCTCCTGTACCTCGGGACCCCGGAAGAGCTGGCGGAGAATCACCGCGACGGCGTGGTCCTCGTTCCGATCGCGTGCCAGAGTGAGGGCGCGCTGGAGGTATATGTGGAACCGGTATTCCCCCCGCCCCATCTGGTCGTGATCGGTCGATCGCCCGCCGCCGAGGTCTTGACGGCGTTGGGCTCGGCGCTGGGTTGGGACGCCGTGCAGGTGGATGCGGATCTCGACGAGGCCGAACGAGCCGGGTCCAGCGGTGTTCCGAGGATCCGAACCGTCGACGCGGCCGGGATCGACGACCGTTCGATCGTCGTGGCGGCAACCCAGGGCCACTACGACGAGGCGGCGCTGGAATGGGCCCTGGCCACGCCGGCCGCGTACGTCGGGCTGATCGCGTCGCGCCGGCGGTCGGAAGGGGTGAAGGCGTTTCTCCGAGACCGGGGCATCGCCGATGAGCAGCTCGAACGGATACGGGCCCCCGCCGGTCTGGATCTCGGCCGCCTTCCCGCCGAGGAGATCGGAGTCGCCGTCCTGGCCCAGCTCGTCCAGTTCAAGGCGGCGGGCAACCTCGGTTCGGGGACGCCGTCGCCTGCCTCCTCGGTGCACGAGGCCGTGGATCCGGTCTGCGCCATGGTGGTGAACGTTTCGACGGCACGGTATCGGTCCGTGCACGATGGCCGCACGTACTACTTCTGCTCGGCCGGCTGTCTTGCCAAGTTCGAGACCGACCCATCCGCTTACGCGTCGCCCTGAGCCATCTCTGGCGCCGTGAGAGACTGGGCTGATGGACGAAGAACAGGTGCGCCGGCGCCTGCGCGAGGATGAGAAGCTCCTGCGGCGGGCGGAGAAGGCGTTCACCGAGATCAAGGTCGCGACGGGGCTGTCGGACGACCACGCCTCGGTCCTCGCGGCGCTGCGGATCCGCCTCCGGGGTGACCCGGGCAAGTCCCTGGACGACCTGATCAGCGCGGCAGGCGACCTGGAATCGGGGTCGAAGCTCGAGGAGCTGTTGTCCGAGAAACCCAAGTCCAAAGGGTCGTTGGACGACCTACTGGCGGAGAAGCCCAAACGGAAGCCCGACTGGCCGTCGGGCTAAGACAGGCTCGTCCTCGGGCCCGGGACGCTTCAGGCGAGCCGCAGGATCCCGGCCAGGTCCTCCAGACTCTCGAGGTTGTGTCCGGGCAGGAACACGTCCACGAACGGAAGCGAGGCGGCCATGCCCCTGGCCAGGGGTTCGTATCGGGGGCTTCCTTTCAAGGGGTTCAGCCACAGCACCCGATGGGCCAGACGGGACAACCGGGCCATCTGGGCCGCGAGGAGCCGCGGATCCCCTCGCTCCAGACCGTCGGAGCAGAGAACGACCACGCTGCCCCGTAGCGCCGACCTCGCCGACCATCGATCCAAGAGGTCCTTGAGGGAATCGCCGATCCTGGTGCCGCCCTCCCAGTCGTCGACGGCGAAGCCGACCGCGGTCAACGCGCGCTGGAGATCTCGGGTCCTCAAGAGACGGGTGATTCGAGTCAGCCTGGTCCCGAAGCAGAACACCTCGACCTTGCGCCCCGCGCCCGCCGCGGCGTGGGCAAACTCGACAAGCGGGCGAGCATAGGGGGCCATCGACCCCGACACGTCGAGGACGAGGACGAGCGGCCGCCGCCTCGTCTGACGCTTCCTCCAGGCACGATGGAACGGCTCACCCTCGGTGCGAAAGGAGCGACGCAACGTGCGCCTCAGGTCGAATCGATCACCATGATCCGAGGGCCGGAATCGACGCGATGGCCGGATCGGCAGCAACAGCCCGAACCGCTTGATGAGGGCCAGGGCGGCCCGGCGCTCGGCCTCGGAGAGCTCGGCGAAATCCTTCTTCCGCAAGCGCTCGGCGTCGCTCGCCACGATCCGGATCGCTGATTCCCCCTCCGTCTCCTGGTCTTCGCGGCTGGGGGACCACGCCCCCGAGGCTCTGAGGACCCGGTCCTCGCTCACCTGCTCCGGTGAACGATCACGTCTCTGCCGGCGGGCGGACTCTCCCGAATCCACCTCGTCCAGCTGCAGGCCGAAGGGACCGAAGTAGCGGTCGAAGGCCTCGTCGAGGAGAGGAAAGTCTTCGGGTTGGGACACCAGGGTCGCCCGGGCTGCGAGGTGCAGGTCGGTCCGGTCGAACACGTCCAGCGCGGATGCGGCCCGGCAGAAGGCGAGGATCCTTCCGGTCCCTACCGTGAGTCCCCGGGAGCGAGCGTATCGTCCGAAGCCGACGAGTCGGTGAAGGGGCCGTTCACCTCGATCGGTTGCCGTGGCCGGCAGCGACATAGCTCGGGACTCCTACTCGCCGGAATCGAGGACCCTGGCCAGCGACGAGCGGGCGATCTCGAGGTCTTCGTGGTCCTTGAGCACCGTCCCGAGGGTGGCATCCGCAGCATCTCCGTTCAGCGTCTCCACCCCGAGGAAGGCCAGCGCATGTGCCCAGTCGATCGCTTCCGCGACACCCGGACGCTTCGCCACGTCGAGCTCCCGGAGCTTCGCCACCGCGGCCGCCACTTGCGTAGCCAGACCGTGAGGGACCTCGGGCGCGCGGACCCGGATGATCTCGACCTCGCGCTCGAGGGTCGGATGGTCGATCCAGTGATACAGGCAGCGCCGCTTCAGCGCATCGTGTAGCTCGCGGGTCCTGTTGGACGTGATGACGACCGCCGGCGGGCGGTCCGCGCCGATCCGTCCGATCTCGGGTACCGTGACGGCGAACTCGGAGAGAACCTCGAGCAGGAACGCCTCGAACTCATCGTCCGCCCGGTCCAGCTCGTCGACAAGGAGAACGGCCGAGTCCCCCGCGCGGAGCGCGGCCAGGAGCGGGCGCTCGACCAGGAAGTCCTCTCCGAACAGATCGTCGACCGAAGCGCTCGGCTGGGCCGTCTGGAGCGCCCGTACCGCGATGAGCTGGCGCGAATAGTTCCATTCGTAGAGGGCCTGGCTAGCGTCGATGCCTTCGTAACACTGGAGCCGGATGAGGCGGCGGTCCAGCGTCGCGGCCAGGGCCTTGGCCACCTCGGTCTTGCCGACACCTGCCTCGCCCTCCAGGAGCAACGGTTTGTCGAGCGAGACGGCCAGGTAGATCGCCGTCGCCAGTCCCCGATCGGCCAGGTAGGACGCTTCTCGGAACGTTTCGCGAACGCCGTCGACGGAGGCGAACGGCACCGATGCTGCGGTCACAAGGTCATGTTACGGGCAAAGCGGCCGGGGTCGAACGGCCCTGGTTCGAAGGGCACCGGCTCATCGAGGACCGTCGCCGCGAGCAGTTTCGCCGTCCCCGCGGCGAGGATCACCCCCAACGAGCCATGGCCGGCCGCGACGAGCACTCCGTCGCCGACGGCTCCTACGATCGGGCGGCCGTCGGGGGTGACGGGCCGGACACCCCACCATGCACCCAGGACCTGGGCCTCGGCGAGCGGCGGTGCGAGACGGATCGCTTCCTCAAGCAGCCTCCGCGGGACGGAAGGGTCCTCGGGCTCGGGCGTGATGACCGGTTGTCTCGAGCCCCCTACCAGGATGCTCCCATCGCGATTCGGCTGGAGCAGGACCCCCGCATCCAGGGAGGTTCGGCCCTCCGCCATGTCTCGAGCGCTCGCCGCCGGGACCGGTTCCGTGCTCGGCGGCACGTGCCAGCCGGCCCTCCCGACCAATCTGCTCACGACAGGCTTCGGCGGAACAAGGTGGACCAGCCAGCCCCTCGCCCCGGAGACGGGGAGCACGCATCCCACTGGTCGCAGCAGGGAAGGACTCCACGGACCCGCGGCCACGATCACGGTGTCGGCGCGCATCGGACCCTCGTCGGTGATCACCCCGTCGACGCGATCGCCGGAGACCGCCAGCGCTCTCGTGGTCAGGTGGGTCCGGACCTGGGCGCCGTGCGCCCTGGCCATCAGGGCGAGGGAAACGGTGAGGGAAGCGGGGTCGAGCCGTCGCGCGTCATGAAGCAGCCACCCCTCGGCGAGGTCACCGGCCAGGGCCGGCTCCAATCCGCTGATCGCCGACGGATCCAGGTGCTCCACGGAAACCCCGCATCCGGCCGCCGCCTCCGCTTCCTCCAGTCCGGCCGCCCGCTCGGCCCGATCCCTACCCGCGGCCAGAAGAAACCCGATCGGGGCGGGGTCGAGGCGGAGGGGGACAGGGGCGAGGTCATCGATCTCGTCATAGGTGAGGGTCGTCTCCCTGGCCATGGGAACCAACGCGGGATCGAGGGGCGACAGGAGCAGCCCGTGATTCCGTCCAGACGCGCCGGCGGCCAACTCGGACCGCTCCAGCAGGGTGACCCGGGCTCCTTTCCGGGCCAGCTCGTACGCGGCGGCGCACCCGACCACGCCGCCACCCACCACGACGACCTCGGCCCCGTCCCTCATGACGCAAGGCTATCCGGATGGCGCAGGTCGGCCCAGCTCGAAGGAAGCGACATGCCCCTCCTTCGGGTGCCTCGGATGATGTGCCGGACGTCACATCCACGAAGTGACACGAATCAGCCAGATGACGTGGTGGACGTCACTCTCTCTTGCCGTGCGCCCTCTCAGAATCAGAGGCATGGCGCGACCACTTCCCCGGACACAGGCTCCCCGCTCCCTTCCCAAGCATGTGGCCTATCAACTCACGAGCAAGGCCGATGTCCTCGCGAAGCTGGCCGAGCTGATCTCCACCCAATGGGATGGGCTGGAGCATCAAGCCCGACTGGCCCTGGTGCGGCGAATCCAGCACCTCGCGCTCGAGATGGGTCAGCTCGCGGAGCGCAGCAGCCCGGGTTCGGGAAGGGCGACCTTCGACGACGACGCTCCATGGTTCCACGGCCTGATCTTTCTCACTCCCCGTGAGAACGAAATTCTTCGGGCCATGTCCCTAGGAGCCTCCACCCGGAGAATGCAGGAGCTCTTCGGCATCAGCGCGGCTACGGTCAGGAGCCACGTGAAGAACATCCTGGCGAAGCTCGGGGTTCATTCTCGGGTCGAGGCGGTCTCAGTGCTCTTGACCTGGGACATACAGCGACAACAGCCGGCCTGAGGGTTGGCTGGCTGGCCGCGGCCCACTGAGGGGCTTTACGAGAATTTTGGCTCCAAACCCCCCAAATGGGGGATGTGATATCCGCAGAGGGGCTATTGACTCATGACTCAAGTGGACTAGTCCTTCCGCGGTCCGCATGTACGGGGGAAGGGGGTGAGGCGTTCATTCGACGTCGCTTCTGCAACGGATTTCCTAGAGAAAAGGAGGAGACGCCCATGCGGCGAGTATTGCTTTCGGTCATGGTGCTTGGCCTGATGGGATTGACCGTCCAGACGGCCTCCGGATCAACCCAAGGGGCACACTTCATGTCCGTCTCGGCGTCCATCAACGGCAGCGGTGCGCTTGTCGTGACTTGGGACGAAGCCGGCCTTGGGAACGAGAACATCGATTACACGCTGACCGCTGATTCAACGGCAACCTATGCCTGCATCAACAACGGCGGGAAGCATCCGAGGGCGGCGAACAAGGAGACCGTTGAAGCTCAGGTGTCCACCGGAGGCTCGTTCCAGGCCAAGAATGGTCGCGTACGAGCAAGCCTGACGGCTGGCCCGCTGGAGGATCCCAACTTCCAATGCCCATCTGGTCAGACACGCATATTGGGGAAGGTGACCTACTCGAACATCGTACTCACGGACACCACGAACAACGTGAGCGCGGAGCCGGCCGACGTCTGTCGGTCGTTCTCGAGCTTGTTCCCCTGCTGACCCGGAACTGAGAGGAAAGAGGGTAGGGGTTTCGACCCCTACCCTCTTTCTTTCCCCCCGAGAGACAGCGGAACTCTGAGCGAAGCTAGCCCCTGGACGACTCCAGGTGCACCTGATCCTCGTCGCTCTCCGCGACGGTCACTTCGTCCTCCTCCACGCTGACCCAGATCGACTCGTCGCCTTCCTCGTCCTCGGGAGGGCCGGCCTCGGGGATCTCGACGTGCTCATCGGTGATTGGTGTACGAGCCGGCTCCGCGCTCTCGGGGAAGGGAGAGTGGCATACGCCCGCCAGCTCCAGAAGCTCGGAGTCGACGGCCAGCATCGCCTCCGCCAGGGGGGCGAGCGCGTGCTGCACTCGTTCGGGAGTCTGGGCGATGTGGTTCCGGACCGCGTCGATCATCGCCTGCACCCGGGCGATCACCGGCTGGACGTCCGCTCGCCACGACGCGAACTGCTTCACGCCGTCGTGGACCTCGGCCAACAGGCGGTTGGCCTCGACGATCTGCCGCTGGGCCTCGTCCCTGGCCCGTTCGATCATCCTGGCGGCGGCGTCCTGGCCTGCCAGGAGGATCGAGGTCAGCTCCTCGGCCATCAGCTGAGTGGCCGGTGAAGTGACCGGCGCCGCGACCTGTGGGTCGGCGGCTGGAGGACGCTCCTCGACTCCCCCCGCGACCGGCTCCGGGCTGGCCGAATCCATGGACTCATCGACCCGTGCGGTGAGCGAATCGAGTTGCTCTTCGAACCTGGTCAGTTGCTCTTGCAGGCGAGAGTTCTGGTCCTTCACCGAGCCGAGCTCGCCCTCGAGCGCCTGAACCTTCCACTCCGACTGCCGCACGCGGTTCTCTGCCGTTCGAATCATGCTGTCGCGATCCTCGAGCATCTGCTCGACGATCCGGCGCCGATAGCCGAACAGTCCTCTGGGCGGCTTGGAATCCTCACCGGTCATACGACATCCCCCTGGGTCGACCCACGGGGATTATCAGGTCGCCGGAACCCCGGTTCAACGACCTGACGCTTCTGCTCAGATACGCGAGAGCGCTTCCTGGATGGCTCGGCGGACCAGCACCTTGGAAAGCTCGGAGCGATATCCAGCGCTCCCATTCGTGTCGCTCACCGGGTCGGTTCCCTCGGGGGCAAGGTCGGCGGCCGCGGCGACGGCCTGATCCGTGGCCTCGGCGCCCTCCAGAGCCTGTTCCACAGCGGAGGCCCGGAGGGGCGTGATGCCCATGTTGGTGAGTCCGACGGCTCCGCGGGAGACGCGCCCGTTGCTTCGTTCCACCACCGCGGCCACGCCCACGATCGCCCAGTCGAGCGCGCGCCGATGGAACTTCTGATACGACCACCCTGTCCCGGGGGCGAGTTTCGGCACCCGAACCGCAGTGAGCACTTCCTGGGGGCCCAGTTCGGTCTCGAACAGGCTCCGGAAGAAGCCGGCCGCCGGGACGGTGCGGTTCCCTGACGGGCCGCGCACGACCAACTCGGCATCGAGCGTCAGCATCACCGTCGGCGGATCCGAGGCCGGATCGCCGTGCGCCAGCGAGCCTCCGATCGTCGCCCGGTGCCGGACCTGGGGGTCGCCCACCTGGCCGGCGGCGAACGCGACCAACGCGTTGTGTCGGGCGAGGAGAGGGTCGGCGGCGACGTCAGCGATGCGGGTGAGCGCGCCGATCTCGATACGGTCGCCATCCTCGCGAACGTACTCGAGGTCCGACAGGCGGTCGATGTCGACCAGGACCGATGGTCGGGCCAACCGGAGTTTCATCAGCGGCAAGAGCGAGTGCCCTCCAGCGATGAGCTTGGCCTCGTCGCCGTGCTGCCCGAGGAGCTCGACCGCGTGGTCGACGGATTCGGCCCGCTCGTAGTCAAAGGCAGCCGGGATCACCTTCCTCCACCTCCTTTCGCTTCCCTGATCGCTCGCCAGACGCGCTCCGGGGTCGCCGGCCGCTCGATGTCGGTCACGCCGAAGGGAGACAAGGCGTCAACAACGGCGTTGATCACGGCCGGGGGCGAGGCGATGGTTCCGGTCTCTCCGACTCCCTTGATCCCAAGCTCGTTCGTGGGAGAAGGAGTGACATGGCTGCCGACGGCGATCTCCGGCGCCTCCGGCGCCGCCGGGACGAGGTAGTTCGTCATGGACGAGGTCAGGAGCTGTCCGTTCTCGTCATACACGGCCTCCTCGGAGAGGGCTTCGGCGATCCCCTGGAGCACCCCGCCGGTGACCTGGCCCTGCACGATCTGGGGGTTGATGATCGTGCCCACGTCGTCGACGGCCGCGTACTTGACCACCTGCACCTCTCCGGTCTCGGTGTCCACTTCCACGACGCAGATGTGGGCGCCGAAAGGGAACCCCAGGTTGACGGGATCGTGGACTGCGGTCTCCTCCAATCCCGGTTCGACCCCGTCCGGAAGGTTGTGGGCCGTCCAGGTTTCCAGCGCCACCTCGGGGATGGTCTTGGCGCGGTCGGGTGCGCCCCTGACGAAGAATCTCCCGCCTTCGTACTCGAGGTCGTCCTCAGCTACCTCCATCTGGTGGGCGGCGATCTTCCTCGCCTTCGCCACGATCTTCATCGCGGCTCGATGGACGGCCGGAGCCCCCACCGCAGCCGAGCGGCTCCCATAGGTGTCCCAGCCGATCGGGGAGACGTCGGTGTCTCCGAAGAGCACCTCGACGTCCTCGAAGGGAACGCCCAGGTCGTCGGCGACGATCTGGGCGAAGGTCGTCTCGGCGCCCTGCCCGTGCGGGGTGGTCCCCGTCACGACCACGACCTTTCCGGTCGGATGGCAGCGGATCGTCGCCGCCTCCCAACCACCGCCCCCGTACTTCAGGACGCTCCCGATGACCCTGGAGGGTGCCCAGCCACAATTCTCCAGATACGTGGAGAAGCCGATGCCGAGCTGCTTGACGTCATTCTGCTCCCGTCGAACCTGCTGCTCCTTCCGCAGCTGGTCGTATCCGATGAGGTCGAGGGCCTTGTCGAGGGTGGCCGGGTAATCGCCCGAGTCGATCGTGAGGCCGCCGATGGAGGCGGTGGGTTCGGTGAACGGCGGGACGAAGTTCAATCGCCTGATCTCGACCGGGTCCTTGCCGACCCTGAGGGCCAGGGCGTCGATGGCGTGCTCGATGGCGTACGCGGACTCGGGCCGCCCCGCCCCGCGATAGGCATCGACCGGCGTCGTGTTGGTGAAGACGCCGGTGATCTCCACCTGGTAGGCCTCGCCCCCGTAGCACCCGCAGAACAGGAAGCCGCCCAGGACGGGTGTACCCGGAGCGATGATCCTGAGGTAGGCGCCCATGTTGGCCAGGATGCTCACCCGGTATCCGCGGATCTTCCCGTCTTCGTCCGCGGCCAGCTCGACATCCTGGATCTGGTCTCGGCCGTGGTGCGTTGCCAGGTAACCCTCGGACCTGGTCTCCGTCCACTTGATCGGCCGCCCCAGTCTCCTGGCTACCTCCAGGGCAAGGGCCTCCTCCGGGTAGACCTGGAGCTTCGAGCCGAACCCGCCGCCCACGCGCGGGGCCACGATCCGCAGCCTCGACTCGGGAATGCCCGTGGCAATGGCCATGGCGGTCCGCACGACGTGGGGTATCTGGGTGGCCGACCACATCGTGAACCTCCCCATTCCAGGCTGTGGGTCGACCAGGACCGAGCGCGGCTCCATGGCGTTGGCGATCAGCCGGCGGATGACGTTCCGCTGCTTCACCACAACCGGCGCCGAGGCGAAGACCTCCTCGACGTCGCCATTGGTGTTCGTCCAGGTATAGGAGGCGTTGGTGCCGACCTCGTCGTGCACCAAGGGAGCCCCGTCGGCCAGTGCCGCCTCCATGTCGACCACCGCTGCAAGTTGTTCGTAGTCGATCTCGACAGCTTCTCCGGCGTCGGCGGCGACGGCTCTGGACTCGGCCACCACCACCGCCACTCCGTCACCCGCGTAGCGGGCCTTGTCCTTGGCCAGCGGCCAATGCGACGGGTTGTGGATGCCGTCGGTGACGGGCCAGGCCATGAGGAGCGGCCCCGCCCACTCGAAGTCCTGGCCGGAGAAGGCCGCTACCACCCCCTCCATGGCCAGGGCCTTGGAAAGGTCCACCGACTTGATCCGGGCGTGCGCGAACGGGCTTCGGACCACGTGCATCCAGAGCATGCCCGTCAGGGCAAAGTCGTCCGCGTACTTGGCCTGCCCGCTGACGAATTCATCGTCCTCCCTGCGGAGGACCTCGGATCCGACGTATCGATCAGCTACCTGTGCCATCGCCCACCCCCCTCAACCTGACCGGGCCGCGGGATCCCAGGAACGCGTCTCCTCCGCGGCGGCCAGGACGGCTTTCACGATGTTCTGGTAGCCCGTGCACCGGCACAGATTGCCTTCCAGCCCGAGTCTCACGCTGTCCTCGGTGAGGTCCGGGTTCTCCCGGATCAGGCTGTCGGCAGCCATGATCATCCCGGGTGTGCAGTAGCCGCACTGCAGCCCGTGATGTTCGTGGAAGGCTCTCTGCAAGGGATGCAGCTCCCCGTTCTCGGCCATCGCTTCGATGGTCTTGATCGCCCGGCCGTCCGCCTGGACCGCCAGCATCGTGCAGGACTTCACCGACTTCCCTTCGACCAGGACCGTGCAGGAGCCACACGAGGTCGTGTCGCAGCCGACGTTGGTGCCCGTGAGGCCGAGTTGCTCACGCAGGAAGTACACGAGCAACTGGCGGGGTTCGACGTCGGCTTCGTGGCGGGTACCGTTGACGGTGACGGAGATATGTCGCATCGGACACCCCCTCCCCGAACGGGCCGAAGGCGCTTGAGGCGCGCAGTGTAACGCCCGCGTGCTCGAAAGGTGAAGCCGACGTCAGGCGGACCGGAGCGAGGCCAGAGCTTGCCGCGTCTTCTCGACGGCCTCGCCGAGCTCCGCCTCGGTGATCACGAATGGTGGGCCGAGCATGACCACGTCGCCGTTGGTCCCGTCGGCGCACCCTGTGGAAGGGTACAGGAGGAGACCCGACCGGGCCGCCGCCGAGATCACCCGCTCGGTGGCCCTCTGCGCTCGGGCGAACGGACGCCTGGTCTCTCGGTCGTCAACGATCTCGATCCCCACCATCAGCCCGAGCCCCCGGACGTCGCCTGCGTGTGGATCGTCGGCCAGGGCCGCCGTCAGCTCCTTGAGCAGACGCTCCCCCTTCTCCCGGCTCGCCTCCACCAGGGAGCCCTCCCTGAGCCGGGCCAGGACTGCCCGCCCCACGGCCGCCCCCACCACCGAGTGGGAGTGGGTGAACCCGTGGACGAACCCGGAGTCCGACACTTCCTCGAAGACCGCTCCTGAACAGGCGGTGATCCCGAGCGGCCAGTAACCGGACGAGGCGCCTTTCGCGGCCACCAGGATGTCCGGACGTATCCGCCAGTGATCCGAGCCGAACCATCGTCCGGTTCGGCCGAACCCGGTCATGACCTCGTCGGCGATCAGCAGGACCCCGTGTCGACGGCAGACCTCCTGCACCTCCGCCCAGTAGTCGTCGGTCGGGACCGCGGCGCCGAGCGTGGCTCCAACCACCGGCTCGGCCACGAAGCACGCCACGGTCTCCGGGCCGGCATCCCTGATCTGCCGGTCGAGTGCCTCGGCGTGCCACCGGCCGCAGGCACCGGGGTGGTCAGGGCTGGGACAGCGGTACTCATAGGGCGCGGGCACGTGCAGGGCGCCACCCAGCCACGGTTCGTAGGGCCGCCTGAGCGGCTGCCGGCCCGACGCGTCCAGCGCTCCCAGGGTGTTGCCGTGATACGAACCCCACCTCGCGATGACCTTGTGCCTGGCGGGCTCGCCCCGGGCCAGGTGATAGGTCCGGGCCAGCTTGAGGGCGGTCTCCATGGCCTCGCTGCCTCCTGAGACCGGGTAGATGCGGGGGTCCTCCACAGGAAGGACGGGAGCGAGCTCGGCAGCGTAGGCCTCCAGGGCGTCGGACGCGAACTGCGTGCCGTGCGCGTAGGCGATCGCCCGCGCCTGGGACGCCATGGCCTCCACGACGCCGGGATCCCCGTGGCCGATGCCGACCACCAGAGCTCCCCCGGCCGCGTCCAGGTACCGATTCCCCTCCGTGTCCCAGATGACCGATCCCTCGGCCCGAGCCGCGACCGGCAGGTCTCGACCGATCACTCGTGGAAAGACCCTGCTCATGTCGCTCACCGCGTATAAGCGCCGTCGGGGTCGAGCTCGTCCCTGATCAACCGAAGCTCGTGGTCGGTCGGGATCGGTGTGTCGGTCAGGTCCCCGGCGATACGAAGGTCCCACTGGGCGGCGTTGCGGACCTGGTCGAGCGTCACGCCGGGATGCAGGCTCGCCACCTCCATCTCTCCCGTTCCTTCCGCGAATCGATGGACGGCGAGATCCGTCACCACGACTGAGGGGCCGCCTCCCCAGCCCGACGGTCGCCTGCCGCCGAGGTGTCCGGGGCTGGTGGTGAAGTCGATGCGCTCCACGAACGAGCGCTTGGACTGCGGCATGATCACGAACACCTTCCTCGCGTTGATGGCGATCTCGCAGGCTCCGCCGGAGCCGGGAAGGCGGACCTTCGGACGGCCGTAGTCACCGATGACCGTCGTGTTGATGTTCCCGAAGCGATCGATCTGAGAGGCCCCCAGGAACCCGACGTCGATCAAGCCGGCTTGGAGGTAGTACGCGAACAGCTCGAACTGATTCGTGACCAGGGCCGCGCCCGTGACCAGGGTGGGATCTCCGATCGAGAGCGGGAGCCGGGCCGGGACCGCTCCAAACACGCCGGATTCGTAGACGAGCTCGAGGTCCGGCGCCACGGTTCTCTTGGCCAGGTTGCAGGCGATGTTCGGCGGTCCGACGCCCACGAAACACACCCGCTCGCCGGCGAGCTGCCTGGCCGAAGCCACGATCATCATCTCGGCCGGCGTGTACTGCTCCAGATTGGTCACGGGTACGCACCGTAGTTCACCGGGTCCGACCACGATTCCTTCGGCGTCAGAGCGGCCCACCGGTCCTCTCCCAGCTTGGTCACGTACTCGGTGTGGCTCTCCAGGTCGAACACCCATTCCTTCAGCCAGGCTTGCAGGGCCACCGGGTCCTTCGAGATCGCCTCCCAGTCCAGGTAAAAGCGATTGTCCCGGTCGTAGTAGCCCTGGGCGTATGAGGGGTGACAGGCCTTCGGCTCGACCACCACCGCGTCCACGATCATGCCCGGGATCACCGTCCGATTCGGATCCCGCCGGATCACCGACTCGTCGATCAGCTCCTCGACCACAACGATGACCCGATCCGCCGCGAAGGCCGCCTCCTTCTGGCATCCGAGCACGCCCCAGATCTGCGTGTCGCCGGTGGCGTCTGCGCGCTGCGCGTGGACGATGGCGACGTCCGGATTCAGCGGCGGCACCGCGTAGACGGTCTCGTCGCCGTACGGGGAATCGACCGGCACGATGCGAGCGTTCGCCTTCGGGAGATCGCTCTCCGCGTAGCTGCGTATGGGGAAAAACGGCAGATTGGCCGCGCCGGCAACGTAGCGGCAGATCATGCCGAAGTGGCTGTACTCCTCCAGTTCGAGCCGCTCGCCCTCCTTCCCCTCTACCCGCCGGCGGACCGCGTGCAGCGAACCCACCCCTGGATTCCCCAACCACGAGAACACGAGCTTCCTCGCCACCCCGGCCGCGATCATCTGGTCGTAGATCACGTCCGGGGTGAGACGGCAGAGCGTGAGGTCCCGCTTGCGCTGCCGGATGATCTCGTGGCCGGCGGCGAAGCAGATCAGGTGGGTGAAGCCCTCGATGGCCACGGTCTCGCCGTCGCGGACCAGGTCGGTGATCGCCTCCCGCATGGAGGTGACCTTGCTCGTCGGCGCCATGCGTTAGATCGAGCGTTCCATGCGCCTCAGGCCGTGCCCCGTGTCGGGAAGGCGTCTCCGGAGACCTCTGCGCAGGCCTCTTCGAAGATCCGCAGCCCCACTCCAGCCTGGTCTGGCCGAAGGACCAGAGGCGGGGCGACCCGGATGGCGGAGTCCCCGGCCCGGAGAACCAGCAAGCCTCGTCGAAGAGCCGCCATCTCCACGTCGTCGGCGATCTGGCCGTTCTCGAACTCCACGCCGATCATCAGTCCCCGACCGCGGACGTCGCCCACGAGCGGCTGGCTCCCGCCAAGGGACTCCAAGCCCTCAAGGAGGTCGCCACCGACCCGTCGCGCGTTCTCGATGAGGCCTCCCCGCAGCAGTTCGAACGTGGCGAGGGCGGCGGCGCAACAAACCGGATTGCCGGCATAGGTCGAGCCGTGGGCACCCTTGTCCCAGGTCATGAGGTCGTGCCGGGCGATCATCGCCCCCAGTGGCATCCCGCTGGCGATGCCCTTCCCCGCCAGGATGATGTCGGGCGTGATCCCTTCGTGCTCGTACGCCCACATCCGGCCGGTGCGTCCCATGCCCGTCTGGATCTCGTCGACAACGAGGAGGATCCCGTGTCTCGAACACATCTCTCGGAGCTCGGCGAGCCACCCCGCCGGCGGGATGGTGTAGCCGCCCTCACCCTGGATCGGCTCGACCACGACCGCCGCGACTTCGTCGGGGGGAACGAGACGCTCGAAGATCACCGGCTCGATGTACTCGGACACGGGCCGGCCGAATGGCGCGTGCAGGACGCCCGGAAGAAGGGGTCCGAATCCCGCGTGGTACTTCGCCTTGGATGCGGTCAGCGACACGCTTCCGTAGGAGCGGCCGTGGAAGCCACCGATGAAGGCGATGAGGTACTGGCGGCGGGTGAAATTGCGGGCCAGCTTGATCGCCGCCTCCACCGCCTCCGTCCCGGAGTTGGTGAGAAACGTCCGCGCGGGTCCTCCCACGTCCGCCATCCGGTCGAGCTCTGCGCACGTATCCGCGTAGATCGACAGGTAGAAGTCCCCTCCCGAGTAATGGATGAGTCGCTCGGCCTGCTCCTGGATGGCCCGCACGACCTTCGGATGGGCGTGGCCGGTGGAGCACACCGCGATGCCCGCATTGAAGTCGAGGAAGACGTTGCCGTCGACGTCCTCGACCATCGAGCCGGCGCCACGTGATGGAGCGAACGGATAGGCCCGGGGCAGCGACGGGCTGGTCACCTTGTGGTCGGCCTCGATCAACGCCCGCGTCCGGGGACCCGGTATCTCGGTGACGAGATGGGGCTCGACCAGCGCCTCGAGGTCCTGGCGACCGACCTGGACCTTCACCCGGCTAGTCCTCGATGACGGTCTGACTCTGCTCGCGGAGGTACTGCTGCACGTAGTGCAGCCCGCCTCCCGCCTTCCCCGTGGTGCCCGAACCCTTCCACCCGCCGAACGGCTGCATGCCCGGCCATGCCCCGGTGGTCGCGCCCGCCTTGCGGTTGACGTACACCACACCGGCCTGAATACCGTCGAGGAACTTCTTGATCTCCTTCTCGTCCTCCGAGTAGAAACCGGCAGTCAGCCCGTACTCCGTGTCGT
>JBKPAF010000098.1:0-12963 GCA_046726275.1 Actinomycetota bacterium
TCCTCCGCCCACGGGTCCTTATCCATCATGTGGATCTGGACCGGCACGCCCTCCGGCCACGAGCCCCCGAACTCGGATGTGGGCAAGGCGGCGGAATACAGGAGCGCTCCTTTTGCACCCGGTCGCGTCTGTGCCAGCGACTGCGCAGGCATGGCACCGAGGGAGAACCCCGCATAGACGATCTCGGCCGGCAGGTCTTCGGCCGCCGCGGTGCCACGACGGAGGATCTCGCCAAAGCCGACCTTCTGGGCGTAGCCGACACCCTCGTCGAGGTCGTCGAACGTGTTGCTGTCGTAGAGGTCGGGGGTGTGGACCGTATGGCCGGCGTCCCGGAGCTCGTCGGCGAAGATCAAGAATCCCTTCGTTTGCCCTTGCGCATGGTGGAACAGCAGCACTGTGGTCATGACGACACTCTAGCCGAACGCCGTTCCCGGCCGCGCTCCCACGATTTCCGGTCCTGACTACGAAGACTCCAGCAGTTGCTTCAGCTTCGCGAGATTCTCGGCGACGGCCTCGCGGATCCTTCCAGCCGCCAAAGGAGCGGCCAGCTTCGCCAGGCCATGTCCTTGCAGATCGGCCGTGTTGGTCAGACGGGTCCAGGCCCCCTCCGGTTTGAGCTCGTACGTCAGCGTTCCCTCGAGCGGCCCGAGATCCCCGCGGATCGACAGGCGGCGGTCCGGCTCGAACTCCGTCACCTCGAAACTCTCCTCGCTCCGCGCGGGGATCGATCGGATCTGCCGATAGGTCGCGCCAACGCCGACGGGGCCGTCCGACGTCTTCCGCGTCTCGACGATGGCGTAGTTCCACTTGGGTACGTTCTCGAAATCGGCCAGGAATCGGAAAACGTCCTCCGGAGGACGGTCGATCTCGATCGTGTTCGCGAACTCCATCGCGGCATCACCTCTGAGCTCACAACCGGCGTCGCCGGACCATCCTTCCAGGCGTGTCTCGATTGACAGGCGGACCGGCCAGTCGCCATGCTCCACGTAGTCCGAGCCAGAAAGGGGTGGGGAAGATGTTCCAAGACAAGCGCTGCTCGACGATGCTCCCCGCGAGCGACGTCGAACGAGCGAAGAGCTGGTACGCGGATCACCTCGACCTCAAGCCGACCACCGAGGATCCCACCGGTATCCAGTACCAGGTCGGCGGCGGCACCGAGTTCTGGATCTACCCCTCGCAGTTCGCGGGCACGAACCAGGCGACGGCGATGGGCTTCACCGCCAAGGATCTCTCCGCCGAGATGAACGAGCTGAAGGCGCGGGGGGTCACCTTCGAGGAGTACGACATCCCTGGAGTCAAGACCGTCGATGGGGTCGCGGACTTCGGCAACGGGGAGCGCGGGGCGTGGTTCAAGGACAGCGAAGGGAACATCATCGCGCTGTTCGAGTCCCCCCGATACCAGTAACCCCTCGCCAGGGGCTAACAACAGAAGCTCTGACCGCGCCGGATCTCGTCCGTTGCGCGACTCGGTCCGCCGCGCCTAGAGTGAGGTTCGGGTCGGCCCGCGCCCAAGGAGGTTCGACAGGGTGGATCCAGGAAACCTCCGAGACCGTTCGCGGGTCGACGTCGCGATCTCCATCTCGTGGTGGTCGTGGTTCATCACGTGGCTGCGTCGCCTGCTGGCCCGGCTCCTCCACATCCTCAACGAGCTCCTGGGGGGCTGGGACCGGCTGAGCTTCACCATGCAGCACCAGCAACAGACCCAGTGGTGCTGGGCGGCCGTCTCGACCAGCGTTTCGCACTTCTACAACCCGGCGAGCACGTCGACCCAGTGCGACGTGGTCAACGCAGAGCTCGGGCAGACCACGTGCTGCCACGACGGCAGCACCTCGGCGTGCAACCAGCCCTGGTACCTGGACGCCGCGCTGACCCGGACCGGGAACCTCAAGAGCTGGGCCGGCGGGTCCGTCCCCTTCAGCACCGTGGATCACGAGATCGACGCGCTCCGGCCTCTCGGAGTGCGGATCGGGTGGTCGGGCGGTGGCGGGCACTTCGTCATCCTCGCCGGGTACCTGGAGGGGGCGACCAACTACATCGGCGTCGAGGACCCGTGGTACGGCTCCTCCGACGTCGCGTACGACACGTTCCTGACGAGCTACCAAGGGACCGGCTCGTGGACCCACACCTACTACACCGAGGCCTGAGGAGCGCCTGACCATGCCATTCCGAGTCGAGGAACCGCCGCCCGGGGTCTTGGACGAAGTGCGGAACACCCTGAGCGCGTTCGCCAGGCGCGAGCGATTCCGCACGCCGGCGCTCTCGCGGGCGCGAGCCGACCGACTGACCCTCACCGCCCCCCACCCGATCTATGTGTTGGGCTTGCAGGACATCGTGGAGGGGCGGGGCCTGGGGGAGGCTCGCCTGGTCGGGTGGCGCTATCTGATCGAGCTGGACAGGAAGCCCATCGCCAGCGCCGAGGTACTCGCGGGGTCGGCGGGGAGGCCTCCCAAGTTCTCCCAGTTCAACGAAGGGCCGTTCGTCGACTCGACGGCGGCGACCATCGACGCGCTCCAGGACCAATCCGAGATCGGGGACGCGCCTTTCCAACTGAGGGCGCTTCAGGTTCCCGCGCTGTACGTCGTGGCCCTGTGGCTTGCCGGCCAGGGCGGCGGGCGGGATCTCGTCCGCCCACTCGCTCCCGCCCCGGCGTATCTCGAACCGGAGCGCCTGTATTCGGAGGAAGAGTTCCTCGAGCAGCTCCGCGAACCCGCCCGAAACCAGCTCGCTTTCGACAGCTCGCCTCGCCCGGAGGGGCCGACCTCGACGTAGCGGTCGCGACTGGTCAAGACGTGGCCGGGCTGCCACGGCCCCTCGGGGGAACCCTTCCTCATGGCTGCTTGGCTCGCCTAAACTGCGCGAATGATCTGCCAGCGGTGCGGAACGGAGAATCCCGACGTCGCTCAGTTCTGTATGACGTGCGGCGCGCCGCTGGGTCAGCCCGAGGCGAGCGAGGAGCGCAAACTCGTCACGGCCCTGTTCGTCGACCTGGTGGGGTTCACCGCCCGCTCCGACCGGGCGGACCCAGAGGACGTACGGGCCACGCTCCGCCCCTATCACGCCCGGGTCAAGGAGGAGATCGAACGATTCGGCGGAACCGTCGAGAAGTTCGTCGGGGACGGAGTCCTGGCGGTCTTCGGTGCGCCGGTCAGCCACGGAGACGACGCCGAGCGCGCGGTCCGGGCGGCCCTCCGAGTGACCGAGGCCATCCAGGAGCTGAACCGGATCCACCCTGAGCTGGACCTCTCCGTTCGGGCCGCGGTCAACACTGGTGAGGCCATGGTGTCGCTGGGGGCACGCCTCCACGAGGGCGAGAGCATGGTGGCCGGCGACGTGATCAACACGGCGTCGCGGCTCCAGCAGGAGGCACCCGTCGGAGGCGTCGTGGTCGGCGAGACCACGTACAAGGCGACGCGTCAGAGCGTGGAGTTCGAGCCGCTCGAGCCGGTCTCGGTCAAAGGCAAGGCCGAGCCGGTGGCACTCTGGCTTGCCAGGTCGGCCCGCGGTGAGTTCCGAGGCGACGTGGAGCCCTCGGAGGCGACCCCGCTGATCGGGCGGGAGACCGAGCTGGGCCACCTCGGCCGTCTGTGGGAGCAGGCGGCGACCGATCGGCGTCCTCACCTGGTCACGCTGATCGGGCCTCCAGGGATCGGCAAGAGCCGTCTGCTGTGGGAGTTCACGAAAAGGGTCGACGGAACGGGGCTGGTGCTCACCGGCCGATGCCGGCCGTACGGCGAGACCACAGGGTACGGAGCCTTCGGCCAGCAGCTGCAACAGGTCGCCGGGATCTTCGCGACGGACTCGGCTTCGATGGCCGGCGAGAAGCTTCGCGCTCGGGTCGCCGAGCTGTTCCCGGACGACGGCGCCTCAGAGGTGGCGGGTCACCTCGAGGTTCTGTTGGGCCTCCCCGGCCAGGAGACTCCGGACAAGCAACTCCTGTTCCATTCGGCCCGGCGGTTCGCCGAAGCGCTGGCCTCCGAGCGGCCCGTGGTCCTGGCCTTCGAGGACATCCACTGGGCCCATCCATCGCTGCTCGAGCTCCTGGAGTCGCTCGCGGGCAGGACACGAGATGTCCCCTTGCTCATGGTGACGTTGGCGCGTCCCGACTTGCTCGACATGCGTCCCACATGGGGAGGCGGCCTTACCAGTTACACGGCTATCCCGGTCGAGCCTCTTTCTCAAGGGGAGGCCAAGGACCTGGCCCTCCTGCACCTGACGACTTCGGAGGTGGCGGCGGAGGCCGTCCAGCAGTTGGCGCAGGTCTCCGGGGGAAATCCACTCTTCCTCGAGGAGCTTGCCGCTTCGCTTGCGGAGGGCACTGCGGACGTGGCGGTGGGGCTCCCCACGAACATCCAGGCGATCATCGCGGCCCGGCTTGACTCCCTGCCGGCGGAGGAGCGCCGAATGACCCAGGACGCTTCGGTGGTCGGCAGGGTGTTCTGGCGAGGCGCCCTCGCGGCCATCGTCGGGGACCCGGAACGACTCGATGTCGTACTCGATTCGCTGGAGGGCCGCGACTTCATCCGGATCCAGCCGACGTCGCGGGTCGCAGGCGATCGGGAGTACTTCTTCAAGCATGTCCTCATCCGTGAGGTGGCGTACTCGACCCTACCTCGGGCCTCCCGGAAGGAGCGCCACCACAAAGTGGCGGAGTACTTGGAGACAGCCCTGGGCGACCGGTCCGGCGAGCAGGCTTCCGTGCTCGCCCATCACTTTCGGGAAGCCGGGGATCTCAGCAGAGCGGTGACGTTCTTGCTGGCGGCTGCCGAGGTGGCCTCGCGAGCCTGGGCGAAGCAGGAAGCAGTGGAGAAGTACACCGAAGCCATGGACCTGCTGCGACAGCTGGGCGACGAGGAGGGGGTGACCCGAGCGCTCATCGCCCGCGGAACGACCCGCATCGACATGGGCGATCTGTCTGGAGCCGCGGAAGACCTGGAGCCGACCCTGACCACGGCAACAGGCCGCGACCGCGCAGCCGCGCTGCAGGGGCTGGCCATGGTCGCGTACTGGCTCACCGATGCGGAAGGCGTTCACCGGTACTCGTCACAGGCAGCCGAGACGGCAAGGGAGGTCGGGGAACGCCCGTTGGAGGCCCGAGCCCTAGCCACCCTGGCCGAAGCGGTCGGGATGGACGGCGACACCGATCGGGCCGCCGACCTGTTCGTCCAGGCCGCGTCCATCTGGCCCCCGGACGACAGGGATCGGACGTACGCACAGCTGCTCGCCCAGGCCTCCATCACGCACTACTGGCGGAGTGACTACGAGCGGTCCGTGGAGCTGGCGAAGGAAGCGTTCGACGTGGGGATGGCCACGTCCAGCCTGTTCCCGACCATCAACGCCGCCACGCACATGGGGATCGGCCTGTGTGGGATGAGCCGCCACGAGGACGCGCTGGAGTGGCTCCAGCGCGGGGTCCAGCTCGGCCGCGAGCTGGAGCAGGTGCCACGGCTCACCTCTCGCGGCCTGAACATGTGGGCGGGCACGCTCCGCGAGCTGGGCGACCTACGTGGATCGAGGGAGCTGAGCGAGGAGGCCCTCGAGCTCAGCACGAAAGCCGCCTTCATCGGGGCCGAGGTAAGCGCCCGGATCGACCTCCTCTACGACGACATCGCCGAGGGGAACATCGGGAAGGGGAAGGAGGCCCTGCCGACACTCGTCGAAGCAACCGAGAGAACCAAGGGATGGCACCAGTGGTTGTGGATGGGGCGGCTCGAGCAGGCCCGCGCCGAGCTCGCCCTCGGTGCCGGGGAGTTGGAGGAGGCAGCGGACGCGGCCGAGGCCGCCCTGGGCCGCGCCGGAGAGAGCAGGAGGCTCAAGTATCAGTGTCTGGCTCGGACCGCGAGGGGGCGGGCAATGGTCGGGCTGGGGCGGTCCGGCGAAGCCGAACAGGACTTCCGCGCCGCCGTCGCCCTGGCGGAACAGATGGGCCATGTCCCGTCCTCGTGGCTGGCCCTGGCTGGTCTGGCCGAGGCGCTGGCCAAGGTCGGACGGGACGACGAGGCGGAGGAGGCAACGACCAAAGCCCGGAACCTTCTGATGGGCTTCGCTGGTGGCCTTTCCGAGGACCACCGCAGATCCCTGGAGTCCAGTCCTACGGCTGCGGCGTTGCTCGCCTCCCGATCGTAGGGAAGCCGGGCTAGGTACCGACGCTCTAGATGGCCTTGGACCTCCGCAACCGATCCACCAGCCACGCCAGCGCTGCCAGGAACAGATACCCGAACAGCCCCGTCGCCGCGGCCGCCTTGACGTCGTCGCTCGAACCGAACACGGCCACGGCATCGATGATCACGATCACAGCGGCAAGGGTCCACGCGGCGACCAGCCCCGGTCCGGCTCCGTCCCTCGTCGCTCGCACGTAGAGGAGAACCCCTATCACGACGAGGATCGTCTCGACGATGAAGGTTGCCGGCGCGTTGCTCCACAGATCGAGCCCCACCTTATGAGAGTCGTCCCACAGCGGAAGATCAGCGGGATGGACGACCAGATCCAACGGCCAGTGAGAGAAGACGGCCGCTCCCACCAGGAGGCCGGCAGCGTTGGTTCGCCACGCACTGGGCGCCACCAATCGAACAGCCACGTAGGCGAGGACCGCCCACCCGATCGCCGCGCTCAGACTGTGGCTGTAGGGGTAGTAGGTGAACTGGAAGTCGTTCGCATCCGTGAGCCCCGGCACGACCCTGGCCTTCTCCACGTTTGCCAGGATCAGGATGGACCACACCACGTCGAGGAACTGGACGGCGATGAACAGGACCCAGAGGGGCACTCGACGACCGGCCTCCTTGCCCCCGTATCCGACGCCGTAGTGCCCCGCGAACACCGGCCCCACCTCCTCCCCGCATCATGACCGGTCCGATCCATGAAAGAACCCCAGGTTGGGATACATAAGCTTGATGACCGGAACGGGGAGTCGAATCTGGAAGACGAGCGCGCCAGGCGGTTCGAAGCGATGTTCGACCGGCACGCCGGTCATGTGTACGCCTACGCGGCGAGGAGATCGACGCCGGACACGGCCAACGACCTGGTCGGCGAGACCTTCCTCATCGCCTGGAGGAAGCTCGACTCGGTCCCGGCCGACCCACTCCACTGGCTTCTCAACGGCCGGGAAGGTGCTGGCCAACCGGCGCCGGTCGGGTGAGCGGCGTGACGCGTTCACGGAGAAGCTCGCCCGAACGATCCGTGCCTCGCCATCCGTCGATCCGGCGGATGCGCTTCACACCCGGATGGCGGTCGAAGCCGCCCTGGAGCGTCTACCACCCGCCGAGAGGGAGGCGTTGACGCTGATCGCCTGGGATGGTCTGGACGTAGGAGCGGCTGCCGCGGCTGCCGGCTGTTCTCGAGCGACGTTCTCGGTCCGACTCCACCGAGCGCGACGCCGGGTGATGAAAGAACTCGGGCTCTCGCGACACTCACCAAAGAAGGCTGCACCCACTGGACGGGCGCAGGCGAAGGAGGCCGAGACGACGTGAGGGCATCGTCAGTCGATCCGCTGGTTCGCGCGGTGAACCCCGTCACGCAGGCTGACATGGACACGTGGCGCGGGTCGCCCACGGCTGCCGCGCTGCGCGCTCGCGCCATGACCGGCATCGACCCGCCGCTTGTAAACGTCGAGCGGATCGGTCGGCGCCGTCGCCTTCCGGCCATCGCTCTGGTCGCCGCCGTCTTCCTGGTGATCGGAGCGGCAGCGGGGACTGCCGCAATCCTTCTGGGCGAGCCGGCTCCCCCTGAGGTCAAGAAGGACCTCGCCGGAGTCGACGCCGGATTCCCCGCCGATCTCCGCTACAACCCGGACGTCGCCAACGCGAGGTCGGTCGCCACGACCGGCTCGTCGACCCTCTATTACGCCGAGCTGAAAGACGGAGGGCACTGCACGGAGATCGTGACCTCGGGCATCCCTCGCGGGGCGGTGTGCACCCCCGCCTTTCAGATGCGAACACAGCCCATCGAGATCACCATCCCGTTCACGCCTCCGGTCACCGAGAACTCTCCCGTCACCATCGGGGGTCACGTGAATGCCTCCGGAGTCTCCTCAATCGAGATCCGCTACGGCGACGGATCCGTCAGTGAGGTGCCTCTTGGGGAGAACGGGTTCTTCATCTACGACGTCCTGAAGGAGCACCTCGCCGTGGTGCACCGGTCCGACTTCACGGTGGTCGGGCTGGACGAGCAGGGCCGAGATGTCGTCAGTGTCCAGGTCCCCAGGATCGGAGAGGAGCCCGCCGGCCCCGTCGAGGACCCCGCCCCGATCACCGTCGACACCATCAGTGACGCGTCCGATTTCACCAAGGTCCTCCGCGTGCGCGGGCGGGTGAACGCCGAGGGCGCGGCCTCGCTCGAGTTCCGCTACCCGGACGGCACGACCGTCGAGGTTGGCCTGGACGAAGATCGCAACTACTCATTCGACGTCCCAGCCGCGCGCCAGGACGATCTCTTCACCTCACCCGGAACCCTGATCGCCCGGGACGCCCAGGGAGAGGAAGTGGCGGCGGTTCCCGTGGCGGCGGTCGCGTTCTGGCGAACCCACGAGGCCGGCTCCGGGTAGCCGCCTCGATCATCGGCCCGAACCCTTCCTCCCGGTAGCCCGACATCCCATACTTCGCTCATGCAACGAGCTCGGCGCGACAGCGTGCTCGTCACCGTGATGTTCACGGACATGGTGGGCTCATCGGAGGTCGCGGCCGAGGTGGGCGATCGCCGATGGAGAGTTCTCCTCTCGCGCCATCACGCGCTGATCCGCCGCGAGCTTCGGAGATTCGGGGGAAAGGAGCTCGACACCGCGGGTGACGGGTTTTTCGCCCGTTTCGACAACCCTGGGAACGCGGTTCGGTGCGCGGCCGCCGTGGTCGAAGCGGTTCAGGAGCTGGGGATCGACATCCGGACCGGGCTGCACCTGGGACAGGCCGAGATCGTGGGGAAGAAGCTCGGTGGCGCCTCTGTGCACATCGGCGCACGGACCATGGCCCGGGCCGGCCCCGCCGGGGTCCTGGTCACCGGCGTCCTGAAGGAGGTTCTTCCCTCCTCGGACTTCACCTTCGAGGACCGCGGCACCCACGCCCTCAAGGGGGTATCGGGCGAATGGCGCCTGTATCAGCTGACGTCACTCGACCGGCCGCTCCCCCGCCCCCTCGAGCCACGCGTCGCGGCGGAACGCCGGGCGGCGGTTCAAGCCCCTCCGTTCTGGCGCAGGCGTTACGTCCCCGCAGCGATCGCCGCGGCTGTGGTGATAGCCGGAGTCGTGGTCGGCGCCTTCCTCCTGGGGGACGAGACTCCCTCAGAACCTGCCCGGGCCGGGCTTCCCCCTCACGCCCTGCTCCTGCTCGATCCTCAGACCGGGAGAGTCAATGCCACCATCGCCATCGGGGCTCCCCACCCTCCGCCTCCCGCCGCCCAGGCGGGGAGGTGGCCCGGGCCGGGGCCCCGCGCGATTGCGGCAGGTGAAGGATCCATATGGGTCACTAACGGCGGGGATGATTCGGTGCTGCGGGTCGATCCGCTCCGCCGGGTCGGCCGCGTCATTCGCGTCTCGGGAGGGCCCGACGACGTCACGGTCGGCCGTCGTTGGGTGTGGGTCACCTCGGGCGACGGCATCTTGACCCGGATCGATCCCGGCACGAACGATGCGACGAGCATGGACATCTCCGAAACGGCACCGGTACCGATGGGTCTCACTGTGGACGATCAGGAGGTTGTCTTCGTCGCCGCGCTCTTCTGCGAGATCCAGGGTTGCCAACGGGCCTTTCAGGCTACCCTGGTGAAGATCGATCCGTCGAGCGACTCCGTCGCTGCCGTTCGGGTCCCCCAGCATTTCCCTGCCTCATCCGTGATGGCAGCCGACGGCGCAGTGTGGCTCACAGCCGGCTCAGAGGTGTGGCGCGTGGACAAAGCCACAGGCAAGGTCCTGGTGCGGGCGAGGATCGAGGAGGAGCTCGGTGAGCTCGCCGCCGACCCGAGTGGCTCATCCGTGTGGGTCACGACGGTCGGCTCCGGAGGTCGTGTCGGTCGGGCCGTCCAGATCGACTCCGCCACCGGGGAGATCATCGCTGAGCAACCCATCGGGTGCTGCCCCGGGGCTATCGCGGTCGATGACGACTACGTGTACGTCACCAACTCGACAAACGGCACCGTCGAGCGCATCTCGAGGACGACGGGAGATGTCGCGCCGCCGATCGAGGTGGGCAAAGGCGTGAATGGCATCGCCGTCGGCCAGGGTGGCGTCTGGGTGACGATCGACCGCTGAGGCCGGCCAGCCGCCTACCGTGATCCGTGCGCGGATGCACCCGATCCTGGTACACCAGGCTCTTCGGGAAGGCTGAGATCGACGTATGCCTCGCCGCGTCGAGCGGTGCTACCCGGAGGGACTGCGCTTGACGATCCTGGCGATGAACATCCCGCGGTTCTTGTCGACGCCCATGTCGTTGATGCCCAGAAAGAGCGAGCCGGCCGATGGGCAGGCCAGTGACCGCTGCGCCGCGCCCACCCAGAAATAGGGGGGCGCCCTGTCGAAGCTCCCGATAAGCCCGGCGTGGTTCTCCTCCTGCATGACGCTGAAGCTCTGAAGGCGGGGATCGGGATCTCCGTCAGGACCCGTGCTCCTGTTCGGACTATGAAACACCCTACCGGTCGCCGTGATGTCAAACACGTCACCACCCTTGCACTCCGCGCCGGTCGCTTTCCAATCGTCGGTGCCGAGAACAGTCACGGTCCACCTCGTCTGGTTCCCCCCGAGTGCGCGCACCAAGAAGATCCCCGCGACCGCGAGAACCGCCACCGCGGCGGCGATCAGGACCCACCGGATCAACCGTCGACGATCAGTCTGGTGCCTGGCCTGCTCGGCCAGCTCGCGAGCGGATTGGACCTCGGCGAGTACGGCCGGATCGCGACTGTCGCCGAACCGCCGCACCACGTCATCGAACGCGGCGATGGCGTCATCCCGACGATCCATCTGATCGAGCGCCACTCCTCGACGGACCGAAGCCGTGGCGACCTGCCTACGCAACTCCGACGCGCTCGAGTCGCCCCACATCGCCAGGATCTCGTCGTACCTGGCCAGGGCTTCCTCCTGCCTTCCGAGATGTGAGAGGGCGTCTGCGGTGACCCTCTGGACCTTCGCGTACGTCGGACTCAGCTCGGGGGACGCGTCGATCCGATCGAGGACCTCGTTACACTTCGCGAGCGCCTGTTCGGATTCCCCGCGGCGGACCAAGTCGTCGGCTTGGTCGGCCATGCCGGCCATCGCTCGAACGCGGGCCGCTCGCTGGGCGGCTATCCGCGCCGACTCGTCGCCCTCAACGGCCTCCCTGGCCGCTCGCTCGACGCGTTCCCGCTCGGCCGTTTCGCGGGCGTCCTCCTCGGCAAGCGCCCGGGGACGGCCCTCCTCGACTTCGGGTGGCACTTCTGTCACATCGAAGATCACGCCGTCGGGTGACCGCATGTACAGAACAGGAGTAGCCCATTCCAGCTCGAACTCCGCCTCGAAGACTGCCCTCCGCGCCTCGGCCAGTGACGCGTCCACGGGGTAGCCGTCGGCGAGCGCCTCATAGAAATCGCTGGTGAACGTGATGGCCGCTTCGTCGGTGATAGCGAACTGCATCGCGATCACTGCTGGGATCCCCTGCTGCACCATGCTCTGTGCAGCTCCGGCATAGGGATCCATCACGGCGCCCCGGGCTCCTTCACACGCGTTGAGGATGGCCAGCCGCGTCGGACGACGAGGACGTCGGAGCAGCTCACCGAGATACTGCCCGCTCACCCACCGCCCCCGTCCGGCCTCATCCTCAAACACGAGGACGCCGTCCTGCGCATCCTTGTCGAAGCCACCGTGCCCGATGAAGTGCAGGATGTGGCAGTCCGACGTGTGCAGCTTCCGCCGGAGCCCTCGCAGCGTCGCCGGCCCGACCCGGTCCAGCTCGACCAGATTCCGCTTCTGAAGCGCTCCGAGCGCCGTCTCCAACTTCGACCATTCGCGTTCGACGTCAAGCCGCCTGTAGTCGCTCGGGCTGGAGATGACGACGAACACCTTCATGGGCGGGGTCACCTTGAGCGGCCGGATGCGCTCCGGGATATCCAGATAGCGGACAACCGGCGTCTCCGGAGACCGCGCAAGGAAGCGGTTCAGGCGGCGATGGTACAGGTACTCCCACGGCAGGTCGGCCAGCTCGGGGACATCATCAAGGTGAAGCCTCAGCCGCAACCCCGAGTCCCGGTGACCGGCCTCGTCAAGGCTGCTCCGCAGGGTCTCTCCTACCTCGTCCGCGAAGACCGACTCGTAGAGCTTCCCTCCGAACGCCTTGATCCGGGCTGTCTGGGGCGAGTCGATCCCACGAATGGCCGGATCCCCGATGGCATCCTTGATCGTGAGGACGAAGTTCTCCAGCTCCAGCGGGGAGAACGGTTGCACGAAGTCGGCCATCGCCGGTCCGGCGGGTGAATTGATGACGCGAGCCCGGTATCGATCCTCGTGGTGTTCGATGAGGAGATCGAAGTCCAGATAGGTGATGCTCACGTCGCGCCCCTCACATCAGCCGACCGAGGGATACCGTAAGCCACGTCGAGGTCGAGAGGGAACACCGCGTTTTGGGTAGGGCGGGCTCGCAAGGTCGATTGGATGACGATCGACCGCTGAGGCAGGCCTAGCCGCTTACGGTGATCCGGGCGCGGATGCCTTCGATCAGGAGATCGAGGCCGAACTCGAACTGCTCCTCCACGTCGCAGTCCATGAAGTGTGGCATCGCCTCGCGCATCCGTGGGAGGTCCGCGGTCGCGAGCAGCCGAGCCATCTCCAGGTGGGCCACCGCGTGCTCCTCGTCCTCCGGCCCGCCGACCATCATGCCGAGCTCCATGGTGACGAACCCCAGGATGTAGCCGCCGAACACATGGAAGGCCTTCACCGAGTCGGCCTCGGAGAGTCCCGCCGTCCGGAACACTTCCAGGGCGAACTCGTACGCGCGGAGCGACTCCGCTGTCGTGAAC
>JBKPAF010000099.1:0-10639 GCA_046726275.1 Actinomycetota bacterium
CCTCGGGTCCGGTCGTACGTCCTGGCCTGGATCTCATAGTGACCCGGTCGCCGGGGCCGAGGTGCCTCCTCCACGGAGCGAGAATCTCATGAACGGGCCCGACCCAAGCCGCCGGCCGCGACGAACCCGGGCTCCTAATCCACGAACTTGTAACCGAGCCCTCGCACCGTCAGCAGGTGCCGAGGTCGGTGCCGGTCCTCTTCGATCTTCTGGCGCAACCGCTTCACGTGGACGTCCAGGGTCTTGGTGTCCCCGACGTAGTCAATCCCCCACACCTCATCGATCAGGAACTGGCGGGTGAGGAGCCGGCCCTTCCTGGTGAGAAAGAGCTCGAGGAGATCGAACTCTTTGGGGGTCATGGAAGCGGCCTCCCCGCGGACGATGACCTCGTGGCGGTCCGGATCGAGCTCCACGGGTCCTCCGGACAGCTTGCCGGGGATCGCAAGGGGCGGCTTCGACATATCAGCCCGCCGCAGGTGGGCCCGGACCCGCGACACGAGCTCTCGCATCGAGAACGGCTTGGTCACGTAGTCGTCGGCCCCGAGCTCCAACCCGGCGACCTTGTCGGCCTCCGAGTCCTTGGCGGTCAGGATGATGATGGGAATCTGCGATTCGGCCCTGATCGCCCGGCAGACGTCCAGCCCCGACAGCTTCGGCAGCATCAGGTCGAGCACAACGATGGACGGGTGCATGGCGCGGAACCGCGCCAGGGCTGCCTCACCGTCCATGGCAGCCAGCACCTCGAACCCCTCTCGAGAGAGGCTGTAGGTGATGCTGTCAGCCAGAGCCGCTTCGTCCTCGACGACGAGGACCGTCGCCTGCTCAGGCCTCACCGACGGGGTGGGACGCATCGCTGAACTCTTGGAAGACTCCGGTGAGGAGGAAGGCCACCTGCTCACCGATGTCCACTGCGTGGTCCGCGACCCTCTCCAGCTGGCGAGACACCACATTCATATGGATCCCCCATTCCAGCATTCGGGGATCACCGGCGAGCGCAGCCACTTCCCGATACATCCCTCGGTTGAGCCGGTCCACCGGATCGTCCATCTTCGGCAGGGCGCGACAGAGCTTGAGATCGCGCCGCACGAACGCTTCGATCGCCGTCCGGAGCATCGTACCGGCGACATCCGCCATCTCCTGAAGGTGAAGAACCACGGTCTCGTTCGAGGGCCACCCCATCGTCACTTTCGCGATCTTGGCGATGTTGACCCCCATGTCGGCAACCCGCTCGAGATGCAGGTTGATGTGCAGGACGGCCGTCACCAGCCGCAGGTCCGAGGCGACCGGAGTCTGCTGGGCCAGCAGGTTGAACACGCGCCGCTCGACCTCGAGGTAGTGCGCGTCGACCTCGTCGTCGCCCGCGATGACCCGGTCCGCCAGATTCGGATCGCGATGGACGATGGCATCGAAGGCATCGGAGACCGCCCGCTCGGCCAGGTCGCCCAAGGTCACGACCTCGCTCCCCAGCCAGTCGAGCTCTTCCTGAAATCTGTGCCGTGCCGTCTGCATCAGCCGAACCGTCCCGTGACGTAGTCCTCAGTTCGACGATCTGCTGGATTCCGAAAGATCTTCTCCGTCCAGTCGTACTCCACCAGTATGCCGGTTCGCTGACCGTCCTCACGGACGTCCACCGTGAAGAAGGCCGTTCGATCGCTCACGCGTGCTGCTTGCTGCATGTTGTGGGTCACGATGACGATCGTGTACTCCGAGACCAACTCCTGCATGAGCTCCTCGATGCGCAGCGTGGCCACGGGGTCCAGGGCGGAGCACGGCTCGTCCATCAGGATGACCTCGGGCTCGACGGCGATCGCTCGGGCGATGCACAGGCGCTGTTGTTGCCCGCCCGACAACGCCATGCCGGAGTCCTTCAGCTTGTCCTTCACCTCGTCCCACAAAGCGGCCTTGCGCAGAGACTTCTCCACCAGCTCGTCGAGATTCCCCTTGAATCCAGCGATCTTCGGGCCGAACGCGACGTTTTCGTAGATGGACTTCGGGAACGGATTGGGCTTCTGAAAGACCATGCCGATCCGCCGGCGAACCTCCACCGGGTCGACCTCCCCATCGTAAAGATCGACTCCGTGGTACAGGATCTTGCCCTCCACTCTGGCGGAGGGGATGAGGTCGTTCATCCGGTTGAAGCATCGGAGCATGGTGGTCTTCCCGCAGCCCGATGGCCCGATCAGGGCCGTGATCTGTTGCCCCCGAATGGAGATCTCCACCTCGCGGATGGCCCGGAACGACCCATACCAGACCGCGAGATCCCGGACGTCGAACACCACGGGGGTCTCCGCCGTGGCCGCCCGCTCCTTGTCGGACGGAAGCTTCACGACCAGGCGTCCGGCCTCCGAGGCGTCCCGCTCGGCGGATCCCTTCGCTACGTCGACATCCATGCCCTTACCACTTTCGTTCATATCGATTCCGGAGAAGGATAGCCGTCGCATTCACTATGAGGATCATCATCATCAACAGGAGACTGGCGGCAGCGGCCATCTGCTTGAAGTCTTCCCCCGGCAGCCTGGACCAGTTGAACACGATCGTCGGCAGGGTCGTGTACGGGCCTTGGAGCCTCTCTATGAGATCGCCGGACGCCCCGAAGAAGGTTCCAGTGAAGGCACCTACGAGGATGAGCGGCGCCGTCTCGCCCAGCGCCCGAGCCATCGACAGAACGGTTCCCGTTAGGATCCCGGGGCTCGCGTACGGCAGCACGTGGCTCCGTATGACTTCCCACTTGGTCGCGCCGACGGCATAGCCCGCCTCTCGAATGCTGCTGGGGACGGCACGCAGCGCCTCCATCGAGGTGATGATGACGATGGGCAACACAAGGATGGCGAGCGTCAGTCCTCCCGAGATGGCGGTGAGCCCCCCGGTCAGCGGGCCGAGGGCCAGAACGAAGATGGCCAAACCGAGCAAGCCGTACACGATGGACGGGACGCCGGAGAGGTTGCGGATGTTGGCCGTCATGAACCGCGTCACCACGCTGTCGCGCGCGTATTCCTCCAGATAGACGGCAGCCCCGATCCCGATCGGAAACGCCAGAACGACGACGAATACCATCAGCATCAAGGACCCGATCAGCCCCTGCCACACGCCGGCTCGTGAAGAGATCGACGAAAGGTTGTTGGTCAGGAAGTCTGTCCCCCGCGAGGCGAACACCTGCCAGCCCGCGCTGAAGATCTCAACCAGCAACGTCACCAGCACTCCGAGGGAAAGGAGCAAGGTGAGCAGAAGCGCCCCCTGGAAGACCCACTCACGCACGTCATGCCGCTTTCCCCGTAGGGCTGCGGCCACCGCTTCCTGCGTGGCACCGGCAGGCGGTGGAATCTCGGTGCCCAGGTCCGGACGGTACAGCGCCATCAGTAACGCCGCCTGACCCGGCGAACGAACCGTTCGCTCACCACGTTCAGCGCCAAAGTCATGAGGAAGAGGATGGCTCCCACGAAGAAGAGGCTCGGATACGCACCCCCAGCCCCCCGTACGGCGTCCGAGCCCGTGGCGAGGGAGGCCATGGCGCCGGTCATCGTCTGGCCGGGGCCGAGCGGATCCAGAGTGAACAGCGATCCTCCCGTTCCACCTGCCGCGATCGAGACGACCATCGTTTCGCCGATGGCCCGGGAAGCACCGAGGATGAGGGCGGCCACGATCCCCGACACGGCGGCGGGGAACACCACTCGCACGGCAGTCGTCCTCCTCCTCGCCCCGATGCCGTAGGAGGCTTCCCGAATGGAAACGGGGACCGCGTACATGGCGTCCTCAGCCACGGAGGCCACCAGGGGAACCACCAGGATCCCCACACCGATCCCCGCAGCGGTGATGTTGAAGATGGTGGCTTCGCTGAAGATCCTCTGCACGAGTTCAGGACTGATGAAGGTCAGGGCGAAATACCCCATGACCACACTGGGGATGCCGGCGAGGGTTTCCAAGATCGGTTTCAGGGTCCGCCGCGTTTTCGGACTCGCGTACTCGGACAGGTAGATGGCAGCCCCCAATCCCATCGGGGTCGCCACCACCATGGCGATCGCCGTCACCATCAGCGTCCCCACGATCAGGGTCTTGATGTCGAAGAGACCCCTGCGCGGGAACCAGCCGGACGTCCACAGGCTGGACAGAGGGACGATTCGTAGGAAGTCGATGGCCCGTCCGATCAAGCTGATGACGATGAGGGCGCTGATGAGGATGGAGATGAGGCCCGCGGTGAGGAAGAGGCCGTGGATGAGGCCTTCCTTGCGGCGGCGTGCGGCGCTGCCCCGGAGGTCAGCCGGCGAGAGGATACGGACGGTCTGCGGCCCGGCCACGTCCATCATCTGACCTCAATCCTGCCAGGAATCCAGGGAGGAAGGGCCGGCCATTCCGGCCGGCCCTTCCAAACCCATGAGAGGTTTCTCAGACCGCCGCGCTGTTCCACGCCTGCTGCGTGGCCTGGATCTGGTCCTGAGGCAGGTCCACGTACCCCGCATCCGCGACGCTCTGGCCCAGGTTCTGCATGTAGAAGTCCACGTAGCCCTTCACAGCCGGGTTGGACTTCGCCTTGTCCGCGTTGACGTAGATGTACAGAGCCCGCGACAGGGGGTAGGACCCGTCGGCGATGGTGTCCCGAGTGGGAGCAACGCACCCGTCCCCACCGTCGACCTGCAGGATTTTCACGCCGCTCGCATTCTCCTCGGCGTACGCGAACCCGACCCATCCGAACGAGCTCTCGGACCCTTCGATCCCCTGGATTATGACGTTGTCGTTGCCCGAGGACTGGTAGTCCGGCCGGGTGGCATCGTCGGGCTTCCCACGGTCCGCAGCGATGCTCGCCAACGCGAGCTCGATGAACGCGTCGTACGTTCCCGACTCCTCACCTGGAGCGGTGATGACGAGGGGGGTATTCGGGAAGTTGTCCTTGCCACCCACCTGCTGTGCCAGGGAGCTGGCGTCAGACCAGTTCTTGAAACCCGTGGACTCTGGTCCGACCAACGCGTACAGGTCACCCTTGGAGAGGCAGGTGACCGATGAATTCGCGGGGTTGGTCATCACGGTGATGCCGTCGAGGCCGACCTTCAGCTCGACGAAATTGATCCCCGCCTGCTGGCAGGCTTCCTTCTCCTCATCCTTGATCGGCCGTGAGGCGTCACTGATGTCGATCTCACCCTTGCAGAAGAGGGCAAACCCGTCTCCGGTCCCTGGCCCATCGACCTTGATGCTCACGCCGGGGTTCTCCCCTTGGAACATCTCCGCGACGAGCGAGCTGATCGGCTGGACAGTTGAGGAGCCTGATACCACGACGTTGCCGGAGAGTTGGTTGCCCCCGCCCGAGCCACCTGGGTTGTCATCGCTGCCGCAAGCAGCTCCCAGTACGACAAAAGCCAAGGCGGCGACGGCTAGCGAGCCGAACCTACTGACCTTCCCCATCCTTCCCTCCTTGTCGCTGTTCCTGCGCCGAACTCCGATGAGTTCATGGGCGCCTCCTCCCGGTGGGGCCCTCAGCATCCCGGGGAGGGGTTTCGAGGGGAGAAGGGGTGGGGCCCTCGAATCCCCTCCCAGGGAAGCCGCGGGTTCCCGCGGCCGCTTGGGCTTGGTGTCCGTGGACGTCCACTACCTGGAAGCTAACGACGGTAGGTGAACCCGCCTGGACGGCCAAGTGAACGCAGGGTGAACGTTTGAACGACCTCCAGCGGGCATCAGCGGATGACACCGGAATGGAGATCCCCGAGTACCACGTCCTCCATGAACTGCTTGCGAAGGAGCCTCAACAGGGACTCGGCGCGGCGGCATGCCGTGGCCAACCGCGACCCCTCGACCTCCACAGCCTGGGAGGCCAGCTCGGCGATGGTTCCGAGCTCCTCGAGGACGTCGGAGAAGCGGAAGCGGATCGAGGGATGGAGCACCGGCCTCCGGTCGAAAGGCTCAGCGGGCAGCTCATCCTCTAGATCGCCCCTGGCCCCCCCAGGCCGGCAGTACTCGCCGATCTCCGCGTAGCACACCTCACAGAAGTCCCGGATCACCGATCCGGCCGAGCTGCACTCCGGACAGTCGCGAGGACGCTCGATGGTCATCAACTGAGGCCTCCTCCCTGATGAGTCGGGGCGGCATATCGCCACGCTGGCGACCCTACTGGCGTCAGATGTCCGAACCTCGGCCTCACCGTGAACTCGGGATGAACCCTTGAAGGAGCCGGAGGACCGGCATCTGTTCGGGAGTCTTCTAGATCGTTGCCGGGCGCACGCCCGACGCGATGAGGCCGAGAACGAGGCCGGCGACGGCCAGCCGGTAAACCACGAAGGGCGCGAAGTCGCTCCGCCGCAGGTATGAGAGCAACCACCAGATGACGAGGAAGCCGCTCACAGCCGAGGCCACGATCCCCCACACGAAGGGCCAGCCGAAACCGGGAGGGATGCTCTCGGCTCCGGACAGAAGCTTGAACCCCTTGTACAGACCGGCGCCTCCGATGATGGGGAGGGACAGGAGGAAGGAGAACCGGGCCGCGGGTTCGCGGGCGAGGCCGAGGGCGCGGCCGGCCGTGATGGTCACCCCGGAGCGGGACATCCCGGGCTGGAGGGCTGCGGCCTGGGCCAGCCCGATCACCACGGAGTCTGTCAACTTGAGATCGTGAAGCTGCCGGGTCGTTCGGGCCACCCGATCGACCACGTACAGGACCACCCCGCCAACGGCGAGCATGACGGCGATCAGCCAGGGCTGGCCCAGCCTCTCTTCGATGAAGTCCTCGAAGACAAATCCCACGACGGCGCCCGGGATCGTTCCGATCACGAGAAACCAGGCCAGACGCTCTTCAACAGTGGCCACGGACCTGCGCCGGACAGACCGCATCCATGCCCTCAGGTACTTGAGGATGTCGCGCCAGAAATACGCGGCAGCGCCGACGAACGTCCCCATGTGCAAGGCAACGTCGAACGTCTTGTTCAACGACTCGTTGGTGAGGATGGGCCACTGGAACAACCAGGGGACCAGGATGAGGTGGCCCGAGCTGGAGACGGGGGCAAACTCGGTCAGGCCCTGGACGATCCCCAGGACGATCGCCTGGATGACGGTCGTGTTTCCTCCTTTCCGGCCAGCTCGAGATCGGGTCGGGGCGTCGGGGAATGCTACCCGTACACTCTGGCTCGATGAGCTTGATCGTCGGGTTCCTGATCGGTCTCCTCGTCGGCCTCGTCGTGCTGTGGGTCATCCTGACGAGGTCGTCGCGGCGGGCGGCGGAGGTTACCGCAGCCGCGGAGCGGATGGGTATCGAGGCCGCCGGACGCCTGGGCGAGGCCGAGCGGGATCTCATCACTCGCGAGGCCATCCTCAGATCGATGGAGGACGGCGTGCTCCTCTTCGACCACGATGGGTCCGCCATGTACCAGAACGAGCGCGCCCGACAGCTCCTCGGCGGCGAGCTGGACAGTGCCCGTGGCCTGCTGCACCAGCCCCTCCGGGATCTCGTTGCGGCGGCGACGGCAGGCGACAGACCCGAACCGGTCGAGGTTTCGGTCGGTCCTGCTCCGCGGACCCTGCTGGCCACCGCCTCTCGGATCTCGGAGGGTCAGACCATCCTGATGCTCCGCGACGTGACGCAGCCCCGGATGATGGACGCCGTCCGCCGTGACTTCGTGGCCAACGCCTCCCACGAGCTGAAGACCCCGGTGGCCTCGATCCAGGCGCTGGCGGAGACGCTCGCCGACGCAGCTGCGAACGATCCAGATGAGGTGCCTCGCTTCGCGGCCCAGCTCGAGCGCGAAGCCATCAGGCTCTCCCGGATCGTCTCCGACCTGCTCGACCTGTCGCGGCTGGAGGGTGAGGCGGCCACCAGATCCGAGGTCCGGCTTGACCGCCTTGTCGCCGAAGAGGTGCGCCGGCTCAAGCCCAGGGCCGAGGAAGCCGGGCTGCGGATCGAAAGCCACCTTACTGAGGCGGTCCTCGTAAAGGGCTCCGCGCGCGACCTCTCCCTGCTGGCCCGAAACCTCCTGGACAACGCCGTCCAGTACACGCGGGCAGACGGGAAGATCGAGGTATCGGTTCGCGCGGAGGATCGGACCGCCGTCCTCGAGGTCCAGGACACGGGGATCGGCATCCCGGGCAGAGAGCAGGCCCGGATCTTCGAACGCTTCTATCGTGTCGACCGCGCTCGGTCCCGGGAGACCGGGGGAACCGGGCTCGGTTTGTCCATCGTGAAGCACGTCGTGGAGAACCACGGCGGCACTGTCCGGGTGCACAGCGAGCTCGGGCTGGGCTCCCGGTTCACCGTTCGCCTTCCCGCGGCGGGCTAGGCCTTCGCCAGGGTCTCCTGCAGGTTCTTGGCCGCTTCGTCGATGGAGATCTCCGCGGCGTCCGCCGCCCTCTTCAGGTCGTCGTACGTGATGTGCGCGGGGTCGCCGTGGTCCTCGTTCGGCTGGCCGCAGCCACACGTCAGACACATGGTCTCCTCCTCCTTCTGATCCAGACCGGGGTGTGACGCGGGTATCCTTCCCCGGTGGCTCTGCTGCTCCTCATCCGCCACGCACTCACCCAGGCCACGGGCAAACGCCTGTCGGGTCGGGCCCCCGGTATCCATCTCTCCGAGGAGGGACGGAAACAGGCTGACGAGCTGGCCGGCCGCCTAGCAGCCGTCCCCCTGGCCGCAGTCTATGCGAGCCCGCTGGAGCGCTGCGCAGAGACGGCTCAGGCCATTGCGGTTGCGCGTCGCCTTGCCGTGCGGACGGTCGCCGAGCTCGCTGAGGTGGACTACGGACGGTGGACCGGCCGTTCCATGCCGCAACTGGTACGGACGACGCTGTGGAAGAAGGTCCAGCAGACGCCCTCGTCGGTGACCTTTCCTGAGGGCGAGGGGTTGATCGACGCGCAGCGCAGGAGCGTGTCTGCCCTCGAGAAAATCGCCGCTCGGCATCCTCGCTCGGTCGTGGGGGTCGTCAGCCACGCTGACGTGATCCGTCTGGCGCTCGCGCACTACGCCGGACTGCACATCGACCTGTTTCAGCGGCTGATCGTGAGCCCCGCATCGGTCAGCGCCGTGGCCATCGGGGATCGGATCCCCCGCATCGTTCGTATGAACGACATCGGAGGGCTGGAGGACCTGGCTCGAAGGGTGGCCCCATCCAGCCGTCGGGGCCCCACTCCTCCGGCAGCGGGGGCTCGTGCCGGGCCGAAGGGTACCTAGGATATGACCTTGGAAGCCGCATTGAGCCTGCTCACGAGCTGGATCAGGACCGAAAGGGTGGCCTCCACCTAATAACTACCTACTATTCAGCCCTCGATCTGGCTCGCGACGCTACCGACCATTTCGGAGAGGTCGTCTTTCACGTACCCAGCGTAGTAGCTGAGCGTGATGTTCGCGTTTGCGTGGCCAAGGATCTCGAGACTGCGGTAATCGGCCACGGGTTCGGAGGGTTCAGGCAGAGCGTCGCGAAGGTGTCTCGGAGGCTATGGAGGTCCCGGTGCTCCTGCCAGACTCCAGCCTCCCGCGTGAGGACCTTGAAGCGCGTGCTAGCCCAATTCGGCGAAACTGGAGAGCCGTCTTCCCACGTCCAGACGAGGTCGCGGAGGCCGGGGACCGGCTCCTGCCGCCATGCTTCGCCCGCTGCCATCCTCTCCTCGAGCTGGGCCTTGCGCCACTGGCGCAGCGTCTCGACAGTCGAAGGCTCGAGTGGTATGTCCCGCCTGCCCCGGAGCGTCTTGGGCTCCGACTTGCTGTAACGCGGGACGCCGGGAGTGCCGTCCGATTCGATGAGTTGGGCCTCGACCCTGAGCTTCGGCCTCGGGCCGTCCAGGTCGATGCAGCCCCACGTCAGGCCTAGGAGTTCGCCACGTCGGAGCCCCGTAAAGGCAGGGAGACGCCATAGAGCGTAGAAGCGATCCCCCCGGATCGCAGCGAGGAACGCCGACACATCCTCGGCGGGCCAGGGATGGGGCTCGGGAGCGGGCTTGCTCGGCTTCTCTGCATCCCTGTTCGGATTCTCGGGGATACGCTTCGACCGGCGGGCGTCCTCCAGCACCTTGTTCAAGGTTCGCGAGACGAGGGCGACCGTCGAAGGTGAGAGCGTGGAGAGGAGCCCCTTGTAGAGCCTCCCCAGGTCCTCACCGGTGATGGCCTGCAGCTCAGTCCCGCCTAGGGCTGGGCGGATGTACCGATCGAAGGTCTGCCGATAGCCCTGCCTCGTCGCCTCCCGGACGTTGACGCGGGATTCGATCCACTCGTCGAAGTAGTCACCCAAAGCCATCCGCTGGCGTCCCACGGCTTGGCCCCTGGAACTGCGGCCCCGGGCATCGTCCTTCGCCTTGAGGGCCGAGAGGATGGCTGCCTTGGCAGACCTCGCCGATGCCGAGGCAGGGACGTGCTTGCCCGGGAGTTGGACCGTCTTCCAGGCTCCGTTTCGTTTGACGGGCAGGACGACGTAGTAACTCTGGCCAGTCGGGCTGGAACCGTCCCGCTGCTCATAGACTCCGGGCGGAAGCTCGATGCCTCCGGCTGTGTAGCGTGCTGCCCGCATTGCCATTGCTCCTCCTTTACAAGAGCGACAGCTCACGACACGCTAATTTGGGGGCATCCCAAGGCAGAGGAGGGCCCCATGGGCAAAGTAGTCATGTACAGCTCGGTGTCGGTGGACGGCTTCATCGCGGACGAGAACGACCAGCCCGGACCCCTGTTCGACTGGTTGTCCAGCGG
>JBKPAF010000100.1:0-8822 GCA_046726275.1 Actinomycetota bacterium
GCATAGGGGAGAAGGCCCCGGCTCCAGAGTGAGCCGGGGCCCATTCCCTTGGTTGTCCGGCGAGGGCCGGCGAGAAAGAGAGGGGAGGCGAGAAGGATGCTTCATCCACGTGCCGCTCGGCCCAGGAGGGCCGTAGTCGCACTGCTGGCACTGGCCCTGACCACTGGGCTGGTACTGGCCGCGGGGCCGGCGTCGGTCTCCGCCGGGGCCTCCGGCAAGATCGACGCCAAGGTGGCCAGGGCGGTGCAAGGAGGCAAGACCACCGTGTACTGGGCCATCCTGCGCCAGCAGGCGGACCTGTCCGGGGCCGCCTCTATCTCTAACCGAAATGCCCGAGGCTGGTACGTGTACAACCAGCTGACCCAGTTGGCCGCCTCCAGCCAGAGGGGCCTGCGGGCCATGCTGAAGGCCCGGGGAGCCCCGGCCAAGGCGTTCTGGATCCTGAACTCAATCCGGATCCGATCCGGGGCCGCCACCCTGAACGCCGTGGCCGCCCGGCCCGAGGTGGCCCGGATCGTGGCCGAACCGAGCGCCAGAATCGTCGCCCCGGTGAAGGCCACCCCAGGCGCCAAGGTCTCTGCCATCGAGTGGGGGGTCTTGAACATCAACGCCGACGACGTGTGGAACACCTACAACGACCGGGGCGAGGGCATCACGGTGGCCAGCATCGACACCGGGGCACAATGGAACCACCCCGCCCTGATCAACCAGTACCGTGGCTTGCACCTGAGCCCGTTCAGGCCGCTGTCCGTGAACCACAACTACAGCTGGTTCGACCCGTCGCACGTCTGCTCGGCGGACGGCAAGACCCCGTGTGACAACAACGGCCATGGGACCCACGTCACCGGGACGATGGCCGGCGACGACGGGGGGTCCAACCAGATCGGGGTCGCGCCCCGCGCAAACTGGATCTCCGCCAAGGGCTGCGAGTCCAGCAGCTGCTCGACCTCGGCGCTCCTCGCGTCCGGGCAGTGGATCCTGGCTCCCACCGACCTGAACGGCCAGAACCCCCGGGCGGACCTCCGTCCTCACGTGGTCAACAACTCCTGGGGCTTTTTCGGTGGCAACAACAACTTCTACATGGCCACCGTGAACGCGTGGGTCGCCTCCGGGATCTTCCCCTCCATCGCCGCGGGCAACGAGGGTCCGGGTTGTGCCACGCTGCGGTCTCCCGGTGACTACGCGCAGAGCTACACCGCGGGAGCCCACGACATCAACAACAACATCGCCGGCTTCTCCAGCCGTGGTCCTTCCGACTTCGGGGGCATCATCAAGCCGAACATCACTGCCCCAGGGGTGAACGTTCGCAGCAGCGTCCCGACGAATGGCTACGCCAACTTCAGCGGGACCTCGATGGCCACGCCGCACCTGTCCGGCACCATCGCCCTGCTCTGGTCGATCAACGGAGCTCCCGCGATCGCCCGGAACATCGCCGCGACGAGGGCTGTGCTCGACCTCACGGCCATCGACGTGAGCAACCTGACCTGCGGTGGCTCGGCGGGCAACAACAACGTGTGGGGCGAAGGCCGCCTCGACGCGTTCGCCGCCGTGACGGAGGCCAGGGGGTAGCGCCCGCTCGGGAGCGCAGACCCAGGCGAACGAGGCCGAAAAGGGGCGGCCCGGCTCGAAAGAGTCGGGCCGCTCCTCATTCTCGATGGTTTCTCCGAGCGGGCTGCCCCAGGCCGTTACGCTGTGCCGTGGATGTAGGCCTGTGCCTTGTCCCAGGTCAGTCTGGCCACCAGCCTCCCCAAACGCCTCGAGTCCAGGTCGCCCTGCTCGAAGTGGATCCCACCGCAGCGCCGGGAGAGCCCGGCCTGGTCCGAAGCATCGGAGTAGGCCGGCCAGGACAGGGTGACGTCCTGGCCGGGGACCGCCCCGGGCTCGATCCGGGAGCTTCCCGCCGGGATGGTCACGGAGTGGCCGAAGCTATCGGATCGGGTGAACAGCTTGAGGATCTCCGCCCCGGCCGCGCTGAAGCAGCTGTGTCCGGATGGATACTCGGCGAAGGGGGGCGTAGGGAACGTGCTCGGCTGGTACGGGAACCAGATCTCCCCGTCGATCCACTGCGTTCCCTGATACGGCCCGCCCCAAGCCTCGATCTTCTGGCCGAAGTACAGGAACCGAAGGGCGGTGATGGGCCGGACGGAGTCGAAGGCCCGCTTGCTGTCCCAGGTGCAGATCCCGGCGTCGAAGATCGAGTTGGTCAGCGCGAAGAACAACTGCACGTCCAGGTCCACACCGCGTTCGTGGTCGCCGTGGTGGTCGCGCGCGGACACGACCTGGGCGAACAGGTTCCAGTGTCCGGGCGGCTGCTCCGACCCGGGCCCGTCGGCCCAATACTCCGCGATGACCTTGTGCTCGTCGGTGAGCCCGGCGCTGATCTCCACGAGGGCCTCCGCCTGAGACGCATAGAGGTCCGAACCGTACTCCGCCGGCCCATCGTCCGGACGGAACTGATCCCCGGATGACATGGCGAACGGGATGACCAGGCCCCAGTGGGGCGCGGTGAACCGCGGAGTCACGTCCTGGCCCCTACCGTCGATGTAGCGAAGGGGTTGCCACCGGCTGGGGTCGTGGACGGTGTCCAGGTCCAAGGGCGTCCGGGGCTCCCGGATGTCCATGGGATCGTTCACCGGCTGGTAGCCCGTGTAGTCCGAGTAGGGAACCCCGGGCTGCCCTCCCGGCTCGTCGCCGAGCTGGTTGGACCCGTCGTGATGCCGGAACTCGAGCAGGACCGCGCTGGCTATGTTCCCGATCCCGGTGGGGGTCGTGGGGTCCGTGGAGTTGTCGGCAGGGTCGTACCCGAGCTCCGCCATCAGGGGGTCGAACACGGTCCCCTTGCTGCCGGGAAACAGATCGACAGCGGCCCGGTACACGGCGAAGCTGATCGCCCGGTTCTTGTTCGCGAGCGTCCGCTCCTGGGGCGGCCTCCGGAGCGCTCCACCCAGCCGCGTCCCCACCGCGACCCGATCGTACGCCACCCACGCGTCGAAGGCGCACGTGTGCGCCATCGCCAACGCCCGGGACACCATGGGCGGCCCCAGCCTCGACTCCCGGACGGCCTGCAGGAGCGCAGCGTTCCATCGAACGACGACGCTGTCGCGATCCTTCTTCCCTGAGAGTGGCGCAGCGAGGACCTGTCCCCGGAGCGCGCTCGGGAGCAGGAGCGACGATCCGACCAAACCGGTTTTCCACGCCAGGCCGAACAGGTCCCGGCGGCTGATGGGGCTTCCCGATCCACCGCTCACGGCACCCAGCACCCTCGCAGCGGCTCTCGCCGCTTGTCAAGACGCCTTAGGCGCAACTGCCTACGTCCCAGGTGATAGACGGTGCGCGCGGGTGCCGCACCCAGCCCTGCTGGGCTACGCTGGCGACGGATGACCGACTCAGGCTGGATCCCGGTGATCCCCGCCGCCGAGCTTCCGGTGGGAAGGGCGATCCGGGTCGCAGCGGAAGGCGTCGACGTCTTTCTCTACCGGACCGAGGAGCGGATCTTCGCTCTGGCCAATCGTTGCTCGCATCAGGGCGGGCCCCTTCACAAGGGCGTGGTGAAGGCCTCCGGCGCGAACCCGACCGTCACCTGCCCGGTGCACGGAAGCATCTTCCGGATGACCGACGGGATGGTCATGAGGGGACCGGCTTTGGCCCGGCAACCCATGTATGAGGCCACGGTGGACGGCGATGAGGTGAAGATCAGTCCTGCCTGAGGATCACCCGGCCCGCAGGGTGATCCTCGGATCAGCAGGCTGCCCGGGACACCACCTGCTCGCACGAGGACGCCGGCAGGACCTCCACGGTCCCGAACTGGGAGAACGGTGCCATGTACTCGACCACCTTCTGCTGCTCGGCGGCGTCGAGGATCATGTAGAGAGTGTGTCCTCCGTTGATCACACCCTCACCGTGCAGCTTCATGCCGAAGATCTCGGCGTTGGCGGCCGAGACGTACTGGGCGAGCATCGGACCCATCTGGGGGTCTCCGGCCGGGCAGGTCTCGGCGGCGTGCTGGTGCTTGACTACGAAAAGCGCCATTACGACTCCTTCGAGAGCGGGTGTCCGTTGTCGAGGACGGTGATACTGGTCGCTTGACCCGCTGTCAATCGGTGACCACCCCCAATGGCCCGTGCCCCCGCGGCTCGGCCCTCCCCGTGCCTGGGGCATACTTGCCCCCCAGAGAGGAAGGCGGGAAGCGTCGTGCCGGAATCGAACGCTGAGGTTCGTGCGCAGGTCCGGTCGGCGATCGGCCGAGTGGGCGTGTGGAGTTTCTCGCTGGAGCGGCACCCGGTCGGCGCGGAACGGGAGGCCGTGGCCGAGATCGAGGCCCTCGGCTATCCCGTCGTCTGGATCCCGGAGGGCTGGGGGAGCAAGGACGCGCTCACCCACGCGGCTCTGATCCTGCCGGGCGGCTCGAGGATCATCGTCGCCACCGGGATCGCCAGCATGTGGGCCCGCGACCCCGTGGCGATGGCCAACGGGGCCAGACTGATCGAGGAGGCTTTTCCGGGTCGATTTCTCTTGGGCATCGGCGTGAGCCACCGGACGAGCGTCGACCGGAGGGGATCTCTCGAATACGAGTCGCCCTACAAGCGGATGCGGAGCTACCTGGAGGCGATGGACGGCGCCCGCTATCCGGTTCGGGATGGTCCGCCGCTGCCTCCGGTCGTCCTGGCGGCGCTTGGCCCGAACATGCTTCGCCTGGCAGCCGAGCGGGCGGTCGGCGCCCATCCGTACTTCGTCCCCGTGGAACACACGGTCAAGGCCCGGGAAGCATTGGGGGACAGCCCGATCCTGGCTCCAGAGCAGGCCGTCGTCCTCGAGAACGATCCCGACAAGGCCCGAACGATCGCTCGAGCGTACATGCAGCACTACGTCAAGCTGGACAACTATGCCAACAACCTGCGACGCCTCGGCTTCTCCGAGACGGACCTGGCCGAGGGGGGGAGCGATCGCCTCGTAGACGCCATCGTCGGATGGGGCGACGTCGAGGCCATCCGGACACGGGTGCGGCAACACCTGGAAGCGGGAGCCGACCACGTCTCGGTGCAGATTCTCGCGGAGGATCCGCTCCGCATCCCGCTGGCCGAGCTTCGGGAGCTCGCTCCGGCCCTCCTCGCCTAGATCAGGAGGCCGGGGGGTTGAGGGCCTCCACTACCTGCTCCTCCAGCCACCCCAGGTAGTAGTACAGCGCGTAGGACGGGGCCAGCGGGTCGTCCTCGGCGATGTCCTCGGGGTCCAAGTCTTCGGTCGCACCCAGCTTCGTCCCGAGGATGAGCCGAAGGTCGTTCACCGCGCTCAGCCAGGCCAGGAGCTGCTCCTCGGTGAGGCGCGATGCGTCGATGGTCTGTTCCATCACCTCCACCGAGCTCAGTCGCTGCTGCACGAGGTCGCCCCGAACGAGCTGCTCGTACTCCGTCTGCAGGTCCGCATCGTCGGGGTAGGCCGGAGGAAACAGCCGCTCCAGGGCCGGGTCGTCCGACGTCATCAGCTCGCGGAGCTGGACGGGCAGTGCTCGCAGGAGCGTGCGTTCCTCTCGAGGGAGATGGAGTTCGAAGTCCCCTCGCCGGGTCCGCTTCACCCGGTTGGTCGCCGAACCCCTGCTCACGAGTCGCGCTGCATCGTGGCCCACAGGCCGTGTGAGTGAAGCCGGTAGGTGTCGAACTCCGCCTTTTCCCGGGTCCCACTCGACACGACCGCCTTGCCTTTCGTGTGGACGTCCATCATCAGCTTGGTGGCCTTCTGCAGGCTGTATCCGAACAGCTTCTGGAAGACCCAGGTCACGTAGCTCATCAGGTTGATGGGGTCGTTCCATACGATCACGAGCCACGGCCGGGCCGGTTCCGGCACGTCGTGGCCTGCCGGTCGATCGACCTCGGCAGGGGCCGTGGAGGTGCGGGTCGAGCTCACGTCCCCATTCTCTCAGGGGCCGGTGGGCCCGGCTCCGGGTTGACTTTCCCGGGTGTTGCCATATATCCATCGCTGATATATCGTCGGTCGATATAGTGAGAGAGGCCGCGCATGCCTGGCACGAGCAGAAGCGAGGATCGGGGAGGGCCGGAGCTTCCCCTCTCTCCTTCGGTGTTCCACATCCTCCTGGCCCTGGCCACGGGGGAGATGCACGGCTACGCAATCATGCACGAGGTCTCGATCCTGTCCGACGGGCAGGTCAGCATGGGACCCGGGACGCTGTACGGATCGATCAAGAAGATGCTCGCGGAGGGGTTGATCGAGGAGTCGGCCCGGCGCCCGGACCCGACGCTGGACGATGAGCGAAGACGGTACTACCGGCTGACGGACAAAGGCCGGCGCCTCCTCGGCGCCGAGGCGGAGCGGCTCGCACGGCTGGTGAGGGTGGCGCAGCGCAGGCGACTTCTCGGACGTACCCCACCGCGGCTGGGGTTGGAAGAGTCGCCATGACCCCCCTCGACCGCCACGTCCGCACCTACCGGGCGCTGCTGCGCCTCTACCCGTGGACGTTTCGTCGCGAATACGGGCCGGACATGTGCCAGGTGTTCCGCGACCGGCTCCGGGAGGAGCTTCGGGCCGGCCGGCCCGGTCGGCTCACCGCCTACTGGTTCTGGATCGTCATCGACCTCGTGAAGACCGCGGTCCCCGAGCGGATCGCGGCCATCGTGCACGTCCGCTGGCGCGACCTCGCGCCTCATGGAGGGAGGACCGGAGTGTTCCGCTACGTGATCCGACGTCTCGCTTTCTCGATCCCCGTCCTGCTGTTGGCCAGCATCCTGGTGTTCGTGGTGATCCGGAGCACCATTGACCCGCTGGCCGGATGCGCGATCAACCCGAGACAGACGAAAGAAGGATGCCTCCGGCTGGAGCACGAGTACGGCCTTGACCAGCCCCTGCACGTCCAGTACTGGAAGTGGCTGTCCCACTTCGCTCAGGGCGACTGGGGGAACTCGCTGCTGTCGAACCGGCCCGTCATGCCGGACATCCGGAGCGCGCTCGTCAATACAGCCGTCCTGGGTTTGGTGGCCGTGGGGTTCGCTCTGATGGTGGGCGTCGGGATCGGGCTGTATTCCTCGCTCAGGCAGTACTCGATGTTCGACAACGTGGCCACTGGTGCCGCCTTCCTCGGGCTTTCCATCCCCAACTTCTGGTTCGCCCTGCTCTTACAGATCTTCTTCGGGGTCTACCTGACCAAGTGGTTACACCTGACCGAGCCGATCTTCGCCACCGCGGGGTTGTACACCCCCGGCAGGCAGGGGTTCGACCTGATCGACCGGGCCCGCCACCTGGTCCTGCCCATGCTGGTCCTGTCGGTGCAATTGATCGCCTACTACAGCCGGTACATGCGGGCCTCCATGCTGGAAGTCCTGCACTCGGACTACCTGAGAACCGCCCGGGCTAAGGGCCTCCGGGAGCGCCGGGTGATCGTCCGCCACGCCATGCGCAACGCCTTGATCCCCCTGACCAGTCAGGTGGCCATCGACGTGGGGGCCATCGCGGGCGGCCTGATCATCACCGAGGCCATCTTCGAGTACCCCGGGATGGGTCGGTTCTTCATCGATGCCATGTTCCGGGGGGACTATCAGCAGGTCCTGCCGTGGATGATGGTGGCGGTGGCCTTCGTGATCATGTTCAACCTGGTGGCGGACGTCATGTACTCCATCCTGGACCCGAGAAACCGGTACACCTGAGGTCTAGGTCCCCGGTCTTCCTGCGCTCGCCTCCGGTATGGTGGGGGCATGTGTCGAAGCATCAAGACGCTCCGGCGGGCCGACGAGCCGGCCACCGATGAGGAGATCCGGGCGGCTGCCCTGCAGTTCGTCCGAAAGGTGAGCGGGTACCGGCAGCCGTCGAGAGCCAACGCGGAGGCGTTCGACGCCGCCGTCGGCGAGATCGCTCAGGCGTCCCGCAGGCTTCTCGACAGCGTGGGGAAGAGCTCGGCCCCGAGACCGGCGTGAGGCTCTACCCCTCGGACGACGGATCGGCGTCGTTCGTCAGCCTGGAGCGGGGGGAGGATCTGCTGGAAGGCCTGGACCGAGCCGTGAGGGAGCTCGGGCTTCAAGCGGCCACGCTGCAGGTGATCGGCGCCCTCGAACAGGCGACGGTCGGCTACTTCGACCAGGAGACCAAGGAATACCGTCCGATCTCGACCGGACACGTCGAGATCGCCTCCGGGGTGGGGAACGTGTCCGTGCGCGACGGTGAGCCGTTCATCCACCTCCATGTGGTCCTGTCCGGGTCAGACGGGAGCGCGCTCGGTGGGCATGCCATGCCTGGGTGCCGGGCGTTCGTGGTCGAGGCCTACTTCAGAGCCTTGGCCGGAGCCCCGCCGGTTCGACTCGAGAGCCCCCTCCACGGCCTGAAGATCTGGCCCGGCAGCTGACCGGGCATTCGCCGGGGTTCGAGGAACGACCTAGCGCTTCTCCTCATCGGGGTCGGGATCCGGCTTGTCGCCGCCGACCCCGGCTTCGACCTCGACCGGCGTCTCCGGTCTCCTCCGGGCCTTCGACGGCCCGTTGGAACTGGGCTTCTCCGCCCTGACCTCGCCGTTCCCACCGACAACAGCCGCGGCACTCTCCCCGTCGGCTGCTTCTCCGTCCCCGGTTTCCGCGAGGGGGACCGCGGGCAGCGCGATCTTGACCGCGGAGTGCGTCTTGTGCGCGGAGGCGGCCTCCGTGTGATAGGCCTCTAGCAGCTTTGCGAATTCCGGCGTGTGGTAGGGCCGGCCGTCGACCAGCGGGCCCTCCTGCCCCTCGAGGATGGCCACGACGTCGTCCCCCGCCAGCGTCTTGTGTGACTCGAGCGCGTGGGCGACTGCCAGCACATCCATACGGTGCTTCTCAAGGAGCTCGCGCGTACGC
>JBKPAF010000101.1:0-11207 GCA_046726275.1 Actinomycetota bacterium
GTCCAGCTCTCCGAGGAGGAGCAGGCTTACCTGGGGACGGTGGAGGCCGAGGCCGCGGCCGGTGCCGCAGAGCCATCACTGGAGGAGCAGCCGGCCGACACCTCGGCCACGTGGGACGCTCCTCCCGCCCCTGCGGAGACCGACGCGCAGGCGCATCCTGACGCGGCCGGCGCAGGGACGGCCGAGAGCGAGACCCTGGAGGCGGAGATCGACTCGGTGTTCGAGCCCGAGGCGAGCCCGGCCGGGTCCACCGAGCCCGCGGCCGGGGAATCGGACGGCGAGCCGGCCCCGCCCTCGGAGGACTCGGCTCCTTCGGACCGAGCCGGCCGCGGGGCGTGAGCCCACCTTCCCACCCAGAGGAAAAACGAGAGTAGGAGGACGACGATGAGCGAGCCCGACCGGATCCCCGCGGACGTCGTCAAGCGTCTCCGCGACGAGACCGGCGCGGGGATGATGGACGCCAAGAGGGCACTGGTGGAATCCGGAGGAGACCTTGAAAAGGCGCGGGAGATCCTTCGCCAGCGAGGCCTGGCCGGCCACGAGAAGCGGCGGGGCCGTCAGGCGAGTGAGGGCCTGGTCCACTCCTACATCCACGGCGAGGGCACAGTCGGGGCGCTTGTCGAGATCAACTGCGAGACCGACTTCGTGGCCCGGACTCCGGAGTTCCGCGAGCTGGCCAAGGAAATCGCGATGCAGGTGGCCGCGCGCGACCCGCGATGGGTATCCAGGGACGAGGTGCCGAGCGACGTGGTCGAGGGCGAGCGGAAGATCTACGAGGAGCAGGCCCGGACGTCGGGCAAGCCGGACCACATCATCTCCAAGATCGTGGAGGGAAAGCTCGAAGCCTTCTACAAGGAGACGGCCCTGTTGGACCAGGAGTACATCCGGGACGACTCGAAGAAGGTCAGTGACCTCGTGGCGGATGTCGCCTCGAAGGTGAACGAGAACGTTCTCATCCGGCGGTTCGCCCGGTTCAAAGTGGGCGAGGGGGCCTGACCCCCCGGTGAACGGCCAGTCCGGATCGTCGGGGCCGTTGTACAAGCGGGTTCTGCTCAAACTCTCCGGCGATGCGTTCGCTCCCTCGAGCGGTGAGCTCGGGATCTCCTCGGAATCGATCGGCCTCATGGCCGCGCAGCTGAGGGAGATCGTCTCGATCGGTGTGCAGGTCGCCGTGGTGGTGGGGGGCGGCAACATCTGGCGAGGACGACAGGCTCCCGGGATGGACCGTGCCCGAGCCGACTACATCGGGATGCTCGCAACCGTCATGAACGCCCTGGCCCTACAGGACGGCCTCGAGCAGATCGGGGTCCACACCCGAGTGCAGACGGCGATCCAGATGGCCCAGATCGCGGAGCCGTACATCCCGTTGCGGGCCATCCGCCATCTCGAGAAGGGCCGCGTGGTGATCTTCGCGGCCGGGATGGGGGTGCCGTTCTTCTCCACCGATACGACCGCGGCCCAGCGTGCCCTGGAGATCAAAGCTGAAGCGATCCTCAAGGGGACCAAGGTGGACGGGGTGTATGACTCGGATCCCAACCTGAACCCGGAGGCACGGAAGTTCGAGAGCCTCGAGTACATCGACGTGCTCAAGCTCGGCCTCACGGTCATGGACGCAACCGCGATCTCCTTGTGCATGGAGAATCGCCTGCCGATCCTGGTGTTCGATTTCCGGAAGGAAGGCAACGTCAAGCGGGCGCTGCTCGGAGAGACGATCGGGACGCTGGTCCACGCGGCGAGCGGGTAGCCCACCCGGGACAGGAGCCGAGGGAGTGAGTAGGCTTCGCGGGAACCGGGCAGTTCCTCGTGCCGGGGAGACGATCGGGACATGACCACTGAGGAGACCCTTCACGACGCCGAGCAGAAGATGCGTGGCGCCGTGTCCTTCGCGCAGGAGGAGCTTGCTTCGTTGCGAACGGGCCGGGCCAACCCCAAGTTGCTGGACCGGGTCACGGTCGACTACTACGGTACCCAAGTGCCTTTGAACCAGCTGGCGTCGTTCTCGGTGCCCGAGCCCCGCCTCCTGGTCATCCAGCCGTTCGACCGGAACGCGATGTCGGCGATGGAGAAGGCCATCATGTCCTCGGACCTGGGCCTCACCCCGTCGAACGACGGCAACGTCATCCGGCTGGCCTTCCCGACCCTCACTGAGGAACGCCGGAAGGACCTCATCAAGTTGGCCCGCGACCGGGGTGAAGAAGGTCGCGTGTCCGTGCGCAACGTGCGTCGCCACGCCAAGGAGCACTTGGAACGAGAAGAGCGGGATCACGCCATCTCCGAGGACGACCTGCGCAGGGCGGAAAAGGAGCTGCAGCGTCTCACCGACCACTACGTCGCCGAGATCGACCGCATCCTCGAGCAGAAAGAGAAGGAATTGGGGGAGGTCTAGATGGCTCCCGAGAGCGACGAGCGAAGCGGCAAGTTCGACGACCTCTTCGAAGATCTGGACAAGTTCTTCGCGCAGGGCGATCCGGGGGCCAACCGTCGCAGCCCCCGGGCGAGCGCGGACACGGGCGCCGCACCTTCGGATCCTGATGAGGAGACCGGCGGCGGCGAGCAACCGGAGGACCTACTCCCGCCTGGGTGGGAGCCAGACATCGAGGGACTCGATCTCGGCGAGACCTCTCCTCCTTCGTCGGAGGACCGGGAAAGCCGGAGTCGCCCCGACTCTCGCTCGAGCGAGCCCCAGCCTGAGGAGAGCTCGAGCACGGACGAGGCGACGGGTGAGATGACCGGAGAGGACTGGAAGCGCCTGCGTGACGCGGTCGGCGACGAAGGGGAGGGACAGGAGCCCGAGGCCTCGGAACCGTCCTCGCCGGCAGAGACCGATCGGGACGTCTTCGGCCCGGATGCTGACTACGACCTCGCGGAAGGAATCATCCTGGAGACGGGCCCGGTGAGAGAGGAGAGGCGCGAGCTCAGCCTGGAAGATCTGAAGAAGGCTCCCCCCGAGTACGAGAGGCTCCCCCGGGCCGACGAGGAGGAAAGAATCGACCTTGCGGGAGCCCCCGACCGGGCGGAAGACTTAACCCCGCCACCCGTCGAAGAAGCAGACGAAGCGCTCGTCGCCGAGGAGGCGGCGCCCCAGGAGACGTACTGGGCTCAGCCCGACATGGCCGACGTGGAGGCTGCCGCCGACAACCTCGCTGCGTCCTTCGGGGGAAGCGCGGAGCCCGAGCGGGTCGAGGAAGAGCTCCTGGCCGACATCGAGGTGGAACCGGAGGGGCCCCGGACCGTCCGAGTGGGCGGGACCGAGCCCCTGACCGGCCCGACCTGGGAAGAGCCGACCTCCCGACCCGTTATGGCCGATCAGGGCGGGGCACCGGAACCCGCCAGGAACCTCCCGGCCGCGGTTTTGACGGCCGCGATCCTCGCCGCCGTGGCCCTGATCTCCCTGGCCGTGGCCAAGGCAGCGTTCGCCATCATCGCGGGCGCCGTCGTGCTGCTGGGTCAGGCAGAGCTCTACGCGACCATGCAGCGCAAGGGGCACCAGCCGGCGACTGCCCTGGGCCTGGTCATCGGAGGCTTCACCCTTGCGGGTGCGTACCTGAAGGGCGAGCAGGCGATGGCGTTCTTCCTGGTCCTGGGCCTGATGCTTTCGTTCCTCTGGTACATGGCCGCGGTGCCCAAGGCCAGAGAGGGGGCCCTGGCCCACATCGGCTCGACCATGCTCGGAGTCCTATACGTTCCATTCCTGGCGGGATTCATCCTGATCATCCTGGCGCAGCCACAGTCTGGCCGCGCCCTGATGCTCGCGGTGCTCGGGTTGACGTTCGTCTACGACATCGCCGCGTTCGTGTTCGGCTCGCTCTGGGGGAGCCGGGCGCTCGCCCCGACGATCAGCCCGAAGAAGTCCTGGGAAGGACTGTTCGGGGCCACTGTTGTCACGTTCGTCCTGGCCATTGCCATCCTCCCCTCGATCGAGCCACTCGATCTCGTGAAGTCCGTGGGACTGGCCATCATCGTCGCCCTGTTCGCGCCGCTGGGCGACCTCGCCGAGTCGGCCATCAAGAGGGACCTGGGGGTGAAGGACATGGGGTCGCTCCTGCCGGGGCACGGAGGCGTCCTCGACCGGATCGACTCGGTGCTCTTTGTCGCTCCCGCCGCTTTCTACTTCCTCAGGCTGGTCTTCTAGGGCCTCTGGAACCTTCTTCGAGTTGTTCCCGGACAAAGTCGGTATCGGAGGGTAGCCTCTAAGCCGTGCGGTCCTTGGCAATTCTCGGGTCCACCGGATCGATCGGCACCCAGGCTCTGGATGTGGTCCGGAGGAACCCCGATCACTTCCGGGTGGTCGGGCTTGGGGCAAAGGGGAGCAGCCACCAGCTCCTGATCGGCCAGATCCGCGAGTTCATGCCACCCCTGGTCGCCATCGCTGATGAGCAGACCGTTGTGGAGCTGAAGCGGAACCTTGGACCGATCCGGTCCGTCGAGATCATCTCCGGGCCCGGCGCCATGGAGGCACTGGCGAGGGAAACGGACGCCGACATGGTGCTGAACGCCATGGTCGGCGCCGTGGGCCTGGCGCCGTCGCTGGCCGCGCTCCAGTCCGGAAAAATGCTGGCCCTCGCCAACAAGGAATCGCTTGTGGTGGGGGGCGAGCTCATCATGGATCTGGTCAAGGGCGAGCCGGACCGGCTGGTTCCGGTCGACTCAGAGCACTCGGCCCTGGCCCAGTGTCTTCACGGCGAGCGGCGGGAGGACCTCAAGCGGGTCATCATCACCGCGTCCGGCGGGCCGTTCCGCGGATGGTCTCGGGAAGAGCTGGCCAAGGCGTCCGTGAAGGAGGCCCTCGCCCATCCCACGTGGCAGATGGGACCGAAGATCACCATCGACTCCGCAACACTGATGAACAAGGGTCTCGAGGTGATCGAGGCGCATTATCTGTTCCGCCTCGAATACAACCAGATCGACGTGGTCGTTCACCCTGAGTCCATCATCCACGGGATCGCCGAGTTCACCGACGGCAGCATGATCGCTCAGATGGCCTCCGCCGACATGCGTCTCCCCATTCAGCTCGCGCTGGCCTTCCCCGATCGGTTGGGGGCGGGTATCCCGGGCCTCGACCTGACCGCACTGGGACGGATGAGCTTCGAGCAGCTCGACCGGGAGTCGTTCCCCGCGGTCGACCTGGCCTACCGGGCGGGCAGACTTGGCCTGACGTACCCCGCCGCGCTCAATGCGTCGAACGAGGTGGCGGTCATGGCCTTCCTGGAGGGAAAGATCCGGCTCGTGCAGATCGCCGATGTCGTGGCCGCGGTCCTGGACGAGCACGAGGCGGCGCCGGTCGTGTCCGAGGTCGCCCTGGACCGGGCCGACCGGTGGGCGAGAAGCCGGGCGGCCGAGATCATCGAGTCCCTGTAGGGGCGCGAGGAGGCCGCGACCCATGTCCACAAGTCTCGGCGTGGTGCTATTCATCCTCGTACTGATCCTGGTGGTGGTGATTCACGAGGCCGGCCACTTCGTCTCGGCCAAGTCTTTCGGGGTCAAGGTCGAGGAGTTCTTCGTCGGGTTCGGCCCTCGATTGTGGTCCTTCCGACGAGGGGAGACCGAGTACGGCGTGAAGGCCATCCCCGCGGGCGGCTACGTCCGGATCGCCGGGATGAACCCGTTCCAGGAGTTGACGCCGGAGGAGTATCCGCGGACGTTCGGGGCGAAGCCCGTGTGGCAGCGGGCAATCGTCATCCTGGCCGGCCCCGTGTCCCACTTCGTGATCGCCATCCTTCTGCTCAGCTTCTTCTTCGTCGGCATCGGTGTTCCGAACCAGGACCGGCCGATGATCCAGACGGTCGAGCCCACGTTGAACGGGCAGGTCTCGCCTGCCGTGCAGGCTGGGCTCCGGCGGGGGGACGAGGTCGTGGCGGTCGACGGACGCTCGATCCGATCGTCGGACGACTTCATCGACTACACGCGCAGCCACATCGGCGTGCCGATGAAGGTGACGGTCGTTCGGGACGGTCGATCGGTGACCGTCGTGGCCACGCCCATTCCGGCGAGGGTGCCGGGCGAGCCACAGCCGGTGGGCCGGCTGGGCGTGTCCCTGGACTTCGTGCGCGAACGGACCGATCCGTTCACCGCGATCGGCCGATCCGTGATCGTCACCGGCCAGCAGACGAAGGAGGTCATCCTGCGACTGGGTGACGTGTTCGGCCCCAGCGCCCTTCGCCGGGTGGGAAGCCTGGTGGCCGGATCCGGGGACCGGACCCCGAACGACGCGATCGGCGTTGTCGGGGCCAGCCGCATCGCCGGTCAAGCTGTGAGAGAGGGAGCCTGGGACTTCTTCATCTCCCTGCTCGTCGGGTTCAACATCTTCGTGGCCATCCTTAACCTCATCCCGTTGCCGCCCCTCGACGGCGGCCATCTGGCCATCCTCGCCTACGAGAAGATCCGCCGGCGCAAGCCCGACATCCGCAAACTGGTTCCGCTGACGGCGCTGGTGACCAGCTTCATCATCTTGTTCGCTCTCGCCATTACCTATCTCGATATCGTCAACCCCATCCCGACCCCGTTTCGCTGAGCAGGCCTGCTCCTGAGGCATCAACCGAGCCGGCGCAGGGTGATCCGCTTGCTACAGCTTCTCCACACCCTCCCGACTGGACGGCAAGAAGCAGGGGCTAGGATTGGCCCGTGGACGGATCCGCTCCGTTGGCCCGCGCGTGCCTGAATCCGCGCAGGCCATGACCGGCAGGAAGGTCCTCGTCGTCGAAGATGAGGTGGCCATCGCCGAAGCCGTTCGGGCTCGCCTGGCCAGCGAGGGATACGACGTTCGCGTGGTTCACGACGGACCCGAAGCGCTCCGAGCCGCCTCGTCCGAACCTCCCGATCTGGTCGTCCTCGACCTGATGCTTCCGGGGATGGACGGCCTCGAGGTGTGCCGGGAGATCCAGAAGAACGATTGGGTGCCGGTTCTCATGCTCACCGCACGGACGGATGAGGCCGACAAGGTTGCCGGGTTCGCGGTCGGCGCCGACGACTACCTGACCAAGCCGTTCAGCCTCCGCGAGCTTGCGGCCCGGGTTCGGGCGATCCTTCGACGCATGGATCGGATCCACCAGATGGACCCGACCGAGCAAGTCACCAGGTTCGACCTGACCATCGATCCGGCTCGGCGGCGCATCACCCGGGGGGAGGACGAGATTCCCCTCACCCCGCTCGAGTTCGAGATCCTGCTGACCCTGGCCCGGAGCCCGGGGGTGGTGTTCAGCCGGGATCAGCTCATGGACCGGGTGTGGGGCTACCGAGACTACGCAGGGGGGCGCGTGGTCGATTCGCACGTCGCCCGGGTCCGTCGCAAGCTGGGAGAGGACGCAGCCGAGCCGAAGTACATCCGGACCGTGCACGGGGTGGGGTACGCCTTCCAGGAGGTGGGCAGGGAGATGGCCCAGGAGGTGCGCGAGGGCTGATGGCCATGCGGCCGCTCGACCGCCTTCCCAGCATCCGGGCCAAGCTCGGCTCGGTGATCGTCTTCGCCGTTGCCGTGACCATCCTGATCATGTACCTCGCCGTGGGGTTCGCCCTGCGCCAGTCGGACCGCGACCGCGAGCTGCGGCAGCTCGTCGGCCAGGCCCAGGTCGTGGCGGCGCTCTCGTTCAACCCCGCGGGGGCCCCATCCAAGTCGCTGAAACGGGTGATCCAGCAGCTTCCGAACCCCGTCGTGGTGGTGGATGAGGCGGGAAAGCCCCTGGCCGGCGACCTGGAGGTTCCCCCGACCGCTGATCGGGCCCTCGCCGGCGCCGTCGACACAGGGACCGATGGGCGAACCGAATACCTGGGCGTGCCCGTGCTTCGGGGAGGACAGGTGGTGGGGGCCGTCTACCTCTCTCACCGCCTCGAAGGAAGTGGTCCCGCCGGGGCCATCGTGGGAACGGCTCGGTTCGTTCGGAGTGTCTGGTGGCAGTTCCTGCTGGCCGGGGCCATCGCTGCATTCATCGCGCTGTTCCTCGCCCGGTTCCTGGCCCGGGGAATGACCCAGCCGCTCCGGGACATGGCGCAAGCTGCCGGACGGATGTCCCGAGGCGACTACCGAGCAACAGTGGCCGTTCGTTCGCGCGACGAGGTGGGCCAGCTGTCCCGGGCGTTCAACCGGATGGCCGGCGAGATGGAGAGTCTCGAGCGCCTGCGCCGCGAGCTCGTGGCCAACGTGTCCCACGAGCTCAAGACCCCGATCTCGGCGCTCCGCGCCCACCTCGAGAACCTGCTCGACGGCGTGGAGGACGCGAACCCAGCCCTCCTCGAGGTGATGCTGCAGCAGTCGGAGCGTCTTTCCCGGCTCGTCGATCAGCTCCTCGACCTCTCCCGCCTCGAGGCCGGCGACGTCCCCTTGGAGATCGAGCCCGTACCCCTGGGACTCCTGGTCGATCGGGTGATCAAGGAAGTCGAGGTGGCCCGGCCCGACCGCGCCCGGGACCTGGCCGTGCACAACGAGGTCCCCGCGGACCTGCCGCCGGTGAAGGCCGACCGCGAGCGGATCCATCAAGTGCTGTTCAACCTCCTGGAGAACGCGGTGCGCTTCACTCCGCCGGGTGGGATGGTCACGGTGCGAGCGGCCCGTGACAACGGCGACTGGGCGGTTTCCGTGGAGGACACCGGCCCGGGGATACCGAAGGAACACATCCCCCTGGTATTCGAGCGGTTCTACCGCGTGGACCCCTCGAGGTCTCGGGACGATGGAGGGACGGGGCTCGGCCTGGCCATCGCCCGCTCCGTCGTGGAAGCCCATGGGGGAAAGATCTGGGCCGAGAGCGAGGCGCGGGGGGTCCGGTTCACGTTCCTCCTGCCGGGATCGCCTGCAGCGCGTCTGAAGGAGGGCGAATGAAGTCGACCACACTGACGATCCAGGTTCGTCCCGAGCGCCGGCACGACTTCGTCGACCTCACCGACGACCTGCGTCGGGCGATCAAGGACTCCGGCGTCACGGAGGGCTGTGCGGTGGCCTTCTGCGCCCACACCACGTGCGCACTGCTCGTGAACGAATGGGAGGACGGCGCGCTGGACGATCTTCGTCGGAGAGTGGAGGAGCTGGTCCCCGGCGACGTGTACTACGCGCACGACGACCTGGAACGGCGCACGCAGAACCTTCAGGAGGGACACGAACGCGCCAACGGCCAGGCTCACGTGACCCAGATGGTCCTCGGCGCGACATCCCACGCCATCCCGGTCACGGCCGGCGAGCCCATGTTCGGCCAGTGGCAGCGCCTTCTGCTCCTGGAGCTTGACGAGCCGAAGGATCGGTCGATCGTCTTCCACGTCTTCGGCGACTGACATCGAGGGTCGAGCGTCAGTGTCAGACTTGCAATACTGGTAATTGGCCATGCAGACGGAACGACGGAAGTCACGCCAGATCAAGGTCGGCTGGGTCGAGGTCGGGGGGGATGCTCCCGTGCGGGTGCAGTCCATGACCACGACCAAGACGTCCGACGTGAACGCGACGCTTCAACAGATGGCCTCGCTGGTGGCAGCGGGATGCGAGCTGGTCCGTGTCGCCGTTCCCCACTGGGAGGACGCCGAGGCGCTCAAGACCATCGCCGAGCACGCCACGATCCCGGTGATCGCCGACATCCACTTCCAGTGGAAGTACGCCATGGCTGCCCTCGAGGGGGGGATCCACGGCCTGCGCATCAACCCGGGCAACATCAAGTATCAGGACAAGGTTCGGCTGATCGCCAGAGAAGCGAAGGCTCGCGGCGTGCCCATCCGCATCGGCGTCAACGCCGGGTCCTTGGAGAAGGACCTGCTGGCGAAGCACGGGACACCGACGGCCGACGCGCTCGTGGAGAGTGCGCTGGGTGAGGCCAGGATCCTCGAGGACGAGGACTTCTTCGACATCAAGATCTCCGTGAAGCACTCGAGCCCGAGGGTGATGATCCAGGCCTATCGGCTCCTCGCGGAGAGATGCGACTACCCCCTCCATCTCGGTGTCACCGAGGCCGGACCCATGCCTGCAGGCGGCGTGAAGTCGGCCGTGGGCATCGGGACGCTGTTGGCCGAGGGGATCGGGGACACCATCCGCGTCTCGCTGACCGACGATCCTGTCGAAGAGGTCAAGGTCGGCAACTGGATCCTCCAGTCGCTCGGCTTGCGGAAGCGTGGCCTCGACCTGGTGGCCTGCCCATCGTGCGGCCGGGCCGAGGTGGACGTGCTCGGCCTCACCAAACAGGTGAACGAGGCCCTCGAACGCGAGGGACTGAAGGCCCCGATCCGGGTGGCGGTGATGGGCTGCGTGGTGAACGGTCCCGGCGAGGCGCGGGAGGCCGACCTGGGGATCGCCGCCGGAAAGGGCTATGGCCAGCTGATCGTCAAGGGCGAGGTCCGGGAGCATCGCATCCCGGAGGAGAGGATCGTCGAGGTCCTGATCGAGGAGGCCAGGAAGATGTCCCGCGAGAAGGAGCTCGAGGCCGCCCCCGCTGACTGACGCCGAGCAGCGACACATTTCCTCAACATCGATCGGTACTAGGTTTGGTACTGACGATGTCGAGGAACGGAAGAGACCTCGAGGCTTCGGCACCGACTCGGCGCCGACATGGAGCGACGGCTCGAGACCTGCTGGAGGGAGCTGCCGAGACCGCGACGTCGTTGGGACGCCCGGGATGGATGCAACCCTCCGAGAGTGACCTGCACGAGCTCGAAGGGATGGTCGAGATCGTCAACGCGCCCGCGGGCACCCGGCTCCTTTCCGAGGGCCAACCTGTCGATTTCGTCGCCTCAGTCCAACGCGGGGAGATCGAGCTCTATCGGCTGGCAGGACGTCATCGAGTGGTGTTCGAGATCGTGCGGCAGGGTGATCTGTTCGGGGTTCCGCCGTTCCTGTCCGCCGAGCCGGCCGCGTACAGCGCTCGAGCCGTCACACCAACCACCCTGCTCTTGATCGAGACGAGCGACCTCGAGAGGCTGCTGGTGAGCAGGCCGGCCGTGGCCCGCGCGTTCATCTGGGCCCTCGTACGCCGGATGGAACGGATGCAACACCGGCTCGCGGAGCTCGTCTCGCCCGGGCTGAGGTCTCGGGTCGCCGCGCTCCTGTTGGACGAAACCGAAGGCGATCACCGTCTGATCCGGCTGCCACAGTCGACGCTCGCCGAGCTGCTCGGGGCGTCCAGACCCAGGGTTAACGGGATCCTCAAGGAGTTCGAGCGAGATGGGTTGGTTCGGCTGACCTACCGGCGGATCGAGGTGCTCGACAGGAAACGACTGAACCGCATCGCCGCGTAGCGCTGACG
>JBKPAF010000102.1:0-31838 GCA_046726275.1 Actinomycetota bacterium
GGGCGGTCTGGTGCACTCCCACTCCCCGCCCGAGGACGGTGCCATCCGCCCCGACCAACGTGGCCCCCGTGTGGGTGATGGTCTGGGTCTTCCCTCCGGACAGGAGGGTGGTGCACACCTCCCGCACACAGTCATAGCCGGACAGGTTCCCGCCCCGATACTGGAAGGCCAGAGCCCACGACGTCGGCTTGCCGAGATGATCGCCGATGATGAGGTCTCCGATGCGCCCGATGACCACACCGAGAGGAATGGAGATGGCCGCGGCATCCAGTGCCTTCGGCAGTGGGATTCGCTTCCGGCGCACGATGGGAATGCAGGCCACGATGGCGCCGACCACACCTCCGAGCTGGCTCAGGCCGCCCCGATAGACGGCCACCACGTCCCCCAGGCTGTGGAACTCGGAGAGATGGGTGATCACGTAGGCGAGGCGCGATCCGATGATCGTCCCGATCAACGCCCAGAACACGATCGAGTTGGACACGTCCTCCGAGATGCCTCGCCGGGGACCCTCGCGGTTCACGAAGACGTACGCGCCGGCCAGGAAACCGACCGCGATCCCCAGGCCGTGAGGCGACAGGGCGAACCTGGAGCCGAAGTGGAAACGATCGATGACCTCCCAACTGACGGAGGCCAGGTACACGAGGCCCGACATCAGCCGCCTACTGTACCGGGCACATCAACACTGGGGAGACGCTTCAGGATCCGCGGAGAGGCGAGGGCGGTCCACAGGTCGGCCACTCCCCGGCCAAGCAGGAGCCCCCCGAGGACGTCGGCCGGGAAATGGACCCCCAGGTACACCCGGGAAAGTCCCACCGTCCCGGCCAAACCGACCGCGCCCGCCTTGACCGGGGGCGAGGCATCCAGCCCCCGCGTAGCCACCGTGAGGAACGACAGCAGGACGGCGGGGTGGCTGCTCGGCCACGTGGTCCCGGCCGGCTCGGCGATGAGGAGGCGGACGTCGTCCAGGGATCGATACGGCCTCGGGCGGCGCCAGACCTTCTTCAGCACCTGCCCGAGGAGCCACATGGCGGCTGCGGCTCCGAGCGCGTCCAGAGCCTCGCGTTGCCGGCGGGCTCGGGCCAGCGCCAAGCTAGCACCGACCGACGCCCAGATGGATCCGAGCTCGGTCAGGCTCTTGAAAAATGCGTCGGCGGCGCGGCCTCCGCCCCGGTTCACCGCCCGGTACAGGCGCCGATCCAGGGCCTGACCCCGCCCTCCTGAGGTTAGCGCGGAGATCGCCAGGGCGCCGACCCCGGCCAGACCGGGAACCCATGGGCCGTGCCGGTCACCGGAGCCGCCACTTCCCCGCACCCGCCACAGCCTATAGGCTTGGCCGACCCGCCCCGCGCGTTCCAGGAGGACCGATGCGCCGCGAACCCGAGGTTCCAGCAGAGAGGCCAGATGGAGTCCCCGGCCCCGACGCGGATCGCAAGGCAGACCAGGAGCACCTGCGCGATCTCCAGCGTGCCCGTCAGGGCCGTGTTGTCAAGGTACTGGTGGCCGTGGCCATCGTGGTCGTACTGATCATCTTCATCACCCAGAACTCCCAGCCGGTCCCGGTGGACTTCGTGTTCATCGACCGGCGTCCCCGGTTGATCTGGGTGATGGTCGCCTGCGTCCTCCTCGGAGGGCTGGTCGGATACCTGATCGGCCGCCCCGGCAAGCAGGTCCGGCTCCACCGCCGTCGGGACGAGCAGGGCAAGAAATAGCCTCCAGCGCGATCCGCCTTCCATGACCCCCGTCGTTCGAGAGGCGCGCCCTCAGGACTTCGAAGCCGTGACCGCGCTGCTCGAAGAGCTGGGGCGACCGAAAGCCCTGGGCACCCTGGACGAACCCGCGGTCCGCGATCGGTTCAGCCAGTGGCTGGAGGCGCCGGATCGTTTCGTGTTCGTGGCCGAGGAGGATGGTGAGGTCATCGGGATGATCGACCTGGCCCTCATCGGCAGGCCGAACTTCGTCCAGCCTCACGCGTGGGTGCCCGACCTCATCGTCCGCGAGGGTGCTCGGAGCCGGGGCGTCGGCGCCGCGCTGCTGTCCAAGGCCTCCGACGTGGCCAAGGAGCTGGGGGCGTTCTCGGTGGCCCTGGAATCCGCTCACTGGCGGACCCGGGCTCATGACTTCTACGTGCGGCAGGGAATGACGGACGCCGCTCGGCACTTCATCAAGGTGTTCGCCGACGTGCCGTGGCCGCCATCCGGCGGGGAAGCGACGGACCTCACGGGCCCGAGTTCTCCGCCTGGCGCTTCTGCGCCAAAACCCCCCTCTTGAGGAGTGTTGTCGCTCCAAGCAGCCGAATGGCCCGGGCCGCGAGCTCGCCGACGGGGCCACCTTTGAATCGATAGTCGACCCGGTGCCGCAACCGCGTCCTGCCCCCGTCGAGGGGTTCCAGCCAGGTCTCCACGATGCCTTCGACCAGGCCGCGAAGCTCGATCTTCGAGTAGCGCCCTGGATCGAGCTCGACGACCTTGGCCGTGGCGTGGGCTCGGGCGCCCATGAACTTGACGCCGGTCGTGTATTCGGTTCCTCGAGCCAGCCCGTCCTCCGGAACTCCCTCGACCTGATAGATGTGGTGGTCCCACAGGGGCAGGTTGTCCGGGTTGGCCACCACCTTCCACACGGCCTGAGGGGAGGCATCGATCACCTCGGCCACCTCCACAACGCTCATTTCACGTCCCCGTGACCATGCCGCTGGACCACCCGCGCCACCATACGACCCGGCGGGGTCGAAGCCGAACGATGGCCGCCTTGTCGTTCGGGTCCGGCGCGCGGACGAGCGCGTCCGCCTCGCCCTGCACGAGCATGCCGACCATCTCCGAGGCGCGCCAGGACGAAAGATGGTCCATGGCGAGCGCCGCACGAATGACCCCCGGTCCGCGCTCCGGGCCGAAGGTCTCGGCGAGCTCCAGGAACGCCCGCGCCACGGTGACCTCGTAGATGCCCTGGCTGGGAACTCGCCGCCACCGGACCGGGATTACGGTGAAGTCCCCGCCGGCCGGGGCGAGGGCGAGGGTCCCAACACCCCTGTTCCCGATGACGGACCTGACCGAGCGAGGCACCCCGAGGTCGAGGGCGCGGCGGGGCCGAAGGGGCCGGAGCGAGCGCCGGTACTGGACGGACCCGGTCTTCGCCCCGAACCCGCCCCACGATCTCGTGACGGCCGCTGCCTGGAGGTCGAGCACCGATCCCGAGCTCACCTCCATACCGACGAACACCCTCCCGGGAGGGGTCCACGCCAGCGGGACCTTCCGAGCGTCGACCGCGTATCCGGCGAAGAACCGTGCGTTCTTCAGGCTGAAGCGGGTGGCCGCACGGACCAGGCGCGGGCTTGCGACCGCGGCGGACGGCCACGACAACGGGTCGAGGGCGTCGTAGGTTCGGGCGTTGCCGCGAAACGTCACCACCTTGTCACCGGCCCAGATCATGCCGGCAATGCTCGGTTCCCCGCGCAGGGCCCTCGCCTTGACGGAGGTTCGAGACGTGGTGAACCAGAGCCGCCCGCGGTCCAGGACGTAAACCAGCGGGGTGAGGTGGGGCCCGCGAGGCGTGCGAACGGCGAGATGCAGGAGCGTTCCCCGCTCGAGGACCTCCTGGGCTGCCCGAGGGAGCCGTTCCTTCACGAGGATCCGGTGTCCCGGGAGGCCCACGGGATGGGAGTGCGCCTGCCGACACCACCGGGCGGAAGGATCAGCATCAAGCTCGTCCAGACCGTGTGGCACACAAGGCTCGCTAGGACGCCGTGGGTCCACAGCGCCAGGGCTCCCCACACGGCCCCCGACACCACCGCCCCGAACAGGATCGGCAGGCTCCCACTGGCGGCGTTGGCACCGACATAGGCCAGCCACGTGAGCCCCGCCGCCGCCGGCCACCCGATCGAGTCGGCGAGCGTGCCCTGGAACAGGCCACGCCAGAACAGCTCCTCGCCCGGAGCAACCACCACCCCAGCCAGCACGAGCGCCAGCCACAAGGGGAGGCCCTTGCGCTGGTCGTAGATCTCGGCGACGTGCCGGTCGAACGATGCCCAGCGCCTGACCACCAGGACGAATGCCGCTGTGGCGCCGTACAGGAGGATCCCCACCCCCCCTCCGGCGATCGCCGCCCAGCCCCAAGGGACCCTGGGCGAGAGCGACAGCGTCCCTGTCGCCAGCGACGCCAGCGCCGCCCCGCCGGTCACGACACCCATGGCCGTCCACACGCTCGCCCGGCCGGCCGCGACCAGGCGCCACGCCACGACGACCCCCACGGCTCCGGCTGCCATGAGCACGAAGATCAGCACGAAGGCATCGTGGGCCGGCCGCCTGCCGGCTTCATGGAAGGAACCGCACCTTGGCCGCCAGTTCCGCGGTGAAGGCTGTGATCACGGCGAGGTAGAAGAACCCCGTCGCCGACTGGATCGCGGTGGGCCGGGTGCCGCGCAGGGTGAGGCGGATGAACACGGCGATCAGGCCGGTACAAGCGACCATCCCGATGGCGATCCAGGTGGCACTGCCGGCCACGGTCAGCAACGGATTGATCGACGTGGACGTCTGGCCGGGATGGTCCGGGGCGCCGATGCCCCCGAGGATGACCGCGGCCGTCTCCAGGAGCACGGCCACGATCAGGAGCCACGCCATCCGGTTGATCGGACCCCTGGTCAGCCGGCGATCGGTCAGATACCAGTGGCCGAGCAGCAGGCCATCCAGAACCGCGCCGGTGAACACCGCCCCGGCGAGGAGCTGAACGAGCGAGAGGGCGAGGGACTCGTTCGTGGTGCGGGCGAACGCGACGAGCATGGCGAGCGCGAGGGGCACGGTGGCGATCCCCAGCAGCCGTCCGGCCAGATGAAGACGAAAGCGAACCAGGGCCAGCCACACTAGCGTGGTTCCGGCCAGGGCCAGAGCGAACATCACCGCGAGACGCCCCTCGGACGCGGTCGCCGCGTCGTATGCGCCGGCGGCGGCCCCGGCCGTGGATAGCGCTAGGACGAGGACCACGCCCCCCGTGAGATAGAAGAAGCCTCGCCGGACTTCGTCCCAGAGCGGCGTGAGGAACAGGATCCCGGCCGCGCCCGCCGCAGTCTCGGCCAGAACGAGGGCCATGATCCCGGCCGGCCCCTTCACCGGCAGGCCCCGGCTTTACGCCCGCGACTCACACCGCATAGCGTATCCAGGGTGACCCGGAGCGATGCGGGTGGGCCCGGCCTGGCCGTCGGACTGTCGGCCATGATCGAGGAGACCGTGGGGAAGGAGATGACCGCGGCCGCCGTGGGCTCCGGCGACGTCCTGGTCCTGGCGACGCCGGTGATCCTCTCCTTCGTCGAGCGAGCGGCCGTCGAGGCCGTGCGAGGCCATCTGCCGCCCGGAACGACTTCGGTGGGCGTGAGCGTGGCGCTCGCCCACCTCGCTCCGAGTCCGATCGGCGCCAAGGTCCGGGTGCACGTCGAACTGGACCAGGTGGACGGCCGCCGGCTCCGGTTCCGATGCTCGGCCTGGGACGCGGCAGGCGAGGTCGCCAACGGGACGCACGTCCGGGTGGTGGTCGACCGGGACAGGTTCCAGGCCGGCGCGGCGGCCAGAACAGGTGGGGGCAACTCTCCCGGGACCTAGCCCAGGTAGGAGGCTCGCTTCATCAGCGTGGGGTCGAGCATCACGTTGATGCACGCTGGGACTTCGGCCTCGAACGCCTCTTTCAGCGCGGGGCGGATGTCCTCGGGCCGAGTGACCTTCGCCCCGAACCCGCCCAGGCCCTCGACCATCCGGTGATAGGGCGCTTCGCGGTCCAGCTCCGACGCCGGCGCGTTGCCCGCTCCGTAGAGCATCTCCTGAGCGACCTTGATCTGTCCCCACGCGCCGTCGTTCCCGATGATGCCGACGAAGGGGATCCGTTGCCGGATCGCGCTCTCGTACTCCATCGCGTTCAGGCCGAACGAGCCGTCGCCGTAGATGACGAGGACCTGCTTGTCCGGCTTGGCCAGCTTGGCCGACATGGCGAACGAGGGTCCCACCCCCAAGCAACCGAACGGTCCGGGATCGAGCCAGTGTCCGGGATGACGGGCCTGGACGATGGAAGCGCTGATCCCCACGACGTCGCCGCCGTCGCCGACGACGATCGCGTCGGGATCCAGGAAGTCCCGGATCTCCCGGGCGAACCGCTGCGGATGGATCGGAACAGCATCGGACTCCATGGCCGGCCGAGCTTCGTCCTGGCGTCGTCGCTCCTCCCCTCTCACCTCCTCCGTCCAGCCAGGCTGCTCAGCGCTGCCCGCTCCGGCGTTCACCAGCTGTTCGATGACCCGGCCCGGGTCCCCCACGATCCCCAAGTCGACGGAGCGGTTGCGCCCGATGTGCACCCCATCGATGTCCACCTGGATCACCTTCACGTCGGGAGCGAACCCTCGCCGGCCGAATCCGAGCCGGAAATCCCAATCCACCCCGAGGGCCAGGATGCAATCCGCCCTTCCCAGGGCGTACTTGCGCGCCGCGGAGAAGAAGTAGGGATCGTCAGGCGGGAGGCATCCTCGCCCTAGCGAGTTCAAGAAGACCGGAGCCTTCAGGGCGTGCGCCAGCTCCGCCAGGGCTTCGTGGGCCCCCGACCAGCGGATCCCCGCTCCGGCGAACACGATGGGCCGCTCCGACTCGCGCAGCAGCCGGACAGCGTCCTTGACCAGGTGGGGGTCGCCGAGCGGCTGGCCCACCGGCCGATAGTTGGTGGGCAGCGTCACGTCCGCGGGTACGGAGTTGAGCTGCACGTCCAGGGGGAAGTCGAGGAAGACCGGCCCCCTGCGACCGGTGAGCGCATGACGAAACGCGGTCGTCACGAGGTCGGCGGCCCGGAGAACGTCGTGGCAGGTCCGGGCCCACTTGGTGATCGAGGAAACCAGCGTCACCTGGTCCATCTCCTGGAGCGACCCCATCTCGAACTCCACGATGGGGTTCTTGCCAGACAGCACGAGCACGGGGGAGTTGGCGTAGTAGGCATTGGCGATCCCGGTGACGGCATCCGTCACGCCGGGCCCGGCGGTCACGGCCGCGACGCCCGGCTGCAGCGTGACCCTCGCCCATCCATCGGCGGCGTGGGTCGCGGCCTGCTCGTGCCGAAAGTCAACGATGCGAATGTCCTCGGCGGTACATCCGTCGTAGATCGGCGCGATGTGTCCGCCGGAGAGCGTGAAGAGATGGTTGACGCCCTCCTGCCGGAGAGCTTGGGCGATGAGATGACCGCCGTGTCGGGGTCGTTCGGATGGATTCAGGGTTCGATAACCTTATCGAAACGATGCGTCTCTTTCGCCGCAGGCAACAGGGGCCGTCCTCCGGGGCGGCCGCGTCACAACCGGAGAAGACTGCGCCCGCAGGCGCGCGGTCCCCGGGCCGGTCGCCGGCCCGAGAGGAGCACGACTGGCGTTCGTTCGACCTGATCGCCGACGAGTACGCGCGCACGCAGTCCCCCGCCCACGCTGCCCCCGCCGGGGATCTCGTGGAGCTGCTCCAGATCAAGAGCGGAGCTCTGGTTCTGGACATCGGGACGGGAACTGGCGTGACGGCTCGGACCGCGCGAGAGCGAGCCGGTCCAGAGGGCCAGGTGGTGGGGATCGACGTCTCGGTTGCCATGCTCGCCAGAGCGGAACGCGTTCCCGGCGGCCCACGATATGTAGCGGCCGCGGCTATCGACCTCCCCTTCCGGGACTCGTCGTTCGACGACGTGACCGCCACGTTCGTCATCACGCTGTTCCAGCGGTACGACACGGCGCTCTTCGACATCCTCCGAGTCCTGAAGCCCAAGGGCCGGATGGGGGTCGCGACGTGGGGAGCGCACGACTCCCGCGACGAGTTCCGCGACACCTGGCGACGTGTGGCCGAGGAGTTCGCGGAGCCGTCCATCCTTCGCGACGCCGTCGCCAGGGCCATCCCGTGGGAGGAGCGATTCTCCGATCGGATGGCCCTCAAGCAGACGCTTCACGACGCTGGGCTCCGGGACATCTGGGTCGAGACTCGGGACTACCGATTCGAAATGTCCCGGGAGGACTGGCTGACAGGGAGGGAGACCGCCGCCCTGGGTCGCTTCCTCAGGCAGATGCTCGGCACCGAGCTGTGGAGCGTCTTCAGCAAACGGGTCCGTGACGTGTTCGCCGAACGGTTCCCCTCGACGATCAACGATTTTCGCGAAGTGAACCTGGCGGTCGGGCACAAACCCTGAGGAACCGGCTACTCCAGCGCTTCATCGGCTCGCCTACCCCGTACGCCGGAACGGATACGACTTGCTTCCCTCTGCGCGTGGGGGCGAACCCGGGGCATTGCGATGACGCGAACCCACGTGCGAACCGGCGCTGCCTCCACGAGCACCGCGGAACTTAGGAAGAGGAGCTACGCCGACGTACCGATTGGGGTCCTCGATCCCCAGAACAAAGGCCCTGATGGTCGCTCTGGTTTTGGTCCAGTACGGACCGCAGTACCGAACACTACCGTCCGCCTCTACTGCTATAGCGAAGTACCTGCGTTTCACGTGGGCCTCGGCAGCCGGGTCCTGGCCGAGGTCGAGCACCCCCAGGTAATCCAACTTCACCCGATGTCCGAGGTAAATACCCAGAAAGAGGGAGGTAGCTGAAATGAAACCCTGGGTCTACCTGTGCCGCGCGGAATCCTTGGGCTATGCGTAGAAGTAACAGGGTAGCGAATCGTTCCGCCGATCCGCGGAATTATCCGAGCTCCAGAACGCGGAATGCTTCCGCATGCTCGACTCCGATTTGCTTGCCATTCTCCTTCGCCTCGGCGGGGAGCCATTCCTCGAAGAATCCCAGCATCCCGCCCTGAACCTGGCTTCGGTGCTCGGCGAGGGCCTTGAGCTTGAGATCGACGAAGCCGGTCACGTCCTGGTAGTGGTTGGGCTCCAGCGTCCACCCCAGCCATAGCTCGGGCACCTTCCAGATCGCCAGTCCTTCCTCAAGCTGGTCCGAGAAGAAATGAGGATTGCCGGCGCCGGGGAACACCGCGTCGAGGGTCACCGCCCCGGCAGTGCGGTGGTCGGAGTGGTTGAAGTACTGGTTACCGAAGAACCACGCAGTCGGGTCGCAGGTGAGGACGATGGTGGGCCGGACCCGCCGAACGACCCGGGCGATCTCGGACTGGACCTCGAAGGTGTTTCGAAGCTCTCCGTCGTGCGTGCCGAGGACCGTCGTCCCGGCCAGCCCGAGGAGTCTGGCGGCGTCTTCTGTCTCCACAACCCTCGTTCGGGCGAGCTCGGCCCGGTCCTGATTCGGATCCTCGGAGCCACGATCGCCGTTGGTGAGCACGAGCAGGTGGACCTCCCGCCCCTCACTGCACCACCTGGCCAGGGTTCCACCCGCAGAGATCTCGGCGTCGTCCGGATGGGCGAAGACGGCGAGCACCGGGCCCTGAGCGGAAGGAGCCTCCGAGGGCGCCAGGCCCTGGGGATCCTCTGGTACGACGTCTGTCACTGATCCCCCCCGAGGGGTTCTTACCGGCGACCCTTGGCCGATGTTCGCCTGGACGCGGCGCGCTTCGGCGCGGCCTGCTTCGCCGTTGCGCGCTTCGACGCGGCCCGGCTGGGACCGGAGGGCTTGCGCGCGCCGCCCCGCCCGGCCTGGCCCTCGATGTAGCGAATGAGCGTCCGCGCGGGCGAACCGGTGGCACCCTTCGGCCAGAACTCACCCGGCTGCTCGGCGAAGGCCGTGCCGGCCACGTCGAGGTGCGCCCAGGGGATGTCGCCGACGAACTCCTTGAGGAACAGGCCGGCCGTGATTGCGCCGCCCCATCGGATCCCGATGTTCTTCACATCGGCCACGGTGGACTCGAGATGCCGGCGGTAGTCGGCCCACAGCGGGAGCTCCCAACCTTCCTCTCCCTCTTCCCGCCCGGCAGCGAGGAGGTCGTCCACCAACTGCCGGTCGTTTCCCATGACCGCGTACACGTCGTTGCCGAGGGCGATCATGGCGGCGCCGGTCAGCGTGGCCGAGTCGATCATCACGCGGGGCTTCTTCTCGGCAAGATATGCCAGGGCGTCCGCCAGGATGAGCCTTCCCTCGGCGTCCGTGTTCAGTACTTCCGAGGTCTTGCCGCCGCGGTGTCGCAGCACGTCGCCGGGGCGGATGGCGGACCCACCCGGGAGGTTCTCGGCGGAGGGGATCGCCGCGATGATGTTCACCTTCGGCTGGAGTTGCCCCATCGCCCGCATGGTGGCCAGCGCTGCGGCGGCCCCGCCCATGTCGGCCTTCATCCACTCCATGCCCGCGGCGTCCTTGATCGACAGGCCGCCGGAATCGAACGTGACGCCCTTCCCGGTGATCGCGATCGGCGTCCTGTTTCCTCCTCCTTCATAGGTGAGCTCGATCAGACGCGGATCGTTGACGCTTCCGGCGCCGACGCCGAGGATCCCGCCGAAGCCTCCCTTCTGCAGCTCGGTCTTCGTCCAGATCTTGCAGGTGAGACCCGCCTTCCGAGCCATCATGCGAGCCTCGTCCGCCAGGAAGGCGGGTGTGGCGTCGATGGCGGGCGTGTTCACCAGGTCGCGGGCCCAGTTCGCGGCCTCGGCGTAGGCCCGGCCGCGGGTGAACCCGGCCTGCGCGGAGGACCGACGCCCGTCGGAGAGGGCGAGGATCCTGTCGAGCTTCGCAGGGTCCTGTGAGTCCGAGTCGATGGGCCGCTCCTTGTACCGGTCGAAGCGATAGGCGCCCAGGGTCGTTCCCTCGGCGAAGGCATGCGCTGAATCCTGGGAGGAGTCGCCCACCTGATGCATCGTCGAGGCCACGGTCCGAAACCTGCTGACCGTCTTGGCGGCTTTCATGGCGGCCTTGCGGATGGCTCCGGGTCCGGCCTCTCCCTTCCGGCCCAGTCCCACCAGGACGACCGTCTTCGGCCCCATCTTTCCGAATGTCGGGATGGTGAAGGACTCGCCGACCTTCCCCTGGACGCCGTGGTCGGCGAGGGTCGACATGAGGTCGACGCCCAAGGCCCTCTGCACCGCGTCCACGCCGGGACCGGGCTCGCGCCCCTGGAAGAAGGGCACGATCAATGCATCCGCCCCGACCTCGGTTGGAGAGGCAGACGACAGCTCGAACGTGGACACGGTGATCCTCCTCGGTACGATCGGACAGGTCGGGCGACTCAGTCTAGCGGAGGGAGAAGATCAGTCCTCCCCGGCGACACGCGGCGAGACGGAGAGCTTTGCTGCCCCGGTGGCCCGCACGTACGCTGTCCATGACGTGGAGCAGCACAACATCAAGCGGTTCGTGCACTTCTCCTCGGACGGCGTCCGCAGGGAAACGGTGTTCGAGACAGCCCGCCTGTGGACCCAGGTCCTGTGCTTCCAGCGCAACCAGACCATCGGTCCAATCAAGGACTCGGACTCCGACGGCATCTTCCTGGTCGTTGCCGGCGAGGCGGTGTTCCTCGTGGACGGCAAGCGCAAGCGGCTCGCGCAGTGGGGGACCGTGCTGGTGCCCGCGGGGTCCGAGGTGACCGTCACCAACGCCTCCGCCGAACCGCTGGTCGTGCTGCTGGTGGCCGCTCCCCCGCCACCGTTCGAATCGCTCAGCGGCTAGGTCTCCTCGTGAGAAGTCATGTAGGCCGGGGTGCGTTCTCCTTTTCGTCTGAACAGCCACGACAAGGCCACGTGAAGGGCTAGGGCGGCGAGGAACGCCGGAACGCTTGCGCCCCACCGCGATCCTGCCAGCGGGTACGGAAGGCGGAGCCATTCATGGAAGAGCGTTTCCATCGCGGTCTGCCACGCGGACAGCCCCGGCGGAACCGTCCAGCTCCACTGATAGACCAGGAATCCGATGGCCCAGGCCCCGAACGCGGCGACGTGGGTTCGCCGGCGGGCTCCCCCTCTCTCGTCCGTCGCGTCCCCTGACAGATTCGTCGACGTCCTCCCTCTCCGGCCAAGGACGAAATAGTCGGCCACGAATACGCCGAACAGCGGCACGAACACCGAGCCCAAGAGGAACAGGAAGGACTCGTAATTCCCAACGGCAACGCTTGGTCTGAGCCCGAGCCCGATCGCCAGGACCACGCCGGCCAGCGAGACGGCGACGATGGCCCGGCGCTGGTTGATCCGACCCTCCAGGTTCTGGCTGGAGACGGCGGCCGAGTAGATGTCCGCGAAGGCCTCGTCCGTCTCGCCGACCAGTAGGGCCAGGAGCACGATCCAGCCGCCGGCGAGCGCAGCGATAGCCTCTCCCAAGCCCGCCGGCGACACCCCCGACATTCCTGCGCCCAGCACGAGCAGCGCGCCGAGGGCGTAGAACCACGTGTTGCCGAGCGCGTATCCCGCATAGGTCCCCGCGGCGGCCGAGGAACCTTTGCGGGCGAACCGGTTGTAGTCGGCCACCAACGGGAGCCATGAGACCGGCATGGCGATGACCAGGTCCACCGCCAGCCAGAACGGCAACCCGCCCTGGCCGGGCCGGTCCCAGACCGAGCCGAGGCTCACCGTCGTGAGCACCCGGATGGTGATCCACCCTGCCACCCCGGCCACCACCCAGGCCCCGAAGCGCTCCAGCCACCTTCTGATGACCAGGATCGGTCCGCCCAGGGCGAGCCCGGTGCAGACCAGGGCCACGATCGCCAGCCAGAACCAGTAGGAGACGTGCAGCATCCGGTCGGCCACGAGGCTCATCGCCCAGAACTCGAAGCCCGTCCACCCGACCAACTGCACGATGTTGAGCACCGAGGGGACGTAGGACCCGCGCACCCCCAGGACGGGCCGGAACAGGACCATCCCTGGTACCCCCTCGCGCGCGCCGGCCAGTCCCACTAGCGCCAGAGGGATGCAGCCGATCAGAGAGCCCAGGACGATCGCCAGGAGGGCGCGCGGGAACCCGAGCGCCGGCACCAGCAAGGCCCCGGTCAGCAGGACGAGCAGGCCGACCGACAGGTCCCCCCACAACACGCCGAGGTCCAGGCCGGATAGTCGTCGATGGGTGGGGGGGACCGGCCGAATCCCCCAGGCAGGCGCCTCGCGCTCGATGGCCCGCTCGAGGCGTTCGGTGACGGTGGCCATGTCCTCCCGAAGTTACCGCGCCAGCGGCTCGGGCAGGTCCTCCGGGTGGGGAGGCAGCCTGGGGATGTGCGAATGGAAGCCCGCCGCCGAATCGAGCAGCGTGCCCAGCCTCTCGGGCTCGAGCCTTGGGAACGCAACCAGGGCCTTCCGGCCCAGGACCTCGGACTCTTCGAGCTCCTGCTGATTCAGCACCCAGCCGAGCATCCCCAAGTCGAAGAACTCATAGGCGAACTCGCGGTCGTCGGTGACCACGTGAAAGCGACGGTTGAACTCGTCGGAGTTCAGCTGGACGTCGTGGAACCCCATGTATTCCGAGGAGAGACCAGGGCCGCCGTTCCGTTCGGTGATAACGGAGGGAACGCTCCCCCCGAGGTCTACGATGGCCACCGAGAAGCGCTTCCATCGCTTGACCACGTACCAAACCCAGATCGTCCTCGTCGCGAAGCAGTCGTAATCCATCGCCCTTATCGCGACGCCCTTCCAACGCCCGGAGAGGACGTTTCCAGCCCTGCACCCATCTCCCCTCCCGAACAACCGGAAGTGCTCGGACAGAGCGTCCTTCGTCCTGGGATGGAACTCCAGCCCGTGATCTCGAGCGAAACGAGCCAAGGCCAGCCGGCGCCGATCTCTCATCGCCCACCGATGCAGCCAGACCAGTCCGACGCCTCCCGCGAGCAAGATGGGGCCGCCCTCGTCTCCACTGATGAACGACGCCACGATCCCCGCGACGACCAGCCCGAAGCCGAGGACGGCCACGAGGCTGGCCCAGGGTCTGGGGAGACGCCTCGCCACGGCCAGGAGGATGGCCGCGCCGGCAACCGAGGCCACGAAGAGCAGGCTCATCCGAGGTCCCGGCCCACCCGGTGGAGGACCACCGGACTGCTCAACCCTTTGAGCTCGACCGGGCCGATCCGGTCGAACCGGAGCCCGTCGCCCGAGGCCACCGCTACGACCTCGTCGCTCACCAGAACCTCGCCCGGCCCGGCCTGGCCGGCGATGCGGGCGGCGACGTTCACCGTCCGGCCGAAGTAGTCCCCATCCCGGAAGATGACGGGCCCGGCGTTTACCCCCACGTGGGCCGGCGGGAGCCCGGCGGCCGGGGTCCGGTCAACCAGGTCGAGCGAGCAATGGACCGCCTGTCCCGGATCGGGGAAGTGGAACATCACCCCGTCACCGAGCCACTTGATCGGCCTGCCCCCGAACCGTTGCGACCCGGACTGGACGAGCTCGGCCAGTCGCCCCACGAGCTCGGCGGCCACCTGATCCCCTCGTTCCTCCGTCAGGCGCGTGTAGCCCACCAGGTCTAGGAAGACCATCGCCGGGGGGCGCGCCGGGCGCGCCAGGGCGAGGCCGGCTTCCTCCAGCAAGCTCTCGACGTGCTCCACGATGTGCTCGATGGTCGCGTGCTCCTGATGCCGTCGGTATACCCACAGGATGCTTCGTTCGACCATCTGGCGGAGTTGAGGTGAGATCTGGGACGAGGCCTGGAGCATCTCGTTCTCCGACATCCCCGATCGCAGCATGGGGGACTCCACGAAGTCGTGGAAGAAGGGAGCCTCGGCCGCACCGATCCGGCCCAGGTTCTCGCCGTAGACGCGCAGGACCCGGCACAACTCCGCGTCGGACAAGCCGAGCTGCTTGGCGAACTGCCCGATGGAGAACATCTCCGCGTCGTCGTCGCGGACGAGGGAGTCGGGCTCGGGCCTGGCCAGGCCCAGCGCTTCGTGCGCCTGCTGGACGAACTCGATCGTCCACCCCAACTCCTTGCACGCCACCTCGTACGTCTTGGGGGTGAGGCTCGGCGGGTTGGTGATCAGTTCGAGGAACGAGAAGGACAGCTTTCCCTCGGTGATGGCCTTGCCCACGACGTCGAGAGGGACGCCGCCCCGCTCCAGGGACTCGGCGAGGCGGATGCGTTGCAGGCTGCCCAGGGTGTAGGACCCGTCGGTTCCCGCCGACACGATGCCCAGCTGTGAGAGACGACGGATCTCCTCCGGGGTGGTCCCAGCTCGGGCGGCGAGCTCCGTTTCCGAAACGGTCTCCACATGCGGCATCGTATCCGCATGGAGGGCAGGCCGGGGGTCGGCGACGAGGTCTCGCACGAGGTGATGGTCACTCCCGAGATGACGGCCAGGCTGTTCGACCGGGAGATCCACCGCGTGTACGGGACCGCCTGGATGGTCCGGCACGTGGAGGAAGCCGGACGGATGCTGGTCGAGCCGCATCTCCGCGCGGGGGAGGACGCGACCGGCTACGAGATCCACCTCCGCCACGAGCGTCCGGCCGCGGTCGGCGATCGCCTCATCGTGCGAGCCCGGGTCACCCACGTCGACCAGAAGACGTGCCATGCGGACGTCGAGGTTCTCGGGCCGGCCGGTGTGGTTGGCCGCGGCGCCTTCGTGCAACGCTACGTATCTCGAGCGAGGTTCGGCGCAGGAGGAGCGCGATGACGTACGAGCAACTGATCGTGGAACGCGATGGTCCGGTGGCGACGGTACGGCTGAACAACGCGGCCAAGCTCAACGTCCTCTCGCCCACGATGACGGCCGAACTCCTGGACGCGCTCACGACGATGGGCGAGGACGACGAGGTCCGGGCCATCGTGCTCACCGGTGAGGGGCGGGGATTCTCGGCCGGAGCCGACCTGTCGGCGCTCCAGGAGCCCTACCTGAAGGGAGAACGGCCCAAGCTCTCGTTCTTCCTCAAAGAGGGCTACAACCGGGTCATCCCCCTCCTCGCGGAGACCCCGAAACCGGTCGTCGCCGCCATCAACGGCGTCGTCGCGGGGGCAGGCAACTCGCTGGCCCTTGCCTGCGACTTCCGGATCGCCTCCGACCAGGCGTCTTTCACCATGGCCTTCGTGAAGATCGGCCTGATCCCCGACGCGGGGTCCAGCTTCCTCCTCCCCCGGACCGTGGGGACGGCGAAGGCTCTGGAACTGGCCCTCCTGTCCGACCGCATCGACGCCGCCACGGCTCAGTCGATCGGTCTGGTCAACCGGGTCGTTCCGGCGGACGACCTCATGCAGGAGTCTCACGCGCTGGCTGCGCGGCTGGCCGAGCTCCCCACGACGGCCATCGCCCTCACCAAGCGCATGTTCACCGAGGCCTCTCGGCTGACGCTGTCCGCAGCGATGGACCGGGAAGCCGAGGTCCAGGACGAAGCCGCCGCCACCCACGACCACCTCGAAGGAGTCCTGGCCTTCCTGGAGAAGCGACAGCCCACGTTCACCGGCAGGTAAGGCCCCTCGGAGACCAGCCTGGGCTAGGTGATAGACCGGCTCGAATTGACTAGCTAATTTAGGCTAGCTATGATCTCCATCGGGCACATCCCCGTGCATCTTGCGGGCGACGTGCCCAACCGCCCGCGCCGAGGTCCCGGGCAGGCCCGCGCCCGGGGCCTCATCTCGCTTCCCGTATGCTTCCCACCCGTGACCGCGCAGAAGCGGTGGACCCTGATCGCCGTCGTCCTCGGTTCGGGGATCGTCTTCCTCGACTCCACAGTGGTGAACGTGGCCCTTCCGAAGATCGGGGAGGAGCTCCAGAGCAGCTTTCTCGACACGTTCGCCGCGGAGAACTTCGTCTACTACGGCTACCTGCTCTCCCTGTCCTCACTGTTGATCCTCGCCGGAGCGCTCAACGACTACTACGGCCGCCGGCGGATGTTCGTGATCGGGCTGGTCGGGTTTGGCATCACGTCGCTGATGTGCGGGCTGGCGCCCAACATCCTCCTGCTCATCGTGTTCCGGGTCCTCCAGGGAGCGACGGGAGCCCTACTCGTGCCCGGATCGCTCGCCATCATCACGGCCACCTTCGACGGTGAAGAACAGGGAAGGGCGTTCGGCGTGTGGGCGGGTGCGTCGGCTGCCACAACCATCCTCGGCCCGTTCGTCGGCGGGCTGCTGGTCGACGCGGTCTCCTGGCGCGCGGTGTTCTTCATCAACGTGCCCCTCGTCGCCTTCGCCGTGTGGGCCACGGTGCGTCACGTGCAGGAATCGCGAGACGAGAGCGCCACGGGCCACTTCGACTGGTTGGGCGCGACCGTGGTGTTCCTGGCCGTGGGCGGACTGAGCTTCGGGGCCATCATCGGGCAGCAGGAGAACTGGGAGGGAGCTCTTCCCTGGGTAGCCCTGGCCATCGGTGGGCTTTCCGCCATCGCGTTCCCCTTCATAATGGCGCGGTCCCCGCATCCCCTCGTACCCCTGAAGCTGTTCCGCTCGAGGAACTTCAGCGTGACGAACATCTCCACGTTCCTCATCTACGGGGCTCTGTACGTCACGTTCGCGTTCGCGGTGATCTTTCTGCAGGGAACGGTCGGATACAATCCCGCGGCGGCCGGCCTGGTCGCGATCCCGGGCACTCTGTTTCTAGCCGTGTTTTCGACGCGCTTCGGGAAGCTGGCTGCGCGCTACGGGCCGAGGATCTTCATGGCGATCGGACCGGCGATCATGGCGCTCGGGCTGTTGTTGTTCGCCCGCTTCCCCAACTCGACGGATCCCTGGGTCTTCGAGATCCGCCATCCGTCCACATGGGCCCCGCCGTCCAGTTACTACACCGACCTGCTGCCCGGGTTCGTGCTGTTCGGGATCGGCCTGATGATCATGGTGGCCCCGTTGACCACCGCCCTTATGACCTCCGTTCCCAAGGAGAACTCGGGCGTTGCCTCGGCGGTCAACAACGCGATCTCCCGGGTCGGGCCACAGCTCGCCGGCGCCCTGATCTTCGTGGTCATATCCACCAGCTTCTACAACAGCGTGGGGGCGAAGGTCGGCGTACCGGGTTCATCGGAGGAGCTGCGGGAGCAGGTTGCGCCGCTGAACCCAGCCGACCCGACCGCCTCCCCGGAACTCAAGCAAGCCTCTCGGGAGGCCTCCACCGACGCCTTCCAGTTGGCGATGCTCATCGCGGCCAGCCTGCTCGTGGTGGGAGCCGTGGTGAACGCCGTGGGGATCCGCAACCCGGGCGGCCCGCGATGGATGCGCCAGCCCCGATACGCGGAGTCGCCCGAGGGGCAACGCCTGGTCGGACACGCCGGACACCTCAGCCCGCCGCCGGAGCCCACCGGCGGATCTCCGTGACCCGGGCCGCAGCCCTCCTCGATCTCCTCGACTGGAAGCGCAGGATCTTCGGCCTGTACGCGAGGATCCGAGCCACCACCGACCCCGCGGTGGCGTGGGAGCTCTGGCGGGCGGGGCGGGACGAGCTCTTCGCCACGCACGCGCAGACGCCTCTGCCCAATGGAGCTCGGCGTTCGTTCGCCGGACTGCCGTTCTTCGACTACGACCCCCAGGCCCGCGTCCTGGCCGACGTGATCGAGTCCGATCCCGAGCACTACGACATCGCCACGAGCGGAGAGGAGGGCGGGTCGTACGGATTCACCAGGTTCGCCGTCGCCAGGTTCGAGCTTTCGGGGCAACCGCTCGAGCTGGAGCTGTACTGGCTGGACGGCTACGGAGGAGGGTTGTTCCTGTCCTTCCGCGACGCGACCAGCGGGTCCGAGACCTACGGAGCCGGCCGCTACCTGCTGGACACGGTGAAAGGAGCGGATCTGGGCATGGAGGGCGATCGACTGGTCCTCGACTTCAACTTCTCGTACAACCCGTCCTGCGCGTACGACCCGCAGTGGGTGTGTCCCCTCGTCCCTCCGCCCAATCGGCTGACCGTGCCGATCCCAGCGGGCGAGCGATACCCGACCCACGGGTCGCCCTGAACCCGGATGGCGAAGGGCCCGCCCTTTCGGGGCGGGCCCTTCAGACAGACCCGGTTACCCACCGGGTCTGCGCTTACAGGAGGCCGTTCTGGGTCAGGAACTCGGTGGCGACCGCCTTCACGTCCTGCTTGTCGACCTGAACCTTCCCCACGAGGGCCAGCATCCCCTCGGTGGTGAGCTTGGTCGTGACGGAGTTCAGCAGGTTGGTGAGGTCATCGGTCACTTTGTCCTTCCGGACCAGAGGGAAGAAGTTCCCCGCGGGCTGGAGGTCCTTGTCGTCCTCCAGGGCCACCCAGCCCTTCTCGGTGATGGTCGGATCGAGCGAGAAGAGCTCTCCCACGTTGACGGCGCCGCTCTCGATCGCGGTCACCGTCTGGGGACCGCCGAAGTCCAGGGGCTTGATCTCCTTGAACGTGATCCCGTAGACCTGCTGCAACCCCTCCTTGCAGGCGAAGTTGGTATCGCAGTCGGGCGGCGCCCCCAGGACGAACTGACTCGCCACCGGGGCGAGGTCGCTCATCTTGGCCAGCGAGTCCTTCTGCGCCGTCTCGGGCGTGACGACGAAGACGTTCGTGCTGTTCGCCGGGGAGAACTGCAGGGCGACCAGGTCCTTGGCCTCAGCGGCCTGTTGGACCCGCGGGAGGACCTGCTCCGCCGTTCCCTTGGTATCGGCGTTCGGGTCGAGCTTCGGAAGCTCGAAGGCGAGGTACTCCGGCTTGAGATCGATCTGCCCGGCGAACAGAGCAGCATCGGAGACCTCGCGGCCTCCCAGGTCGAGCTGCCGCTTCACGGTGTAGCCGGCCTTCTCGAGCACCTGCGCGTACATCTCGGCCACGAGCTGGTTCTCAGCGAAGGCTCCCGAGACGCCGATGGTGATCGTTCCCTTGGGGGACTGTGTTCCCCCTCCGGTGGTCTCGTCCCCACCCGACCCGCACGCGGCGAGCACGAGGCCCGTCGCGAGCAGAGCCGCCCCGAGGACGAGCTTGCGGGATTTCCGCATGGGTCTTTCCCCCTTTCTCCGGTTCCTGGGGTGTCCGGCCCCGAGACAAGATGGACGAAAGCGCTGAGTCTATAAGACCAGGGCTTTGATTCGTTTGTTCCCGGTCGGCCGATCTGCTACGCGGTCTTGACCTCGATCGGAGTGGACTCGACCGCCCGCCTTCGTCGCCCTTGGGAGGACGTCCGAGGGGAGACGATGCGCTCCACCAGGGCGAATCCGAACTCTGTGAAGATGGCGAGGATGGCAACGAGGACCGCCCCCGCCAGGATCTTCGGCTGATCGCCTTGGGCGAAACCGTCGATGATGTACCGACCCAGGCCGCCGCCGGCGATGAGAGCGGCGAGCGTCGCGGTGGCCACGACCTGCACGGCCGCCGTCCTGATCCCCGCGATCATGAGCGGCATGGCCAGGGGTACCTCCAACTTCCTCAGGACCTGCCCTCCGGTCATCCCCATGCCGCGAGCCGCCTCCACAGTGTCCTGATCGACGCTCTCGATCCCGACGTAGGTGTTCGTAAGGATGGGCGGGATGGCCAGCAAGAGCAGGGCGATCACCGTGGGCCAGAAGCCGAACGCCGCGCCCTGGAAGTACGTGGCCATCAGCTGGAACACGATCGCCAGGATGGCGAACGAGGGGATCGCCCGGCCGAGGTTGGCGATCGAGACCGCCATGAATTCCCCGCGCCTGTGATGGCCGATCATTAGACCGACAGGGACCGCAACGAGCAACCCGAGAGCGACCCCGGCCGCCGACAGCGCGATGTGCTCCAGCACCCTGGTCGGCACGCCGTTGGGGCCGATCCAGTTCTCCGGGTCGGCGAACCACTGGATCATCTCGCCGAAGACGTCCATCAGGTTCGCCCCCGGCGGGCCCATGGGGTCAGAGCTCTCTCAGCGCCCAGCAACAGGCTGTCTGCTACCAGCGCCAGCGCGACCGAGAGGGTCGCGCCCACGAGGGTCGCGGTAGCGAAGAACGTCTGCAGACCGAGCAGGATGAAGCGTCCCAGACCTCCCAGGCCGATCAGGGCGGTGACGGTGACCAAACCGATCGTGGTCACGGTGGCTACTCGAACTCCGGCGACGATGGCCGGCACGGCCATGGGCAACTCGACGTTCCACAGGACCTGCCGGTCCGTGTGACCCATGCCTCGGGCCGCCTCCTTGACGTCCTCGGGGACGCCACGCAACCCCGCCACGGTGTTCCTGATCAGGATGAGCAACGTGTAGCTGACCAATCCGATCTCGGCCGTGAGGACCGTGAGGCCTGTGAAGGGTTGAAGGAGGACGAACAGGGCCAAGCTGGGGATCGTGTAGAGGAGTCCTGTGACGAAGGTCACCGGCGCGTACACCTTGCGATGTCGGTACGCGTAGATCGCGATCGGCATCGAGATGACGAAGCCGATGCCCACGGCGAGCACCGTGAGCAGGACATGCTGGAGGAACTTGTCCCAGACGTTGGGGTCGGCCGGTGGCCGGAGGTGGTCGAACACCCAGTCCCATCGGATGAGCGGCTCCGCAAGCATCCCGGTCACGACACGATTTCGTTCGAGATCCGCTCTACCGTCAGCACGCCCAGATACTCCTGCCCATCCCCCAGGACCACGGCCACGTTCGTGCGCGACGTCACGATGGAGTCGAGCGCCTCACGCAGCGAGCTCTCCTCGGTCACGTACGCGCTGAACCGCCGGGGCTGGAGGTCGTTCAGCCTGGTGTGGCCGTCGAGCGTGCTCTCGTCCACCCATCCCAGCAACTTGCCGTCGTCGACTACCGCGACCCAGTCCAGGCCGAACCGGCGCATCGCCGCTCGGGCCTCGTCCACCGTCGACGAGGGCGAGACGACGGGCCCCTCCTCCACCCCGATGTCCGCGACCTTGATCAGGGCCAGTCGCTTCAGGCCACGTTCGGGTCCCACGAACTCCTCGACGAACTCCCTGGCGGGCTGGCGGAGGATCTCCTCGGGGGTGGCGAACTGCTCGATCACCCCACCGAGGTTCATGATGGCGATGCGGTCGGCCATCTTGATCGCCTCGTCGATGTCGTGGGTGACGAACACGATCGTCTTCCGCAGGCGTTCCTGGATGTCCAGGAACTGGTCCTGGAGTCGGGCTCTCACGATGGGGTCCACGGCCGCGAACGGCTCGTCCATGAGCATCACCGGCGGATCGACGGCCAGAGCCCTGGCCACACCGACCCGCTGGCGCTGTCCGCCGGACAACTCCAGCGGGTACCGCGCCTTGAGCTCCGGGTCCAAGCCAAAAATCTCCATCAGCTCGTCGACCCGGCGATCGATGCGGGATCGCTCCCAGCCGGTGAGGGTGGGAACGGTTGCGATGTTCTGGGCCACCGTCCGGTGGGGCAGCAGGCCGATGCTCTGGATGACGTATCCGATCCCGCGCCGGAGCTCCACGGGGTCCTGGCGCATGACATCTCGCCCGTCCACCAGGATCGTGCCCGAGGTCGGCTCGATCAGTCGGTTGATCATCCGCATGGACGTCGTCTTGCCGCACCCGGAGGGGCCGACGAGCACCACCGTCTCTCCACGCTGGACGTCGAGGGAGAGATCCTCGACCGCCGCGCCGCGTGAGCCGGGGAACCGCTTAGTCACGTGCCGAAGCGAGATCATGGCCTCGCCGTCCTCGACCCGAGGCGCTTCAGTCACGTGCTCCACTCGTTGCATTGAACCATTGTCCCCGTTAGTGACATCTCGCACAGACGACCCAGTTCTTCGCTGTTACCTGATGCATTGGCCGCGCGCCACGACTCCCACCTCGAACGGCACGCGGGCTGAAGCCCTCGACCGAGCTCAGCCCTTCGGCTTGAAGGCCTCGAAGGGATTGCGGCAGCCCCGGCAGAAGTGCGTCGACCGGCAGAGCGTGGGACCGAACGCGCTCTCCAGCACGGTGTCGGCGCTTCCGCAGAACGGACACGTGGTCCCGGTCCTCCGCTCGAGGGCGGCGAGCGGGATCACCACAGCACCATCGCCGGGGACCTCGCTCGGCGGCGTGACTCCGTAGTCGCGGAGGGCCCGGTGGCCTTCCGGCGTGATCCGATCGGTGGTCCAGGGCTTCGAGAGAACGAACCGAACGTCGACGCGTCTGCCGGGGGCCACGGTCCTGACCGCGGCCTCGGCATCCTCCCGGATCACGTCCAGCGCCGGGCAGCCGGCGAACGTCGGAAGCAGCTCGACGTCTACCGCTTCGTCCGTGATGCGGATGCTCTCGACGATGCCCAGGTCGGTGATGGAGCAGGGCGGGATCTCCGGGTCGTGAACGCCGGCGAGCGCGTCCCAGACGATGCTCTCCAGGGTTCGAGGTTCCGCCGTCCCCCTCACCACGTCGCTCCCGGATGGGTTCGATACAGGCCCGTCATCTCATCCCAGAGTGGCACGAAATCCTCCGAGTGCCTTCCCCGACGGCCACCGGCGCCCGTGAACGCGCCCTCGTGCACCCACCGGCCGTCGCGCCGAGCGAGGCCGGGAACCCCGAGGTCCTCGCCGGTGGCCGGCATGTCGCCGGATGACGTCGGAACCATCTCGGCAGCGGCTCCGTGGCGGGTCAGCACGAAGTCGAGCGAGGCGGCCTCCAGCTCCTCGCCCAACCGGCTCAGCCACTCGCCCAACAACTCCTCGTTCGGCCGGGGAAGCACGCCCTCCGCCACCAGTCGGTCCTCGGCAGGAAGGGGCTCGAACAGCGCCATCGCCTCGCCGATCGCCTCGGAGAGCCCGTCGGAGAATCGCTGCCGGCCCTCGGCGGGGCCGTCGGCGAGCTTGGAGAACCACTGCCGGGCGTGGTCGAGGTGGTACTTCTCCTCGAGCTGCATGACGGTGACCGCTTCGGACAGCGCGGGCCAGGAGGAACCCGCCAGCGCGTCCAACCGCACTGCGTCCGCGGTGTCGTACAGGTAGTGGCGGGCGAGCGTGTAGCCCCACTCCCGGTTGGGCCGCTCGCAGAGCCACGCGTTCAGATATTCGTTCTGCTCCCGGCCCAGGGCCAGGGCGTCCTCGTCACGATCGGTCAGTCCCGAATCCCTGGCGAGCCGGTACAAGAGGCGGGCGTGGGCCATCTCGTCCTGGGCGATCGAGGAGAACGCGAGATCCTCCTCCAGGTGCGGGGCCCATCCGGTCCACTCGGAATGGCGGTGTCCCAGGATGAGCTCGTCGTCGGCCAGAGCCAGCACGAGCGTCAGCCGAGCGTCATCAGGCATCCGCCGGCTCCTTTTCCTCTGGCCGGCCGCCCCGTCCCGCTCGGCCGACGGGCGGCCGTGGCCGATCGATGACCAGGCCCCGTTCGGCCATCGCCCTGCTGATCCGCTTGTGCTTCGCGCCCACGCCCGCGTAGGCCTCCTGCCGGCGATACGACCGGTCGGTCACGCCTCCGATGAGCTCTGGATCGTAGGTCCCGGCGTGGAGTTCCTCCTCCCCACGGCGGCGCACCGCATAGGCCACGCCTTCCTTGTGGCGGAAGTGCGTCTCCCTCGCGAGCACCAGTGCCATCTCTGTGTCGGGGGCCTTGATCCCGCCGACGAGCGTCCAGTCGTCGGCGGCCGTCCGTTTCCCGAACACGTCCCACACCGGCATGGTGGCGAGGTTCGCTAGGCCGCTTCGGGGATCCCGGCGAACACCTCGCGCACCCAGGCGTGCGTGTCCCACATCGCCTTGCGGTAGGTCAGACGAACCTTGGTCATGGGTCCGTTGCCCCGAACCACCTGCCAGAACTCATCCCAGTCGGGCTCGGACCAGTCCCACTCGCCCAGTCCCTCGTTCCAGGCGAGCCCGTCGTCGGGCACGGAGATCCCCACGTCCCACAGTTTCGGCACGTAGGTCGAGAAGAACTCCTGGCGGAGGCTCTCGTTGGTGCGCGTCTTGATGCCCCAATAGATCAGCATGTCCTTCTTCTTCGAGGGCGGCCCGAAGAAATGCATGATCGGCTGCCACCACCTGTTCACGGCGTCCTGGAACATCTGGCGTTGTTCATCCGTGCCGGAGACGAGCTCGAGCACGAGCTCTTCTCCGTGGCGCAGGTGCAACGACTCCTCGGGACAGATCCTCCTCATCGCCCTGACGTACGGGAGGTAGGAGGAGTCGAGGAGCGCCTTCTGATTGACCAGGGCGGCTCCGTCGATCAGCCATCCGATGACCGCGACGTCGCCCCACGTGAACGTGGGGTAGTGGAAGACGTTGTGGAACTTGGTCCGCCCGTTCACCAGGTCGTCGAACATCTGCTCCCGGCTCTTCCCCAGGTCCTCGGCCACTCGGTAGAGGATCTGGCCGTGTCCCACCTCGTCCTGGACCTTGGCCGTGAGCGACAGCTTGCGCTTGAGCGTGGGGGCCCGCGGGATCCACTCCCTCTCGGGGAGCGCCCCCATGACCTCCGAGTTCGCGTGCATCTCGATGAACTTCAAGGCCGAGAGGCGGTACTCATCGGGCATCCAGTCGCCGCCCTCGATCTTCTCCCCCGCATCGAGGCGGGACTTGAATTCGGCGATCCTGTCCTCGTACGTCATCGGAACCCGTCCTCCTTCGATGCAATGTTACCCGCAGGCCCAACGATGGACGCGCGATGATCAGGGGGAGCGCTCGGCGTCGGCCTTGACCAGGGCGAGGGCCTGCTTCCGGATCAGCCCGCTGAACGCGCCGATCACCGCCCAGTAGAGGAGGAACTTCTTCCGGCTCGCTTCGTCGGGCACCCGGACCCTGGTCTCGGTGATGACGAACGAACGGTCGTCACCGTCGGGGATCACCCGGAAGTTCCAGACCGCTTTGGCCAGTCCCGGCTCGCTGAACGCGGCGAACTCCGAGGCATCGATCCGCCGGACGCCGCCCGTCGGCCTCCAGAACGCCCCCACGATCCCCAGGACGACCTCCCGGTCGAGGTCCTCCCCCAGCCACACGAACCCAGCCCGTACCAGATCGTCCAGGGTCAGGCTCCGCCGCGGCATGGGCCGCCGCCGAAGCACCAAGGGGATCGCCCGGACGGCGATCGCTCCGCGGATCACCCGGGACCGGGCCAGGTCGACCCTTCGCGTGGCTTCGAAGGCGCGGTCGGCCGGAGCCATCACCAAGGTGTGATGGCGCTCGCTCACGTCGAACGACGGCATGAAGTCGTCAATCAGCACGCCGCGATGGTAGACGAGCTCATGGCGCCAGCAGATAGAAACGCCACTGGAGATCCTCGATCGGCAGCACGTCGACCCGACCGAACCCCGCCTCCCGTCCATAGCGACGGAGCGTATCCGGGCGCATCACCGCCCCAGTCTGGGCGAAGGAGGGGTCGCCCATCGAGCTCGCCAGGCACCCCATCACGCTCCATCCGTAGATGTAGATCTCGTGATCCTCCGCAGGGAGCGCGAACCGTTCGCCAACTCGTTCGTCCGCAACCAGAACACGCCCTCGGTCTGCCAGGAGCGCTCGAGTCCCTTCGAGTGTCTCGACCGGGCGAGCCATGTCGTGCAGCGCCTCGAACACCGTGACCAGTTCGTATCTCTTCGAGCTGGCGAGCTCGGCGGCATCGAGCGCGTGGAGGCGCACGCGATCCTCCACCCCGGAGTCGGCGGCATATTCCGTTCCTCGGGCTATGGCCGCTGGGTCCAGATCGAACCCATCGACCGAGATCTTGGGGTAGGCCAGGGCCATGGCGATGCTCGACCAGCCCGTTCCGCAGCCCAGGTCCGCGACCCGGGCGGATGGGTCGGATCGCAGCCGGGCATCGACCTCGGGGATGGACGGAAGCCACCGGGTGCCGAGCAGCCGCCGGAACCGGGCACGGTTGGTATCGGCGCGCCCTTCGGGTTCCCACGGAAGCGGTGGCAGCCCGGTGCCGCTCCGGAAAGCCTCCACCAGGTCGGGAAGGGGTCGTGCCGCCCGAACGAGGTCGATGCCCTTGTGTGCCTCGTAATTCAAGCTGTCCAGGTCGACCAGGACCTCGATGTGTCCGGTGGGGAGGGAGTATCGACGAGAGCGGGAGTCGACGGCGGGGTCGTCCACAGTCAGGAATCCGCTCACCGTCTGGTGTTCCAGCCACTCCCGCACGTAACGCTCGTTGGCGCCGGTGGCCGCGGCAAGCTGCTCCGAGGTAGAGGGGCCGCGCTCGGCCAGGGCTCGGTACAGGCCCAGTCGATCTCCGAGATAGACCGCGTAGAGATCGAGAGTGGCGATGGCGGAGCGGAACAACCGCTGCGCCAGGGGATTCGTTCGCTCTCCTGTACCTGTGGACGACGGATGGGTGCCCATGGTCACTCCTCGCTCGAACGGTCCTGTCGAGCTTCGGGGAGCCCACGACGGGATGCAAATGAGCGGTGGATTCGCCACCGGGTACGATTCGTCGAGAGAACAAGGAGGTTGGACTGCGATGACTGACACCTACCACCTGTTGATCGGCGGCGAGTTCGTGGACGCCGCGTCCGGCGAGACGTTCGACTCGGTCGATCCCTCCACGGGCGAGCCGTTCGCCCAGGTGGCCAAGGGCGGTCCGGAGGACGCGAAGCGAGCCGTGGAAGCTGCCCGGAAGGCGTTCGACGATGGCCCCTGGCCTCGGATGAAGGGCCGGGAGCGGGCCCAGCACCTGCTGAAGGTGGCCGAGCTGGCGAAGGGGAAGGCCAAGGAGCTGGCGGAGCTGGAGGCGCGGGACGCCGGCCATACCATCCGCATGGCCAAGGGAGCCGACATCGGGATGCTCATCTCCACGTTCCGCGTGTTCGCCGACCTCGCGGCGAAGGAGAACGACGAGGCGTCGCTCCCCCGGAACCCCGGGTCGACCAACTGGATCCGGTACGAGCCCATCGGGGTATGCGCCGGGATCACTCCCTGGAACTTCCCCATCCAGATGGCCGCGTGGAAGATCGCTCCCGCCATCGCCGCCGGCAACACCGTGGTGATCAAGCCCGCCTCGTACACGCCGCTCACGACGTTGGAGATCGGCCGGCTCTGCCTGGAGGCGGGCCTCCCCCAGGGGGTGGTCAACGTGATCTCGGGCCCGGGAGCCGCCGCAGGTGAGGAGCTCGTGGCGAGCCAAGGGGTGGACAAGGTGGCCTTCACCGGGTCCACCGAGGTCGGGCGGCGCATCATGCAGCTCGCCTCGTCCAACGTGAAGAAGGCGACGTTGGAGCTGGGGGGCAAGTCGGCGGCGATCGTCCTGGACGACGCCGACCTCGACTTCGCCGTCGACGGCGCGCTGTGGGGGGTCTTCTTCCATGGCGGCCAGGTGTGCTCGGCGGGAACGAGGCTCCTCGTTCAGCGGTCCATCGCCGACGCGTTCATCGCCGAGCTGGTGAAGCGCGCGGACGGCATCAAGGTGGGTCCCGCACTGGATCCGTCGAGCGACATGGGCCCGATCGTCTCGAAGACCCAGCTCGAGACCGTCGAGCGGTACGTGAGCATCGGCCGCGATGAGGGCGCGGACGTGCTGGCCGGAGGCGAGCGCAGCGTGGTCGAGGGCCACGACGGAGGGTTCTACTTCCAGCCCACCATCTTCGGGAACGTGAAGAGCTCCATGCGCATCGCCCAGGAGGAGATCTTCGGGCCGGTCCTGGTGGTCATCCCGTTCGAGGACGACGACGAGGCCGCCCGGATCGCCAACGACTCGATCTACGGCCTGGCCGGAGGTGTGTGGTCCGGAGACAGCAGCCGGGCAATCAAGGTGGCCGAGCAGCTCCGGACGGGCACCGTGTGGATCAACGACTGGCACATGATCAACCCACGGTTCCCGTTCGGTGGATACAAGGAGTCCGGGATCGGGCGGGAGCACGGGGAGATCGGCTTCAACGAGTACCGCGAGATCAAGCACATCCACGTCGACCTGGGCGGGCAGGTGCGGGAGCGGCATCCGTGGTGGGACCTCACCGTGCCCAAGCGCGAGCCCACGCCGCCCGGGCCCGACTCGCCTGGCTCGAAGCCCGCCGGCTAGTGGCCGAGCCAACGCGGGACGACGCGCTCCGGGCGTTGCGGGAAGGGCACGCGCGCATCGACGAGCTGCTGGGCGGGCTCTCCGAGGAGCAGTTGGCTCGCCCGGCGACGATCGGCGGTGGAGACTGGTCGGCGAAGGATCTGATCGGCCACCTCGCCACGTGGGAGGAGCTCGCCCTCCGGTCGATGACGGAGTTTCAGGAAGGCGAGAAGCCCTGGGTCGAGAGCCCGGCGGGTCCTTTCTCCGCGCCGGCCACCGGCAAGGTCGACGCGTTCAACGCTGCGGCGGTGGCGGAGAAGCAGGCGCAGACGCTCGCTGACGTCCGTCGGGGAGCCGCCAACGTCCACGACGAACTGGTGAGACGCATTGCTGCCATGTCCGAGGAGGAATGGGTATCCAAGGCGTCGTACGAGACGCCGAACCGGCGCCGCCGAAAGCTGTGTACGCTCCTCGGCTCGATCCTGGGCGCCCCGCAGCAGCCCTTCGGCCACGCCTTCGCTCACATCCCGGACCTCGAGGCTTACGTGGCGTCGGTTGGCCGGTAGCTCGCGCGCTAGCGTACGAGTCAGCCAACTGGGTACATCTACCTTGCACGCAGCGTCCGTACATACAGGTGGAGGGCATGGTGGCGTTTCTGGCCTGGCTCATTGTCGCTTTGATCGGTGAGATCGGACTCGTGGTCGCCATCGCTGGGGTGCTCGTTCAGGGATCGATCCTCTCTGCGGCCATGCAACTGGTCGGCTTCCCCGCCCGCTTCCTCGTGAGCCCGACGGTTGCGTGGTGGCTTGTCGTGGGCATCAGTGTGCTGATGTTTGGGGTCGGCCTGGCCGGACTGGCTGTGGAACAGCGGAAGGCACGAACCACACGACCCCGCAGGGCACTGCGCACCGCCGAGATGCCACACGCCCCTGATCAGCGCGAATCCCGCGCCGCCTGAGCATCCTCAACCGGCGCCCATCTGAGCAATCTCGCTCCGTCTAGAGAAGTCCCACGCAAGCGAGCACTGGCCTCCGTACCGCTTTCGCCGCGCCGCAGCGGCCGTTCGGCCACGCCTTCGCCACTAGGCGCGCCGTTTCCAGATGGGCGCCGTCAGGTCCGATGGTGGTTGCCGGAGGTGCGGGGTGGCTCCCTGTAGCATCGTGCAGGTTCGTAGCCAGGGGCGTCTTGTGATCCCTGCCGGGGGTGGACCACTTCGGCTCGATCCCGAGCTCATGGATTGCCTGGCCGATCACCACGACTCACGATGATGAACCGTCCCCGAAGAACCGCCGGCGGCGTGTTGCCCTATGGGCCATCTGGATTCTATTGATCGCGCTTGCGCGTTGGTTCGGGTGGCTCATCTCGCAGGGGGTTTGACCGAGCCCGGCTTAGAACGGACACGTCGACGGATGGCGTTCGCTCGAGGTCGCGACCGACTGGACGGCCGGGACCTAGCCGTTTTGACGCAAACCCGGAGTAGCGTCGACGATGTCCCGCCTACTATGGAGCTGAAGTGCTGGCATCTGCCGCTGGCAGAGACAGGTACGTCCTGAAGTGGTTTGGGGCGATCGTCGGACTGCTCCTGGTGGTCAGTGCGTCGGTTGCCTGTACCCAACCCCGCCAGCCAAGGCGACTGCAGCCTGCGGAGGCGGGGACGTTGCCCGCCGGCGCCAACGGCGACATCAAGGTCCACGACAGCTCGACTCCAGAGTCGAGTCAGTCGGATGACCCGCAGGTCTGCGTGTTCTACCTGGCTGCTTTCAACTTCGATCCGAATTCCACGCAGTCCTGGACCATCCACGAACAGCCGGGGACCGCCGTCGTGCTACAGGGCACGGTCGCCCTCGATGAGAACGGTCACGGCAGGACCGCCGACATAACATTGCCCGACGGCCAATACAAGGTGGAGTGGCCGGTGGCCGCAGGAGGCGGCAGCAAGAGCAAGGTCTTCAAGGTGGACTGCGCCGCAACGCCGATTCCCACACCGGCGCCGACGCCTACACCGAGTGAGTCCCCGAGCCCGAGCGTGGCTCCCACCCCCAGTCCAACCGAGGCACCCCCAACCCCAACGGAATCGGAGACCCCGACCCCGACGCCGAGCGGGTCTGGACCGCCCAGCCCGACGCCCCCCGTGCCAACGCGCAGCCCATCAGGCGGCGGTGGTCAGGGGTCAGGCGGTGGGGGATCGCAAGTCGGAGGCAATCCCTCCGGTGGCGTCCGGACTGGAGGGGGCGGGACCTCCGGGATCGAGGACTTCGCAGCCATCGTGCTCGGCACCCTGGCGCTTTTGGCCGGGATCGGCGCCGCGACGGTCGCCTATCGGCGCCGGCGGACGCACGGATCGGCATGACGAATACCCAGGCGCGCTCGACGGGAGCGCCCAGGAGCGAAGACCGCAGGTGGCCCTATCGGCCGGGGGACCTCGCGGCAATTGCGGCGGCCGTTCTCTGCGTCATCGGGCTCACCTTGGTCACCCACGGCATCGCCGCACAGGAGAGCCCGCCTCAGCCTCCAGATTGGGCGGCGCATTCGACCCGGCATCAGTCGCCGCTCACCTCGCCGGGCCGGACGGCCCATCACCACGGGCGACTCCCTCCATGGGCCAGGCTCGGCCTGCCACGGTCGCCTCCGATCCGGATCGACATCCCAGCGATCGGAGTGCACACCAGCCTGATGGAACTGGGCCTGAATCCCGACCACACGCTCCAGGTCCCCCCTCTGGATGTGGATGAGGCTGGGTGGTACAAGTACTCACCCACGCCGGGTCAGATCGGGCCTTCGATCATCCTGGGGCACGTCGACTCGGCGACAGGACCCAGCGTCTTCTTCGAGCTCGGCGCCCTCCGCCGTGGGGATCGAGTCTCGGTGACTCGTGCCGACGGAGTGATCGTCGACTTCCGAGTGGGTCGCGTCGCGAGCTATCCGAAGAGCCGCTTCCCGACGTTGGACGTCTACGGAAATACGAACGACCCCCAGCTCCGTCTCATCACCTGCGGGGGCCGGTACGACTCGGTCCGACGTACCCACGTAGACAATATCGTCGTCTACGCCGAATCTGCCGTGTACGACTTCCCGACACTTGCGAGTGCGCCACCTGCTGGAAGCCCCCCAAGAGAGTGTAAGTGTGTAATTCTGTAACTCATGATAAACTCCTGCCCGGGTGCGAGGGCAGGAGGTAGCCGTGAGCGATCTCGAAGAGATCAGGGGTTGGTTTTCGGGGCGGGTCCCGAAGGAGTGGTTCACGGGCACGCCGGAGGTGAC